>CP133187.1:1327500-1637500 GCA_030913685.1 Oscillospiraceae bacterium MB24-C1 | reverse complement strand
TGTTTGTTCACCGCAACACGCTAGTCTACCGTCTGGAGAAGATTAAAAAGCTTACGGGCCTTGATCTGCGTGAGTTTGATCATGCCATCGTTTTTAAGGTGGCATTGATGGTTAAAAAATACCTGACTGCAAATCCAGTTAAGTATTGATGTGTTATCATGATTGAATTTCAAAATGTAAGCAAAAGCTACGGCGGGCCGCAGCTTGCTTTGAGTGATGTTTCCTTTTCGGTTGAAAAGGGCGAGTTTTTGTTTGTGGTGGGGTCATCCGGATCGGGTAAAAGCACGATGCTTAAGCTTATTACCCGGGAGGAGGCTACTTCCTCCGGCAAGGTTTATGTGGACGGATGTGACGTGGGCAAGCTGCGCCGCAGCGAGCTGCCCTATTACCGCAGAGGTATCGGGGTGGTGTTCCAGGATTTCCGGCTTATCCCGCAGATGAACGTCTATGATAATGTGGCGTTCGCCATGCGGGTTACAAACGTGGCAACCCGTGAGATTAAGCGCAGGGTGCCCTATGTTCTCGATCTGGTCGGGCTGCTGCCCAAGGTTAAACGCTTTCCTGAACAGCTTTCGGGTGGCGAGCAGCAGCGCGTCGCCTTGGCGCGTGCCCTTGTGAACAACCCATCGCTGATTATTGCGGACGAGCCGACCGGAAACATCGACCCCGCCATGTCTTTTGAGATTGTAGAGCTGTTGAGTGAAATCAATAAATGCGGCACGACAGTGATGATGGTGACACACGAGCACAATTTAGTAAACAAATTCCGTCATCGCACCATAGTTATCAATGGTGGGCACATTGTTGCCGACGGTCATCTGGGAGGCAAACGTGCGCGGCAGTAGTTTTCGTTACCTAATCAAAGAGGGTTTTCGAAATATTTATCAAAACAGGGCAATTTCGATTGCGGCCATCGGCGTGCTGATGGCCTGTTTGCTTTTGGTAGGAATTTCGATGCTATTCACTATAAATGTTAATAATATGGTTGGCTATTTTGAGTCACAAAACGAGATTATGGTGTTTTTGTCCGACGATGTCGTCGGTGACGAACTGACGGATATCGACTCCGAAATCCGAAGCATCAGCAATGTGGCGTCGGTAACTTTCATCAGTCGCGAGGATGGACTGAAATCATGGATGGAAGAGCTTGGTGACGACGGCACGCTGCTCGAGTGGCTTATTGAGGATAATCCTTTGCAAAATGCATACCGCCTAGTCGTCAAAGATCTCTCCAAAATGCAGGAGACAATAGAGTTGGTCGGTTACATAGATGGCATTGACACCATCAGCGCTTCCAACGAGGTGGCTCAGGCTGTAACAGGTCTTAAACAGGCGGTATCAGTTGGTGGGCTCGCGGTTATTGCGTTGTTGGTAGCTGTGTCATTAAGCATTGTATCAAACACCATTAAGCTTACGGTTTTTAATCGCAGAAAAGAAATCAGTATTATGAAATACGTCGGTGCCACTGACGCTTTTATCAGGTTGCCGTTCTTGTCCGAGGGTATGCTGCTGGGCTTTATTTCTGCAACCCTTGCGTTTTTTATGTTATGGGGCGGTTATATCGCCTTTGGACATTGGGTCAGTCGAAGCACGTTTTACTGGGCGTCACTTGTCGTGGGCCAGTTGGTTGCTTTTAAGACGGTTGCACTCAAGCTCTACCTTTATTTTCTGGCGGCCGGTGTGGGAATTGGCGCGCTGGGAAGTGTCTTCTTTGTAGGTAAATATATAAAAGTGTAATTTTAGATCAAATTAAACTAAGAGTTATACAAATACACGCTTACAGTTTTTTTACATTTCTGTCATGCATTGTTTGTGGAGAGGTGGTATTTTGAAAGCTATAAGGCGGGCGGCGGTGTATCTTGCTGTTGTGCTTATGCTCGTTTCAGCATCGCCGGTTATTTTAGGCGTTGATGCGGACGACTATAAGGATCAGCTCGACTCACTTTCTTCAAAATATGATGAGCTTGAAAAGCAGCAAAAGGCAATTCAGTCTCAAATTGATAAGGCTAAAACAGAAAAAGACAAGCATCTTGCGCAAAAAAAACAGCTTGATAATCAAATTTATGGTGTTCGCCAGCAAATTACGGTTTTAAGCGATAAAATTACGCTGCTTGAGCAGGGCATCAGTAAAAAGGAAGAGGAATTGCAAGAGCAGCAGCTGCGCATCGAGGACAACTTTGAGTTACTTAAGAAGCGGCTACGGGTGATGTATAAGACCGGCAACGCCAGCGTGTTGGGCTTGGTGCTCGGCGCGGAGGATTTCACCGAGTTCTTGTCCCGTACGCAGGTGACGGCTCGAGTGGCTCAGCATGACCGCGAATTAATTGAAAATATGCAAAAAGAGCTGGCGCAGATCAAAGAAGTCAAGGAGGCTATTGAAGCCGACAAGACAGAGCTTGAAACCTCGAAGGGTCAACAGGCCGAAAAACAGACCCAGCTTGCGCAGCAGCTCTTACAGACGCAGGATCAAATACAGGATATTGAAGCGCTTGAAAAGGACTATAAGGCGAATCAGGCAAAGCTGACGCAGCAGATGAAGGAAGTTCAGGCCGAGGTGGACGCCATCTATGCCAAGATTGATTCCACCGGAACCTACGATGGCGGCATTATGCTGTGGCCCGTTGCGGGCTACAAAACCGTCACTTCAAACTACGGCTGGCGTTTTGGCGGCACCGATTTCCATACTGGTATTGATATTGCGCGCACCAATTCGGCGGGTCAGGGCATCTACGGCAAGCCGATATTAGCAGCTGCCGACGGCAAGGTTGTGTTTACACAAACCACTTATATTGCGGGTCGCGGCTATGGTATCTACCTGATTATTGACCACGGCGGCGGTATCTCAACCCTTTACGGCCACACAAGCGGTTTAAAGGTGAAGGTTGGCGATAAAGTCTCCCGTGGGCAAACGGTGGCTTATGTCGGATCGACCGGTTGGTCGACCGGGCCGCATCTGCACTTTGAAGTGCGCGTCAAGGGTAAATACACCAATCCTTGGCCTTATCTGAAATAGCCCTGCCTTTTAATACTGTTCAACTTTTAATGCGAGAATAGTATAAAACCACCTGAGAAGGAGAGCCCAATGAATAGAAAAATAACACTGGGCGGCGCCGTGACGCTGGCCATAATGTTTTCCACCGTCACATTTATCATGACGATGATTTATGCCCAGAAGACCTTTGACAGTCGTGTTTTTAACATTAAAGAGCGAGAGACTATGTATGCGAAACTGGCGGAGGTCGACCGTCTGGTGCGACAAAAATATTTTAACCCCATCGATGAAAAGACACTGGGCGAAAATCTGGTTCGCGGCTATATTGCGGGCATAGAGGATGAGTACGGCATCTACTTGACTGCCGAGCAGTATGCCGAAACGCAGAGTGATTATGATGGTAGAATGGTGGATATCGGCATTGTCTGCACGCCGGATCCCGGCGGTTATATTTTGATTGACAAGGTCTATGCCGATTCGCCGGCAGCGGTGTCAGAACTTGCCAGAGGCGATTTAATTATCAAGGTGGATGAATTGGCCGTCACTGCGGAAAGCTATGAGGCAGCTGTCGATGCGCTTAAAGGTGAGCCAGGAACGACGGTAACCGTACTGGTACGCCGCGGAAGCCTTGAAAAAAGCTATACCATCACTCGGCGCAAGGTTGAGGTGCCCACTGCGGAGGGCCGCATGATCGGCAACATTGGGTATATCCGCATTTCGCAGTTTAACGATAACACACCTGACCAGTTCTTCAAGGTGATGGCCCAGCTCATGGATAACGGCGCTCAGGCGTTGGTCTTTGATGTGCGTGGCAATCCCGGCGGTACGATTGAATCGGTAGGTAAAATGCTTGATAAGCTGCTGCCCGAGGGGCCGATCATTTCGGCCACTTACCGAAACAGCACCACACCGCAGGTGTTGATCACCAGTGATGCGGAAGAGGTTAAGCTACCGATGGCGGTACTGATCAATTCAAAATCGGCCTCGGCAGCCGAACTGTTTGCACAGGCGCTCAAGGATTATAACAAGGCCAAGGCGATTGGTGTGACAACCTACGGCAAGGGCTCGATGCAGGAGATACACAAACTTTCAGACGGCTCAGCGCTCGATTTTACCGTGGCGCGGTACAATCCGCCGAAGTCGCCCAACTTTGAAGGTCTCGGTGTCAAGCCGGATTATGATGTCAAACTGTCGCCCGATTTGGAAAAAGAGCTTGAGAATTTAGATGAAAACAGCGACCTGCAGTTGAAAAAGGCACTTGAGGTCGTGACGGCCATCATAAAGGACCAGACCGAGCCTGGAACCGATGTAACCAATCCCGATGATAGCAGCTCTGAGGACGTCAGCGACGAAGGCGAAGAGGAATATATCTACACCGGCGAAGATGACGACGTGGGTGAAGATGAGAGCGAAGAATCGTCTGGAGAGGGCAGTGAAGACGAAAGCACATCTGAGGATGTGGACTCCGAGTAAGGCGAAATGTGCCCCGTTAAGCCCTTAGACTATCGCCGATTATCCTTAGAAGAAGGCGTGAAAATGTTATAAAAAGCGGCTGTGTTTATGCCACAGCCGCTTTTAGACCGCATAAATCGTAATCAGCACAGTATACAAAGCATATAGATTGAGCAAATAGACGCTTGAAATCCTGAACTTTTTCAGGTAAAATTCAGCTTGACACAATGGGATGCTTTTTAATATAATACATCTATTGCAATCCTTTAAAAGGAGGATAACATTCATGGCAAAGGAAAAGACCCCGGTTAGTGAGATGACCAGGGAGGAATACCAGTCGCTGCGTGAAGAGCTCGAAAACTTAAAAACGGTTGAGCGCAACGAGATTTCGGAAAAGATCCGAATTGCCCGTGGTTTTGGCGATCTTTCTGAAAATAGCGAATATGATGAGGCAAAGAACGACCAGGCCCGTTTAGAAGCGCGTATCAGCCGGTTGGAGGAACAGCTTAAAAACGTAACGATCGTAGAGACGGTTAATACTGATTTTGTTACCATTGGTACCAAGGTAGTATTGTTGGATATGGAATTTGGCGACGAGGCTGAATACCGCATTGGCAGCAGTGCTGCTAGCAGCGGTGAGGATGTCATTACCGTTGATTCTCCCGTCGGGCGCGCTATTATCGGCAAGCGGGTAGAAGATGTTGTTGATATCGATACGCCCAGCAAAAAAATCTATCAGATGAAAATTATCAGCATTAGCAAATAGGAAAATGCGGGTGTTATACCCGCATTTTTTTAAAGAAAGGGGAAGAAAATTCATGGCAGGCGCACTTTTCAGACAATCATCTATTAAACAGCGGCTTGTGCACGGGGTAAAAACCACGTGTTTTGACGTTTTTTTATTGCAATTTCAAGCTTCTTTTTCAGGGGCTATGTATTGCTGTTTCAATAATTTGAATATTTATTCATAAAAAGGAGCGATTTTGTCGTTCCTTTTTTAGTATAAAAAATTGTGTAAAATTTCGCGGCATGGCGTGATATGAAAGCGATAAAACCCTTTTGGAAATACTTTAATCTACTTTACAATGTTCTTTGGTTAGGTTATAATGCTAAGAAAGCATCAATTAAATTTATTCGTTTTATACATCTAATGCAGAAGATATGAATACAAACACCCTACTTGAATAGGAGGAGCCGCATGTCAATTTATAACGCAGATCGGGCGTGGCTGATGTTGGCCGATGGGACGGTTTTTGAGGGCAGGTCGTTTGGCGCAACCGGAACGGCCATTGGTGAGGTGGTTTTTACCACCGGTATGACGGGATGTCAGGAAACGCTGACCGACCCGAGCTATTATGGGCAGATTATCGTACAAACCTTTCCGCTGATCGGCAACTACGGAACCAACGACGATGATGTCGAGTCGGACGGTATTTATATGAAGGGCTATATTGTACGCGAATGGTGTGACTCCCCCTCCAACTTCCGCGCCAAGGAGCGCATTGATCTCTTTTTGAAAAAACACAACACCATCGGATTATTTGATATCGACACCCGCGCACTCACCCGCCGCCTACGTGAGCACGGTGTTATGAACGGCGTGATTACAACGGTGCCAATTGAAGAGCAAGGTAAAGACAAGCTGTTGGCTGAGATTGAAAAATATACGGTCACCAAGGCAGTCGATTCAGTCACTGCCACTACTGTTAAGATTTATCCGGCGCACGGTCATAGAAAATACCGCGTTGCGCTGTTTGATTTTGGTTATAAGCGTAACATTAGAGAAAGTCTACGCGCGCGCGGCTGTGACGTTGCGGTTGTGCCGGCGCGCACCACGGCCGCCCAACTCAAAGAGATGAACTTGGATGGCATTATGCTTTCAAATGGCCCTGGGGATCCCCAAGAAAACGCCGAGGTCATTGAAAATTTGCGCGCCATCGTTGCGGTGGGACTGCCGGTGATGGGTGTCTGCCTTGGGCATCAGCTAATGGCCCTGGCTATGGGCGGCAAAACCGTCAAAATGGGCTATGGCCACCGCGGTGGCAACCAACCGGTCATTGATTTAGCGAGTGACCGCACCTATGTTACGACTCAGAACCATGGTTATGAGGTACTGGCCGATTCTCTTGACCCCAAGGTTGGAAAGGTTAGCCACATCAACGCCAATGACCGCACCTGCGAAGGTGTTATTTACCTTCAGTCACCGGTTTTCACAGTACAGTTCCACCCCGAGGCCTGCGCTGGACCAGCCGACACCGCCTATCTGTTTGATAACTTCATTGCCATGATCGATAAGAGCAAGGAGGGCAAGTAATTATGCCGTTGCGCAAGGATATAAAGAAAGTTTTGATGATTGGCTCGGGCCCTATCGTGATTGGACAGGCTGCCGAGTTTGATTACGCGGGTACCCAGGCATGCCGTGCACTCAAAGAAGAAGGGCTTGAGGTGGTGCTTATCAACTCAAACCCCGCAACCATTATGACTGACAAGCGGATGGCTGACCGCATCTATATTGAACCGCTCACCCTTGAGACTATCAAACGCATCATCGAAATTGAAAAGCCAGACAGCGTACTTTCCACGTTGGGAGGACAGACCGGCCTGACCCTTTCGATGCAGCTTGCCAAGGATGGCTTTTTAGAGGCGCATAATGTCAAGTTGCTTGGTGCGAGACCCGAGACAATTGACAAGGCAGAGGATCGCCAGCTGTTTAAGGATACGATGCAGTCCATTGGCCAGCCCTGCATCCCCTCAAAGGTCGTCACCAACCTCGATGACGCGCTGGCCTTTGCCGACGAAATTGGCTACCCGGTCATTGTGCGCCCAGCGTTCACCCTTGGCGGCACAGGCGGCGGCATTGCCAGTGACATCGCCGATCTACGTGAGATTGCCACAAATGGCCTACGTCATTCGCCAATTCAGCAGATTCTCGTTGAGCGTTGCGTTGCAGGTTGGAAGGAGATTGAGTTTGAGGTTATTCGAGACTCCAAGGGCAACCTCATCACCGTCTGCTCGATGGAAAACGTCGACCCGGTTGGTGTACACACCGGCGACTCGGTTGTTATTGCGCCGGCGGTGACGTTGGCCGACAAGGAATATCAGATGCTGCGAACCGCTTCGCTGCAAATTGTTGATTCACTCGGCGTTGAAGGTGGCTGCAACTGCCAGTTTGCGCTGAACCCCGATAGCTTTGAATACACGGTTATCGAGGTCAACCCCCGTGTGTCCCGTTCGTCAGCGCTTGCCTCCAAGGCGACCGGCTATCCCATCGCCAAGGTGGCGACCAAAATTGCGATCGGCTATACTCTTGATGAGATTGTCAACGCTGTTACCGGTTGCACCTATGCCTGCTTTGAACCGGCACTCGATTACATCGTCGTTAAATACCCGCGCTGGCCGTTTGACAAGTTTGTTTACGGCGAAAAGAAGCTTGGAACCCAGATGAAAGCGACTGGCGAGGTCATGAGCATCGGCACCAGCTTTGAACAGGCGATGATGAAGGCTGCGCAGTCGGTAGAGCTAAAGCTTGACTCGATGCGTTCGCCGCTACTGGCCAATGAGAGTGACGATCAGGTCATGTCCCGCGTGCAAACCTGCGACGACATGCGTCTGTTTGCCGTCTATGAAGCGCTTTATCGTGGTATCGAGGGCGTTGAGGAAATTTTCCGAATCACGCGCATCGATCGATGGTTCTTATATAAATTCTTGAACCTCGCCCAAATGCAGCAAATTCTTGAACGGGGCAAGCTGGACGAGACCATCTATATGCGGGCCAAGAAGTTTGGCTTTTTAGATAGCACCATCCAAAAAATGACCGGTATTGACCCCGCGCCCTTCCACCGCTTTGCCAGCTATAAAATGGTTGACACCTGTGCGGCTGAGTTTCCGGCTGAAACGCCCTATTTCTACTCGACTTACGACGAGCAGAATGAAGCGGCGGAGTTTATTGCACACCACGCTAGCGACAAGAAAAAGGTGATTGTGTTCGGTTCTGGGCCCATCCGGATTGGTCAGGGCATTGAGTTTGACTATTGCTCGGTGCACTGCGTCTGGGCGCTTAAAGAAGAAGGCTGCGAGGCTATTATCGTCAATAACAATCCCGAGACGGTTTCCACCGACTTTGACACGGGCGACCGGCTCTATTTTGACCCGCTGACACCTGAAAGTGTTGACAGTATCTTGGAGACCGAAAAGCCTTACGGTGTCGTGGTGCAGTTCGGCGGACAGACCGCCATCAAACTAACCAGTTATCTAGCGAAAAAAGGCGTGCGCATTCTGGGTACCGGCGCCGACTCGGTGGACGCCGCCGAGGATCGCGAGCGCTTTGACGAGATTCTGGAAGCTTGCCAGATTCCGCGCCCCAAGGGCGACACTGTCATGACGACCGAAGAGGCGGTTAAAGCTGCGGAAGCTCTTGGCTATCCGGTGTTGTTGCGTCCCTCCTATGTGTTGGGCGGCCAGAATATGGTTATCGCCCATAACACCGAGCGGGTCATCGAATATATGGGCATTATCACCGCTACCATGCTGGAAAACCCGGTGCTGGTCGATAAGTATATGATGGGTACTGAGGTTGAAGTCGACGCCATCTGCGACGGTGAAGATTATCTGATTCCGGGCATCATGGAGCATGTTGAACGCGCTGGCGTCCACTCGGGCGACTCAATTTCGGTCTACCCCTGCCGCACACTCTCGCCCCGCATCAAGGACATCATCATCGACTATACCGGCAGGTTGGCACGTGCACTTAAAGTTATCGGCATGGTCAACGTACAGTATGTGGTATATAACGACGAGGTTTACGTCATTGAGGTTAACCCGCGTTCGTCGCGTACGGTACCCTATATCAGCAAGGTTACCGGCGTGCCGATGGTTGACCTTGCCACCAAGATCATGCTGGGCGCAAAACTCAAGGATTTGGGCTTTGGCACCGGGCTCTACCCAGACGCCCCATACGTAGCGGTCAAGGTACCCGTGTTTAGTTTTGAAAAACTGCGCGGCGTCGATGTACAGCTCGGCCCGGAGATGAAGTCCACCGGCGAGGTACTTGGCATCGCAAAAACCTTTGAGGAGGCGCTGTTAAAGGGTCTTGTCGCCGCGGGTTACAAGCTTGAGGAGCGCGGCGGTGTGTTGATCTCGGTGCGTGATACCGACAAGCCCGAAATCACCAAGATTGCGGGGAAGTTTGAAAAGCTCGGTTTTGAGCTTTACGCAACGCCGGGCACGGCACTGGCGCTCAACAGAGAGATGGTCGCTACCAACTCAGTGCGCCCCATGCAGGATGCGTCACCAAACGTCATAGATTTAATCGACTCCGGTAAGGTTCAATATGTGATCTCCACTTCAAAGGGAGGCGCGAACCCCAAGACGAGCCAGTCGGTGCAGTTGCGCCGCCGCGCAGTAGACCATTCTATCGTCTGCCTGACAGCGTTAGACACCGCCAATGCACTGGCCGACTGCCTGCTCTCTAAAAAGCGGATGGCTGATATCGACCTTGTGAGTATCACCGATCTATAAAATAAATAAAAACAGCGCTTTCTCCAATTGGGGAAGGTGCTGTTTTTTATAAAGTTCTGGTTGAATTTTTAGCTTGGCGGCAAGAGGCGGTGTCCCATATCCATTTCTAGGGTTAAAAAAATAGGAGTGGGAAAGAGAGGCTTCCGTGAAAATTTCCCCGTAAAGGACCCTCGCCTAAAAGACGGATGACTAGATGCCTCGACGGGCATGGCCTCTCCTGTGGAATATCATAGCGGTGAGTCGTCGCCGCTATCTCCTTTATGTATCGGCTTTTTCTTATTTTGGTCGCGTGCGCATATAGTGGAACAGCATCTGTTGTGCGATGCCAGCATAGGGGGCTAGCTCCTCTGGAAAGCCATCAGCGAACAGCTCTTTGAGCGCGCGGCCGATCCACACGTCCACCGGGAAGCATTCCAGCCGGTAAAACCCGAACAGCAATGCGCAGTCAGCCACCTTGCGGCCCACGCCAACAATCTGCATCAGCATTGTGCGAGCATCATCTAATGGGAGCGTAGCCAGCGCATCAAGCCGTACTGTGCCGTCGCATACCTTCTGTGCGGCGTCGATGAGATAACGCGCCCGAAAGCCACTGCGCAGCGGGGCAAGGTCTTCGACGGTGCAACTGGCCAGCCTTTCGGGAGGCGGAAAAGCATGGAGCCCTTCGCCGATGGGGTCGCCGAAATGTTCACACAAGCGCTCGATAATGCCTGAAATGCGCTTAATATTGTTGTTCTGACTGATGATAAAGCTTGCGAGCGCTTCCCAGCCATCCTGGCGTAAAATTCGAATGCCGCCTGCACACTCACAGGGGGCCACCAGCTGTTGGGTATTGCAAAACAAGCGCTTTAAAGCGCAATAGTCGGTCTCTGTATCAAAATAATGCCGCCAAAAGGCTTCGCCTGCGACGGAGACGATGGTGACCACGTCGCCCTGCTGACGTATGCGTGCTGGGTAGATTCCTGCTACGCCGATAAAAGAGCCATCCGTCTCGCGCTTCCACCGAAAACTCTGCCCACAGTTCAGCGTTTGTTCAAGGTCAAATTCAGGGATGTGCAGAACGAAGGTGTCTTTTTTTTGTAGTATAGGGGTTCGCAAGTTGCTCACCTTTCTTTCATGTGCTTTTATGCACAGCTATTAGTATAACATCGGGTGGAAAAAATTCAAGCTTTCGACATAATGTGACCTAGCCCGACAAGGCTTGTAAACTGTTGGTAACAAAGTTTTTTTCCACAAAATTGTTTGACTTTTTGTTCTAACAGGTAAAAGGCCTTATATTACAGGAAGAATTCCACACTTTCAACAGAGTTTTCAACATATGCACTTGCCCTTGTGGAATGCTGAAAATTACTAAGGGTAAAAATAACCCGTGTATACATCGCAAAATTATTTTAAATGGTATATTAAATTTGAGCAATGGTTAAAATAGGAATGAATACTGGCGAAAAAAGTTCTAAGATCAAATTTAATGAAAGCTGAATGGGTGCTTATTACGAACCAGCAGTTAAATCAGCCAACAAACCCCATATTTTGTGCCGTGTGCTTGTTTTAGTGACATAATCTGCTATAATATAAATTGTATAGCTATTCCTTTAACAAGCTTAATAATTAGGAGAAATACATGCAGGATATAAGGGATTCATCTGACGAGATGGTGGCGGGACGTAATCCCGTTATTGAATTGCTTCGGTCAGAGCGACCGGTGAATAAGATATTGATGCTTAAAACAGAGAGCGGCAGCCTTAAAAGAGTTATCGCCATGGCGAAGGAACGGGGCGTCCCTGTCAAGGATGTTGCGCGTGAAAAACTTGATGCGCTTTCTCCTGGGGTGAATCACCAGGGCGTTATTGCCTTTGCGGCGGCCTGTGATTATGCAACGGTGGATGACATTTTCACCCGAGCCGGTAGTGAGCCGCTTTTTGTGGTCATTGCCGATGGCATCGAGGACCCTCACAACCTAGGCGCGATTATTCGATCGGCCGATGCTGCGGGGGCACATGGTGTGATTGTACCCAAGCGGCACGGTGCAGGGTTAACCGCCGCAGTGATGAAGGCCTCGGCCGGTGCGGCCGAGCACCTGCCGGTTGCGCGGGTTTCTAACCTGGCGGCAACAGTCGAAGAGCTCAAGAAGAAAAACGTGTGGGTTTATGCCGCCGACATGGACGGTGAAAGCTGGTGCACAGTGGATTATTCTGGTGCGGTTGCGCTGGTGATAGGCTCTGAGGGCAGTGGCGTTTCTCGCCTGTTGAAAGAACGAAGCGACGTGGTGGTCAGCCTGCCGATGTGTGGCAAGGTCAATTCGCTCAACGCTTCAGTGGCGGCAGGTATTCTGTTGTATGAGATCACGCGGCAGAGAAAAGGAATCAAAGCAAAGTAGAAGGGGCGGGGATGATGGCCAATAACTACAATGTGGACGATATTTTAGCGGAGGTGCAGCGCAAAAAGGATTCTGTCAAAAAGGCGTCGCTCTATTCAGAGCCGACACCCGAGCGCTCAAAGCCGTCCGCCAAGGAAAAGCAGGGCAGCACAGCACCGTTTCAGCTCAAAGGCATGACCGGTGAGTTTGATGTACCTAAACGGACAAAAAGTAATTTTGAAAAGCCAGCCGAGGGTTCTCCATTTGCCAAGAGCCCTACGTCTACTGCAAAGCCGACAGAGCGCTCTGCGGTGGTGACGCGCACAGATTTGCCAACCAATCGGGCTGCGTCTGCTGGCGCATTGAATGATAAAACGCGGGTGATACCAGCCGTTCGCTCTCAGGATGATGACGGCTTACAGTTGAGGAGACAGGAAAAGATACAAAAATTTATGCAGAGTTCTTTTTCTGCAATTGAAAAAGAACAGCAAGCGGCACAATTTGCACCGGATGCCACCGCAGCTGGAGATGACGATGGCGATTCGGACCACATTGAGGGTCTTAGCCAATATTTTGGGGGCCTTCGCCACGGCAGGACAGTAGCTGCACCGGCACCGGAAGAGAAAAAGGCCACTACCGGTGTAAAGCAAAAATCGATCAAAAAGGTAAAGAAGGTGCGCGAGGAAGCGCCTTCACCGCGCGCCAGCACCAAAGCTAAAAAGGCGCCGTTGGTGGAGGAAGACGACGAGGGCGAATATCTCAACCCAGCCGATGCCCGCGATGTGCGCTATGATATTTTAGGTATTAAGCGCAGCCTTTCGACCCGGTTGCTCGTTACAGGCGGCTGTGTGTTGTTGCTGCTCTATCTTGCACTGTGCAATCTCTATCCGCTGCCTCTTTTTAACCCGATCTGCCCAGAAGTGGATATGCGAGTATTCATGATGGTCAACCTGGTTGTGTTTGTCATCAGCGCGCTAGCCGCCAATGCCGTGATAGGCGGGGGACTGGTATCGCTGTTCACCTTAAAGGCGGATCATGATACGCCTGCGGCGCTTTGTACGTTGGCTGTTATTGCACATGGGGTTGCCCTGATTTTGAATCCCGATCAGATTCATACCGGCGAGAGCAGCTTTTATTTTGTCATTGCAGGGCTGACGTTGTTTGCGAATACCATCGGCAAGCGCATGATTATTTTGCGTATTGAGCGCAATTTTGCTGTAGCATCGGTGGACGCGCAACGCACAGGTGAGTATTTACTTTCCGGCGATAAGCTGGCGGATAAACTAGCGGAGGGGCAGGGCTTTTCGGAGCCTGCGATCGCTTACCCAGTTAAGGTCAACTTCCCTGAGAAGTTTTTGAAGCTTTCATATAGTGACGATTACTCAGAAAATTTCAGCCGCTATATAGCGCCAATATTTTTGTTGTTTGCTGTGGGGCTATCGCTGGTCTGCTGGTTGGTGTTTGACCGGTCGCCGCTTGAGGCATTTACTATCTTTAGCGTCGTGCTTTGCATGGCCTCCCCGTTGACGCCCACTATCCTTGGCAACCTGCCGTTGTTGCGGGCTGCCAAAAGCCTTTCGGGCGAGGGGGCATTTATCTCAGGCTATGACGCGGTTGAAGCCTTTGAGGATATGAACTGTGTTGCGGTCGATTCCGGTGGGCTTTATCCCGAAGGTGCGGTGGAAATGCACGGTATTAAGGCTTTTGCGCAGAGCCGAATTGACGAGGCGATTTTGGATGCTGCCAGCCTGATGTGTCAGGTGGACGGCCTGTTGAAGAACATTTTTATGGAGATGATCGGTAACAAGAGCGATATTTTAAAGCCGGTCACCGATGTTGTTTATAAAGATGGCAAGGGCTTGAGCGCGCAGGTAGACGGCAAAACGGTGCTGATCGGCAACCGCGCTTTGATGAGTGCTCACGGTGTCGAAATGCCGTCCCACGATTATGAGAAAAAATATGTCAAGGGTGACCGTGAGATTCTTTATCTTGCCAATTCGGGTGAGGTGACAGCCATGTTTGTGCTCAGTTACCGCCCAAATCCCGAGGTGGCAAAATGGTTGCGAGTACTGGCGAAAAAAGAACTAAGCCTTATCGTGCACGCTACCGACCCCAATATTACGCCTCGCAAAATAGCGACGGATTACCACTATCCCGAGGAATTTATACAGGTCATTCCGTCCGACTTGCGCGAGCAGTATCTCGAACTGACTGCACCGAAAGAGCGGGCCGAGGCTTATATCATGTCGCTGTCAGGCGCAGCTGTGCGCTTGCGGGCATTGGCGGCTATCCATACCCTCAAGCAGGCGATGGTCATTGGAACAGTGCTGCAAATGGCAGGCCTGGTGCTAGGCTATGCGTTGGTTGCATTTTTGGCCTTTACCGGCGCAATGTCAGCAATTGGGTTTGGACAGCTTGCCATCTACCAGCTTTTCTGGGCTATTGCGATTGTGTTGATCCCAAACCTGAAAAGATATAAATAAAACGTTCAACAGGGCGCCCTGATAAGGGTGCCCTGTTTGCCTATAAAGAATCAATTGTTTTAGAATTATATAAAAAGGGTAAGCATTGGGTAAACAAAAAGACCGCCTATGAGAGAGTTACTCAGCAAATACTTCCTCTCGAATTTACGCCATGTATCTGAATAATAAAGCTATGTTTGAAGCCGAATCTGTACCTGGTAACTTTTTTATTGTTGCAGTAATCGGAAGCAAAACGACGCGCAGCTTAGCAGGAAGCCACGCGTCATTTTTTAAAAGATTACTTCTCTGATAACAGTGTCAAAGAATTGAGCACCGCCAAAATGGTTACGCCAACATCTGCAAAAACGGCCATCCACATCGTGGCAAATCCAAGTGCGCCAAGCAGCAACACAGAGATTTTGATCGTGAGGGCGAATGCAATATTCTGATTAGCTTTTGCTACGGTTTTGCGCGCTATTTTTATTGCGCGGGGAATGGCGGTGAGCTGTTCGTTGACTAGCACGACGTCGGCTGCTTCAATCGCGGTATCGGTGCCCAGCCCCATTGCGATGCCGACATCTGCACCGGCTAATACCGGCGCGTCGTTGATGCCGTCACCCACGAATAAAGTGGTGCGATGGGTATTGCGCAAAGTGGCGAGACGCTCAGACTTCTGTTCCGGCAAAAGTTGGGCGAACACATTGGTGATGCCAAGCGAGGCTGCAATCTTTGCAGAGGCATTTTGTGCATCGCCGGTCAACATGGCAAAATCCGTAATACCCAAGTCGCGCAGCATCTCCAGTGCCTGAGGCACTTCTTTGCGAGGAAGATCGGTCAGAGTAAAGGCACAAGCCAGCCTGTTATCCACGGCCAGATAGATATTTGCGGGCTCCAGTGGGGAATAATCCACACCGTTTTGTGCCATCAGACGAAACGAACCGCACAAAATGCGTTTACCATCGTACATAAGCGAAACGCCCATGCCGCTATGTTCAGTAAAATCCGACACCAAAAAATCGGGTTGTTTCCCAGCAAAGGCCATGACGGCTTTGGCGGCCGGATGATTGGAATTTTGCTCGGCGGCGGCTGCGAAAGTGAGTAGCGTCTCTCGATCAAAACCTTCGACAAGTTTCATTTCCTCGACGATGGGAACACCCTGAGTTAGTGTCCCGGTTTTGTCAAACGCAATGCAGTCGGTTTTGGCCAGCGTTTCAAGATAACGGGAGCCCTTGACCAAAATACCCGCACGGGAGGCAGTGCCGATGCCCGCAAAAAACGTGAGCGGTACCGAAATGACCAATGCGCAGGGGCAGGAGGCCACCAGAAACACCAGCGCACGAGAAAGCCACATGCCAAAAGCACCAAAACCCAGTAGCGGAGGGAGAGTTGCCAGTAGAACGGCCAAAACCACTACAGCCGGGGTGTAGACCTTGGCAAAGCGCGAGATCAACTTTTCGGCTGAGCCCTTTTTGTCGGCCGCTTCTCGCACCATGCGAATGATGCGCGAGGCAGCGGAATCGGCAAAGGAGGTGGTGGTGCGGCAGGTCAGCAGCCCATCGAGGTTAATAGCACCCGAGGGTAACCGGGTTTTAGGTTCGCCTTGAATCGGAATCGGCTCGCCGGTGATGGCCGAGAGATCGATATAGCCCGCGCCCGAAACAATTTCGCAGTCAATGGGAACACGGTCGCCGGCCCGGAGCTGTATCAGACTACCGACCGTTACCAGCTCGGCAGCTATCTGGCGGGTTTGGCCGTCAGGCGAGATGATCAAGGCGGTGTCTGGTCGGATATTAGTCAACGCCTCAATATCGCGCTGGCTTTTGGCGATAGCGCGCGCCTCTAAGTAATTGCCTAAACGGAACAGCGCTGTTACGGCAAATGCTTCAAACAGGCTTTCCATCGGGTCGGACGAGGTGGCAGCCAAACCAAACGACGCAACGACTGCTATGGTCATCAGGCTCAGCTCATCTAACGCCTTCGATTTGATAATTGCCCTTATGCCCGAAACGAAGAGCGGATAGCCGATTAGTAGCGTGCCGATGCCCACAAGCCATGGGGCCATTGTTCCCCACGTCGGCAGAAATGCGGCGGCGACCAGTACGCCACCTATAATCGTCAGCGGACGCGAGTAAGGCGCAGTGAGCGCTTCGTCGTGACTGTGGCCGCAGCCGCAGTCATCCCCACAGCAGGAACAATGACCGGAGGCAGAGCAGCTGTCGTGGTCATGTTCATGGTGGTGCATGTCACCGGTCTCATGGTGCGCATAATCGCACTTATCCGCCGCATTATGCTGCTGGTGTAAATCGTCGTCCGTGCGCGAAAGCCGTTGGGCGGGGTCCTCGGGGTCGTCTCCTGGCGGATGCTCCTGACCGCCGCCACAATCGCACGCACCTGCGGTATCGATATTGACAGTGGATTCTGGTTGCGCATGGCAGCTGCATTTTTGGTTGTGGCAATTACAGTGTCCGTCGTGATGCTGATGGTTCATAAAATCAAATCTCCCTTACATGTTCTAAGCCCATTTTTAAAATTAAAGCAACATGAGAATCGTCCAAGGAATAAAAACTGCTGCGGCCGGCACGCCGGCATTTTACTACCCGGGCGTTTTTAAGAATGCGCAGCTGATGCGAAATGGCGGGCTGGCTCATCTCGAGGGCGGCGCATATCTCATTGACACTCAGTTCATCGTCCTGCAGTGCACAGATAATGCGTATGCGGGTTGAGTCGGCAAAGATAGAAAATATCTGGGTCAGCAGATCGAGCTCCCGATCGGTGGGAATGGCAACAACGGTAGGATCGTGAGTGTTTATACAAGCCATTGTTTCACCTCACTTTTTATGTATTTACATATTAACATATAAACATATAAGCAGTCAAGCATGCATTGAAGATTTTAAGGAAAGATTTTGTCGCGTAATGGGTAGACTAACTTTTGGGAGTGAATCGCATGAACAACGAACGCAGAGCGCGGCGAAAAATAATCTTGACTGGTGCGCTGATCACCGGTACTGGAATCGGTGTTTTCAGCAATTGTACGGGCGTTTTTGTAACGCCTGTCTGTAGCGCGCTTGGATTTTCGCGCGGTGGATTCACGCTGATTGGCACTATTTCAATTCTTTCCTCAATGATGGTGCTGCTGTTGTTTGGCCGGTTGTTACAAATTGTGCCGATACGTCGAGTTTTGATGGTGTGCGCGATTGTCTGTGCATCGGTGCCACTGGCATATTCCTTTTGTGATAAGCTATGGCAGTTTTATTTGTGCGCCTTTGTTAACGGCTTAGCGGTCAACGGCATGACAATGATGACTGTGGGTGTGCTGATAGAAAAAAACCTATCTGCAGACAGAGGCATGGCGACAGGCGCTTCGTTTGCTGGGGTTGGTATTTTTTCGTCTATTATGATTCCGCTGCTTCAGTTGACCATTCAGTACTATGGCTGGCGCTGGGGGTACCGCCTGCAAAGCGCGGTGGGATTTGCCGTGCTGCTACCAACCGTCTCTTTTTTGGTGCAAGATAAAGGTGGATTGAGCGACCGGAAAAAAGAAGAGGTAAGGGGCGTGTGCTGCGAAAAGGCAATTAAAACAACCGGGTTTTGGCTGTTGTTTGCCGGACTATTTTGCGCCAATTTTGTCAACCTGTCATTGTATAATCACGCCATCCCCTATCTGACCGACATCGGTTTTAGTGCGATGGCGGCAGCGATGATTTCTTCAGCCGCCACGCTGATGATGTCGGTTTCAAAGCCAGCCTACGGTGTGGCGTTGGATAAATTCGGTCTTAAAGTCGGCGCATTGTCGCTGGGTATGGTCTTGCTGGCTGGTTCGCTCATGGCGCTGGCACTGGTACAATACCATCAATTCGGCTTTTTATACTCGGTGCTGCTGGCGGGTTGTGCTTGCGCCAATGCCATCCCTGGCAATGTCTTTGCGGCGACATTGTTCGGAAGAAAAGACTACGCCCGTATTGTCTCACGGCTGACCCTCGCGGCTTCGGCGGGGGCTGCAAGCGGCGTTCCATTGGCGGGTTTTTTATTCGATCGAACCGGTAGTTACCACAATATGTGGCTGCTCTGTGCGGTTTTAAGTCTTATGGCTGGTTGGTTTCTATTTGCCGCGGTGGGCAAAACACCCGGAATAAAGGATAAGGAAGATCACTGAACTGGGTAAAAAAGCGTTATAAAAATAGTGAATTGTTCTAAATATCAAGACAAAAGGCACAAAAATATTAACGAAGCTTTTAACGATAAATAGAGCTTATTCAATTGACACATACCCTATATAGTGGTAGAATCAGATAGTCAAATACAATATATAGTGGAGGACCTCCAATGATTACTTCTATCATCAAGCGGGACGGCCGCATGGTTTCATTTGAACTTGATAAGATTACGCAGGCGATCTACAAGGCTGCGCAGGCGCTTGGCGGCAACGATCACGAAACCGCAGAGACGTTGGCCAATCAGGTGGTGACCTATTTGGAATCCAAGGGAAACCAGACCCCCACCGTCGAACAGATTCAGGACGCTGTCGAGCATACGCTTATCGAAAACGGCCATGCGCGCACTGCCAAGGAGTTTATTCTTTATCGCTCGGCACGCACCCGCGTGAGAGAGATGAACACCCGCCTGATGAAGATTTATGAAGGGTTGACCTTTCACGAGGCCAAGGAAAACGATATCAAGCGTGAAAATGCCAACATAGATGGTGACACCGCTATGGGTACGATGCTCAAATATGGCTCGGAGGGCGCTAAGCAGTTTTATGAGATGTTTATCTTAAAGCCCGAGCACTCCAAGGCACACATTGTGGGCGATATTCATATTCATGATCTGGATTTTCTGGCGCTAACCACAACCTGTTGCCAGATCGATTTGACCAAGTTGTTTGAAAACGGCTTTTCGACCGGTCACGGATTTTTGCGCGAACCCAATTCGATTCAAAGCTATTCGGCGCTGGCCTGTATTGCGATTCAATCCAATCAGAACGATCAGCACGGCGGTCAGAGTGTTCCGAATTTCGATTTTGATATGGCAAAGGGTGTGGCAAAGAGCTATCGTACGCTATATCGCAACAACCTGATCAAGGCCCTTGAGATGGAGGAGATCGCCAACGCCGACAAACTGGTGCGCGATACCCTTGCCAAGGTTGAGGAGAAAACCGGCCTGTGGCCAGCGGTGGATGCCAATAACGGTTACGCCGAGGCGGAGAAAAAGATTTTAGAGCCTACACTGAGCAAGGCGGTTTACGAAAAGGTCTATAAATTTGCCCGTAGGTTTGCCGATCAGGAGATAGATCGCAGTACCTATCAGGCTATGGAGGCACTGGTACATAACCTGAACACCATGCACTCCCGCGCGGGCGCGCAAATTCCGTTTTCGTCACTCAATTATGGTACCGATACCTCGCCTGAGGGACGAATCGTCACTCGCAACCTGCTGCTTGCCACCGAAGCGGGCTTGGGCAACGGCGAAACGGCGATTTTCCCGATCCACATCTTCAAGGTCAAGGAAGGGGTCAATTTTAACCCCGACGATCCGAACTATGACCTGTTCAAGCTGGCCTGCAAGGTGTCAGCTGAGCGACTCTTCCCGAACTTCTCATTTATTGATGCCCCCTTCAATCTCAAGTATTACAAGTCTGGCCGTCCTGAGACCGAAGTGTCCTACATGGGATGCCGTACCCGTGTGGTCGGCAACGCCTATGATCCCACCCGTGAGATCGTCACCGGCAGAGGGAATTTAAGCTTTACGTCCATCAATCTGCCGAGGCTGGCCATCAAAGCCAACCACAATCTGGACTTCTTCTTTGATCAGCTTGAACGCGAACTCGAATTGGTCATTAATCAGCTCACCGAGCGCTTTCATATTCAGGCTAGCAAAAAAGTCAAGAACTTCCCGTTCCTGATGGGGCAGGGCATCTGGATGGATTCGGATAAGCTTGGCACCGACGACACGGTTGGCGAAGTGCTCAAGCATGGCACGCTTACCGTCGGCTTCATCGGTTTAGCTGAGTGTCTAACGGCGCTGACTGGCAAGCACCATGGTGAATCTCAGGCTTCCCAGAATCTGGGCCTTGAGATTATCGGCTGCATGAGAAAGCGCATGGATGAAGAGAGCAAAAAGACCGGGATGAACTACACCGTTATCGCCACGCCGGCAGAAGGACTTTCCGGTAGGTTTGTGCGGCTGGATAAGAAGCAATACGGCATTATTCCGGGGGTCACTGATAAAGAGTACTACACCAACTCATTCCATATTCCAGTCAGATTCCCTATTTCGGCTTTTGACAAAATTAGACTTGAGGCGCCTTATCATGGGCTGACCAACGCAGGTCATATCTCTTATATCGAGCTTGATGGCGACCCGGTTAAGAACCTTGATGCGTTTGAGTCGATTGTTCGCTATATGAAGGAATGCGGCATTGGTTACGGTTCAATTAACCACCCTGTTGACCGCGATCCGGTCTGTGGCTACACCGGTATTATTGACGAGGTTTGCCCACGCTGCGGACGGCATGAGGGCGAGGCTATTTCGGTAGAAAAACTAAAAAAGCTTGGGGTATATAAGCACTTAAATTCAACAACGCTCGGTTGCTGTGGCGATATCGCCGAAGAAGCCGATCGCGTTCCAAATAATATCACCGATCAAGGAGGAGAAACAAATGAAAAATGATATAACATCAGTTGAGATGGTAGGCGCAGGTATAGGTTTTGAGCGTATCCGCAGAATTACAGGTTATCTTGTCGGCACGCTTGATCGCTTTAACAACGCCAAACATGCCGAGGTTAACGACCGGGTAAAGCACAGCCTTTCCGGCGGAATGGAGCGCCTGTGAGCGCCACCGAATTAACAGGCAGCATCAGACTCGCGGGCATTGTCCGCGAGTCTATTGTCGATGGGCCGGGCATCCGCTTGACGGTGTTTACTCAAGGTTGTCCGCATCACTGCCCTGGTTGTCACAACCCTGATACGCATGATCCACTGGGCGGCTATGATTGTACGCTTCAAAAAATTCTTGATGCATTTGATGCTGACCCGCTGCTGCGCGGCATTACGCTTTCGGGCGGTGAACCGTTTGAGCAAGCTGCCGGCCTACTGCCCTTAGCACAGGCTGTACGGCGCCGTGGTAAGGATGTGGTGGCCTTTTCGGGCTATACATTTGAGGAACTGTTGGAAAGAGGTAAAAAGGAGCCGGATATTATTGAACTGCTCTCGCTTTGCTGCCTGCTGGTGGATGGCCGGTTTGTTCAAGCACAGCGCGATTTGTCGCTTCGGTTTCGCGGTAGCCGCAATCAACGCCTGATTGATCCTCAAAGGTCGCTCAAAAGCGGGAAGCCTGTGCTTTCGGAATTATGAAAATTAAACGCCGTTTCCTCTATCGGGAAGCGGCGTTTAAAAACTAAGTATAAGATTGAGTGATACCGTTAAAAACTTATACATAATATTTTCAAAGGACATTTATAATGAACGCAAAACCCGAGAAAAGTAAAATTGGAAATTAATTAAGCGCCGCTTTCTCACTTTGAAAACGGCGCTTAACGCTTTGGAATATCAAACATTAATTTTTAAATTATCCTCTCTCTTAATCTATGTAAATTTGCGTTGGTATAAGGCGGTGCTGTCGGGTATGCTATGACAAATAGTATGTTGGCGTTAAAGAAGATTCTAAAAAGCAGATACGTTCTTACAGACCCAATACTTTAACCGACAGCAACAGCGCCAACGGGATAAACCGGCTCTTTGCTGCACATTGGAATCGCCCCCTTTCATTATTGTTAGATTTTACATTTGACTTTTCTGTATCTTTACTATAGCATACAAAGACAAAAGAGTCAACTATTTTCAACAAAATAAAATAAATTTGCATAAAATACCCAAAGGTCATTTTTCTTGACTTTCGTTTACGTATAGCGTAAACTATAGCTAGAAAAAGAGAGGAGCATAATAGATTATGAGCGAGCATTGCAACTGTGGTCACGACCATGAAGAAGATTGCGCTTGCGGCTGCGGCTGCGAATCGGGCGAAGGCGTCCTCACCCTCGTTGACGAGGATGGCGTTGAACATGAGTTTGAAGTGGTGGATATGATGGAGGAGGACGGCGTCCAGTATCTTGCCCTTATTCCAGTGATAGAGGATCCCGACGAGCTGCTGTCCGACCCGGGCGAGCTTGTGGTGCTCAAGGTTGTTGCAGAGGGCGTAGAGGAGTTCCTTGAGGCCATCGAGGATGAAGCGGAATTCAACCGCATTTCAGCTATGTTTATGGAACGCCTTGGCGAGGACTACGATTTTATTGACGAAGAATAATTACGTCTTATGGTCATAAGATAACATTACGATACCCTGCGATGTACGACATCCTTTTCCATTTATAATCCGACAAGCATAAATTTAGGGCTTTAAGTGTCTCCAGCAGACTAGTGCAGACCTCCCGCCTTCCCCCTGAGGGTTGCGTGGAAGAAGGGAGCGCGATGTTTGTGGGCGCTCACCCACCTGTCTAGGACGGGGTTTTATACGGGGAAGGTAACGGCATTGCGGGGTGTTATTTTATCCTGATAACGCGCTAAAAATGAAAAATCGCGTTTACGCGGAGCAGCGGAGACATTTGTCAACGCTGCTCCGCTTTTTTTGGCTGAAAATGCCTATCTGAGCTATGCGTTGTTGCCATGAGAATCATTTGATCTTGGGTGCCGCCTTTTCGTGAGCAGAAAGGTGCTCTAAAGATCGAGCGGGGATTTCTGCGCGTGTGACAAACGATAGCGCCAACCACAAGATGCTCAGCCGGCAGTTTGTTTATAAAAATGGGTTGTCACACTTACTGTTTAAATATTTTTGGGGCATTATAAAATCAGATTAGATGGTCTGCTAAATAAATGCAACTATAATTCTCTTTTTTAAAAAAGCAAAGCATAACCGGCACATGTTTCGCTCAAAATAAGGTCGGAGGTGCAAAAGATGTCTGATCGTTCCGAAAATAAATTTACAGGGTTTTTAAGTGGTAAAGGCTTTTATGTTGTGCTGGCTTTCTGTCTGGCGGGCGCGGGAACCGCGGCTTATCTCGCGATGGAAACCAGTACAGGAGATGCAACCGTTCAACCCCCGGCGCAGTCGAGTACGATAACGCGCCAACATTCAGCAGCGGATGAATGGAACTTCCCTCAGCTGGAGGAGGCGGCAGGAAAACAAGACGGCGTCAAAATAGAATCATCGCAACCGTCCTCCTCTTCCTCAAAGGTGCAATCCTCTTCGAGTCAGCCTGCCGAGCGATCCACCGGCTCAGGACAGTCCGGCGTGCCGGCGTCATCAGCCAAATTATCCTTGACCATGCCGATTGAGGGGGAAGTATTCACACCCTACTCCAATGGCGAACTGGTTAAGAGTGAGACACTGGGCGACTGGCGCACCCACAACGGGGTTGATATTGCAGCTGAACAGGGTGCAGCGGTCAAAGCAGCTGCCAAGGGCAAGGTGACGGCTGTGCGTTCAGATGCGCTTTGGGGCTATGTGGTAGAAATTACGCATTCAAACGGCGTAGTTACCAACTACTGTGGCCTAGCCAAACAGCTTTCGGTCAAAGAAGGCGATTCGGTCAAGTTGGGTCAGGTGGTCGGGCTTGTCGGCTATATCCCCGCTGAAAGCCTTATGCCGTCGCATTTACACTTTGAATGCAAGCAAAACGGCAAATTCATCGACCCCATGTCCGTAATGAGTAAGAAATAAGATGACCTAAAAAGCAAAGGGCTGCAAAAATGCGGCCCTTTTTGCATGCCCAAAACCCTAATTCAAAGTTTTAATTACACGATAATTTTTACGGCTTGGCAATAAGACTCAGAAATGTCACACAAGAGTTAATATTTACACGGCGATGCCTCATATACTTTTGAGAGAACAAAAAAGGAGGCTGAGGCGTCGTGCAAAGACCAACTGCTAATGACTTTGATCATGCATCGCTGGAAGCGATGATGGAACGATACCGTGCAGAGCTGCTACGTTATCAGCGGGCAACCCCGCCGGGCAAGCCAACACTGGCCCAAAATCTCGAAACTTCTGAAAAAGGCAGAATGGATCGAACTTCAGCAGTGGCGGAGCAAAAGCAAGCCGCGCCGCCCAAGGTAGAAGTAAGACAGCCGACGACACAAACTATATTAGAAAACAAAAAAATTATAGTGCAGCCTGAGGGCCGCCGCGAAAAAGTTATGGTTGAGACACCACCTATTATGCTGTTGCCAACAGCCCAGATACCCCGGCCCGATGCCCAAGTTGAAATTGGGGAACAGGCTATTGAACCGTCAACACAGGGTGAGGAAGATGAACTACAAATATTTGTTGAACCGTTGCAGCCGGCGGAGCCGCCCACATTGCCGGAACTGCCCACTTTGCAGCTACCGCAACCAGTTGACGCAACCTCACCGGGGCCGCCCACTTCGCAGCTATCGCAACCAGTTGACGCAACCTCACCGGGGCCGCCCACTTCGCAGCTATCGCAACCAGTTGACGCAGCCTCACCGGAGTCGCCCGCTTTACAGCTGCCGCAACCAGTTGATGCAACCTCACCGGAGCCGCTCGCTTTACAGTTGCCGCAACCAGTTGACATAACCTCAGAAAGCGCGCCCATGACAAATGTAATGATGACAGAAAACATAACAGAGACGCAATCTGTGCTCCCAAATGTACCCCAAAACAGTTCCGAAATGTTGCCGCAACTAAAGGAGGATGTTGCCCAAGCGCCTGCGCCTACACCACAATTGGCTACGGACAGCAATGCTGAGAAAAAGCCTCAAGCTATTGTGACACCGTCCGTAGCAACCGCACCGCCATCAAGCATGGCAATTGTCCTGCCAGAGCAGCAGCCTGAACCAATAAAAAATGATCGGGCTTTTGCGCCAGTCAAAACCCAACAGCCCGGTTGCATAGCGCACACCGAATTTGAAAAAGACGCAGGTGCTTACGGCGTTTTTCGCCCCTATGAGCGGATGGGCAAATATACCCTTGCCTCTTTTATGCAGACGCCGGGAGAGGCGGTTCAAACACTGGTGCGATTCGCTGCCGATGTGCCAATGGGCAGCGCTGATGCGATAAGATGTCGACGCAGCTTTACGGTCAAGTTCTTTTGCCGTGAGGGAGAGTATGACCTGTTTGGCATGCATCTGCCCGTCTCGGTGGGAACGACTGAAAACACGTTGACCGAATGCTGTGCCGCTTCGCGAGCCAACCCAAAAACCGGTTTGCGCACCCGCGCGGCGTTTTGGGAATTTCTTGTGACCCATCCGGAGGCGCTGCACGGTACAATGTGGCTTTATTCCGATCTGGGTACCATCGGCAGCTATCGCACAATTGATGGTTACGGACTGCCCTGTATTTGGGTGAACGCCAAGAATGAGCGCCGTGCGGTACGCCCGCGCTGGCTATCGCGGCAGCGCCCGCAAACACTGACGCGGTTTGAATCGGAAGAGCTGGCAGGCTCTGACCCCGATGGGGTGGCGCGCGACTTGTCTATCAGCCTTCAGGCGGGTGAACGTCCACAATATGAGCTGAGCATTCAGGTTATTGAACCAGAACAGTTTGCTTCATTATCTTTTGACCCCTTTGATCCGACAGCTATCTGGCCAACAGAACAGTTTAAGCTTCAGCGCATCGGGTTGCTGACGCTGGAAAGGCTACCGGATGATGTGCAGACCGAGCTTAACTGTGCGCGGTTCCAACCGGAAAATATCATTCCAGGTATCGAGCATGTGCCAGCTCCGGCTCAAAAGAGCGGCGACGATTTTACCCAAGTGCAGCAATATTTGCGTTCGCTGGGCGAATTTTCGCGGCACAGGCTGATAGATAATCTAACCGAAGAGCTTCTTAGGTTGCCTCCGCTGTTGCTTGAGCAGGTGCTTATCCTCTTTTCGAGAGCCGATCTTGAGTTTGGCCAGGCGGTGACGCTGGCTCTTGGCGGGTGAAGCATGAATGCGTAGATTTTTTTGCATTTCGGTACGCGCACGGGCAATATACTGCCTACTGATGACCGGATTGCTACTGCATATGTCGGTGGCGCTGCCCGCTTCGGCGGCCGCGGGCGCAGATGGGGTGGCGCTGCCAATTGTTATGTATCATAGTGTGCTCAAGGATAAGTCTCTGGCTGGTCCCTATACCGTGCCACCCGAGACTATCGAAAGCGATTTTGCTTACATTAAGGCGCATGGCTATACAACCATGTTTGTTTCAGAACTGGCCGATGCAGTATTAACGGGTCAGGCGCTGCCGGAAAAACCGATTATCATTACGCTTGACGACGGCTATCTCAATAATTTGACCTACGTGCTACCTCTTTTAGAAAAATACGATATGAAGGCAGTCGTCTCGGTGGTGGGCAGCTATTGTGAGTGCTATGCTCAGAAGCCGGATCCCAACCCCGCCTATGCGTACCTGTGTTGGGAGGATATTGATGCGTTAACCAATACCGGTCGAGTCGAAATAGGCAATCACTCCTACGATATGCACCGAAAGGATATTCGTAAGGGCGCTAAGAAAAAGCTTGGCGAAAGCGATGCCGATTATTACGTGGCACTGATAAACGATGTGGGCAAAGCTCAATCGCTGTTGGAAGAATACTGTGGTATTGTGCCCACGACCTTCACTTATCCTTTTGGGTATATCAGCAAAGATTCAATACCGATTTTGCAGGAGATGGGCTTTACCGCCATGCTAACTTGCTGCGAAAAGGTAAACATCATCACCGGCGATCCTGAGGTTTTGCAATCGCTGGGCCGATTTAATCGTCCTTATGGTGTTTCCACGCAGCGGTTCATGAAGCGAATGGAGGTAGAATAATAAAAATAAGTAGTAGCACTTTATATTCTAATATGTTATACTTAAAATCAAACAAAATCGGTTTTATCGGCTCGACTACCAACAAGGAGGAATATTGGAATGGGATTTGAAAAATTCGGTAAAATTATTGGCAACATCGCTTCCACCACCGCTAAAAAGGCTGGCGAGCAGGTTCAAATTGCAAAGCTGGGCATTGACAGAGCTGGGCTTGAGCGTCAGATAGAAGGTGTTTATGCTGCAATTGGGCGGTACTGTTACAGCAAGGTCAAAGCCGGCGAAACGATGCCGGAGGAATTGCTGGATTACTGCCGTGACATTGATGTGCTCATGCAGCAGATTGCCGACCTAGATCTTGAGATTGAACAACATAAAAACGAGCGTGATACTGCGGAGTACAGCGTTGCGACAGACATTCCTGAGGATAACACCGTTCCGGTTGTCGAGGTTGTAGAGGTCGAGGTTGAAGAAACCACAGAACCAGTCGCGCCGGAAGAACCTGCCGATAAAGAATAATAAAAATCGTAAATTTAAGGCCGCGCCCGACAGGGTGCGGCCTTATTTAAATTTTAAAATTACGATAAGGGGGGAGGCTGGTCGATGGAGGCAAAGGGCGCGACAATATAGCCTTTGTCGCGTATAGTATCAATGACTTGGGGCAAAATTTCTGCGTTGGTCGAACCAACTGAGTGCAGCAGCATAATTTCGCCGGGGTGCAGATATTTCATAATTTTCTCCATCGCCGCGGTGGGCGACGGCTGGTTTTTAACGTCCCAGTCGCTGTAGGCAAAGCTCCAGAAAACGCTCTTATAGCCCATTTGCTGCATCAGAGCAAGCGCCTGTTCAGAAAACTTCCCTTCTGGGAAACGAAATAGCCGCATCTCATAATCAAAATTATCTCTCAGGTAGTCCTGCATCCATTTGGCATCCTCAAATGATTCTTCAATGCTAAGCTCTTCACAGTAAACCTTGTGGCTGTCAGAATGGTTGCCCAAAATATGCCCTTCATCTATCATGCGCTGTACCAACTCGGGTTGGCTGCGGACATAGTGGCCGGTTAAAAAAAAGATAGCCCGAACCTCTTTTTCTTTAAGCGTGTCAAGAATTGGCGCGGTATAACCGTTTTCATACCCTTGGTCAAACGAAAGGGTCACGGTGTTTTCTGTTTCTGGCGCAATAAAATACGCGCCATACTTCTCGTATTGATCTTGCAGACCTATACAAGCAGTAGAGCGCCCGAGAGCGTCCTGATGGGTGCCCGGTCCCCAAAGCACCGATTTATTGTCCAGAGTGCCGATTTGTAAGAAATCGGCACTCATCGCTAGCGCGGGCAAATCAGAAGATGATCCGGTAGAACTGCCCGAACTCGGGGAGCTAGGTGTGCTAGGGGAGCTTGGGACCGACGAGGTACTGGGCGGTGTGGACGGCACAGGGTTGGGGACCATGCTTGAACTGGGTGGAATAGAAGATCCAGTCAAATCCCGGCCACAGGCCGCACAGCCGCTGATGATAAGAGTAGCTGAAAGCAACAATATCATCGCCGTTAGAAAAAACAGATTCCGTTTCATTTTACCCCTCCGTTTGGGAACATTAGCGGGAGAAAAATCTCGCTTATAAAAGTTTGTCCTGTAAAGTTTGTAATATAAATAGAAGCTTTTGGCAAATAAAACTAATCCATTTCACCAAGAGCAAACATTACGGCAGCCAGTGCTGCAATAGGCGCTGTTTCGCATCGCAAAATGCGTTTTCCAAGTGATGCAGTGCGTACACCGCATTCGGTAGCCTGCGCAATTTCTTCAACAGAAAACCCGCCTTCACTGCCGACAAGCAACGCAAGTGTCGCACCGCGCTTTGGCAGCTGTGCACGCAATGGCTTGCACATTCCTTCATATAGTACAAAGCAATTGTCAAATTGCTGCGCTTCTTTTATCGCCTGAGCAAAAGAAAGGATTCCACGTACCGACGGTAAAATACCCCGGCCACACTGTTTGGCGGCCTCGTTGGCTATTTTTTGCAGACGATGCACCTTTTTGGCAACATCGTCTCCCTTAGGACGGGAGATGCAGCGTGAAGAAAGAAACAGCACGATTTCGGCGGCTCCAAGCTCGACCGCCTTTTGAATAACCAGTTCGAGTTTGTCGCCCTTTGGCATAGCCAAATAAAGGCGAATCTGTGTTTGAGGCTCGGCGATGCAGGTGGCAGCTTCGCCGAGGCGCACCGAGACGGCGTCGGGCGACAAACTGACAATCACACCCTTTGCCTCCAACCCTTTGCCGTCACAAAGAGTGAGTGGTTCGCCCGCTGTCATACGCAGCGATTTAGAAATATGGCGGGCGTCCTCGCCGGTTATGACGACCGTTTCAGAAAGACCGTCTACAAAAAATCTTGGCATAGGCTACACCGCCTTTTGGCAGGCGATGGCAGCCCAGCCATTTTGCAGTGCTTTACGCACGGGGGTCAGCCCAGCGGCCATTAAGCCCTGCTCCACTTCAGCGCAGCGGGTGTCGATAATACCTGAGACGATGCAGACACTCTTTTCATGCATCAACGCCGGGAGATCCTTTGCCAAGCGCAAAATGGCATCGGCCACAATGTTAGCGCAAATCACATCAAAAGAACCTTCGATGTCGGTGGCAAGATCGCCGCACAAAATGTCGATATCCCCGCAGTTGTTGAGCGCTGCATTTTCTTTGGCGACCCGCACCGCAACCTCATCAATATCTACACCAACGGTTCGCCCGCTGCCCAAAAGCTTTGCACAGATGGCAAGTATGCCACTACCGCAGCCGACATCGAGCATGCTCATACCCGGTTGCAGCGCATCCTCTAAAAGCGACAGGCATAGCCGGGTGGTTTCGTGCGTGCCGGTGCCGAACGCCATGCCGGGATCTAGGCAGATCACCTTTTGCCCGGGTGCTGGAGTATACTGCTCCCAAGAAGGGCAGATGGCCAGCTTGTCCGAAAGGGCGATGGCGTGGTAATAGGTTTTCCATGCATTAGCCCAGTCTTCCTCACGCACATCGGTGGTGTCAACGCTAAAAGGTATACCGCAGTTGTCCAATCGGCTGCCGATATAGGCAAGTGCTTCGGCCGGGGATTGTCCTGGCGATAAATAAAGGTGAATGACCGCTTTGCTGCGGTCTTTTTTGATGAGTGATTCATCGATTAAATCAATGTGCGCAATCTCCAACGTTTTTTCTTCGAGATCGGAATAATCTTCAAGGTAAATGCCGCCTCCCGCGACCATCTGTGCAATAGCACAAGCATCTTCAGCTTGTGCCGTGGGGACGGTGATACTCAGCTCGGTCCAATCCATTATAAACTCCTTTAATGCGGTGTTATCGCCCCATCCCGCGGTAACGCCGACGGTTTCGGTTGCGAATAATCATCAATGCAATATAAATTAATATTAAAACAATTAGTAGAATAACAATAAATTTAAACCAGAAAGTTCTTGTGACGCCCAGCAGCGTTTCAAGCAGCAGCAGCGCGCGAGAGACATCGGCATCCTCGGCAGCGACCACCCCGACCACGCCGATCTGCTCGTCAGCTAGAATTAAACGCACCTGCCCGATCAGATCACCTTTTTTGATTGGCGCGTTGACGTAGGGGGGCAAATCAAGGGTATACTGAATGCTGGAGGATTCAATCGCATCAGGGATAAGCGCAGTGTAGTTGTCTGCACTCATGATGCGCAGAAAATCTTTTCCCCACGAAAGCTTGAGCGGCACCTCACCAAAATTCTTTCCCTTTTCTAGCAACGTTTTCACCCTGAAGGTATTAAAAGCCCAACCGTAAAGCCGGTTTGATTCTTGAAATACCGAAAACATTGAATTATCTTTTCCGGACTCATCCACGCCGGTACTCGCCAGTGCCACCAGCAGGTAGCTGTAACCGTCGCGCTTGGCCAGTGAGACGGCGTAAGACCCAAGCGTATGATGATAACCGCTCTTGATGCCGGAGACAAAGCGGTTATAATAAGGCGAGCTGCTTACCAGCAGACGGTTGGTGCTACTCCAGTTAAGGTGTTCGTTGATGTTTGTGGGGCCACCGTCATAGGCCGTCACCGATATCAGCTCTGAAAAGCCCGGTAACGTCATGGCGTGCCGCCCCAGCAACGCTATATCGCGAGCAGTGGTGAAAGATTCCGGATCGGGCAGGCCGTATGGGCTGGTGAAATGGGTGTTCGTCATGCCTAGCTCGGTCGCGCGCTTGTTCATCAGCTCCACAAAATAGGGCACCGAGCCGTCCCCGATATAGTCGGCCAGCATCATGGCCGCCTCGTTAGCGTCACGCAGCATGACGGCATACAGCAGCTTTTCAACTGATATCTCTTCGTTTTTATAAAGGCCCGCCAGTCGGATGCCGCCAAGCTTGATATACTGGCGGTTCATTTCATCCTGAATGTAGCCCTTCATCGTCACCGTTTCCTCTGTGGGGTTTTTGACATTTTCAAGCGTGAGCACGACGGTCATCAACTGTGCCAGCGACGAGGGCTCGATCTTTTTATCGGCGTCCTTCTCATAAATGATCATCTCGCTGTCCAAATTTATCAGATAAACCGCCTGCGCAGCCGGGTCAAACGACGGGTTATAAGACGCTGCGGATATCTGTGTGCATAGTGTTGCAAGACAGAGGAGCAGCGTGATGCAAAAAGCGGAAAACTTTTTCATGAAAATCTCCTCCAAATGTGATATGATGGTATGTACTAAACTATTATAGCAAAAAACCATATTTTTTTAAACCGATACGGGAGGTTTTTCTTATGGGGAACGCAGAAAAGAACTTTGGTTTTGACACACTTGCCGTTCGCGCTGGCTACCAGCCCGACAGCGACCAGCATTCGGTGGCACCACCACTTTATATGACCAATGCCTACGCGTTTGAAAGTGTGGAATACGCCAAGCAGCTTTTTGAACTGAAGGCCGCGGGTAATATCTATACCCGTCTTTCCAACCCCACAGTGGACGTACTTGAAAAGCGGGTGGCTGCGCTCGACGGCGGTGTTGCCGCGGTGGCGATGAGCTCTGGGCACGGTGTTATGTTCAGTACGTTTCTAAACCTGGCGCAAGCCGGAGATGAAATCGTCTCGTCTATATGTATCTACGGCGGCGCTATCAATATGATGGGCGTCACGCTTGGAAACCTTGGCATCAAGACCAAGTTTGTCGACCCTGCTAAGCTTGAGGAATGGGAAAACGCCATCACCGACAAGACCAAAGCCTTTTTTGTCGAGGTGGTCGGCAACCCTAATGCCAATGTGGCGGATGTTGAAGCGATTGCCGCTATCGCACACCGGCATGGAATCCCGATGATTGTCGATTCCACCTTCACCACGCCGGCGCTTTGCCGCCCCATCCAACATGGCGCGGATATCGTCATCCACTCCGCCACCAAGTTTTTAAGCGGCAACGGCACGGTGATGTGCGGAATCGCGGTGGACGCCGGCACCTTCAAGTTTGAGGACAATCCCCGCTTCCCGCAGTACAACACCCCCGATGTAAGCTATCATGGGATGGTGTTTGCGAGAGATTTTGGTAACGTGGCGTTTGCCACCCGCCTGCGCGCGCTGATTCTGCGTGATATTGGTGCCTGCCTCTCACCCTTTAACGCTTTTATATGCCTCAATGGAGTGGAAACGCTTTCATTGCGTATGAAAAAGCACTCTGATAATGCGTTGGCGGTCGCGCAGCACTTGGCGCAGCACCCCGATATCGAATTTGTTAATTACCCTGCGTTGGAGACCAGCCCCTATTATACGCTGGCGCAGAAATATCTGTCCAACGGTGCGGGTGGCGTCATGACCTTCGGATTAAAGGGCACCCGTGAAACCGGCGCGAAGTTCATCGACTCGCTCCAGCTTTTGATGAACGTGGCGAATGTAGGCGATGCACGCTCAATGGTCATTCACCCAGCCACCACCACACATAGCCAGCTTTCTGATGAGCAGCTCGTACGGTCTGGCATCAGCCCGCAGACCATTCGCCTCTCGGTTGGACTTGAGGATGCAGCGGATATTTTGGCAGATCTCGATGCTGCAATAGCAGCTGCCAAAAAATAATGACACAGGTGTGAACAGACATGATTTATATCACGGGAGACACCCACGGAGACATCACCCGCTTCAAGCAGTTCAAGGCTATCTTCCCCAAATACCGGCATCATATTTTGGTGTGCGGCGATTTTGGTTTTGTTTGGGACAATTCGGAGCAGGAAAAAAAGCGGTTGAGAAAGCTCGAGAAATTGGATTGCAACATTCTGTTTGTTGAAGGTACACACGATAATCTTGATTTGCTTTCCGACTATCCGTTGGAGGAGTTTTGCGGCGGAAAGGTGCGCCGCATTGCCAAAAACGTGTTTTGGATGCAGCGCGGTGAACTGTTCACAATTGACGGCGTTACCGTTTTTGGGATGGGTGGTGGCGAAAGCAGTGATGCCGACGAACGTGAAGAGGGCGTCAACTGGTGGCGTGGCGAGCTCCCCATGGCCTCCGAGATAGAAGCGGCTCGACGCACGGTTGAAAAGGTGAAAAGCGGTGTGGATATTATCATAACCCACCACAACCCGCGCCTTGAGCTGGGGCTCATTGATACGCAGCGGCAGACGATTAACGCGCTGGGGGTTTTTCTGTCGGATGTTGCGAAAACCGTCAACTACAAGCACTGGTATTTCGGTATGGATCATGTGGACAGAGCCATTTCACCCCGCATGACAGCGGTATTTGAAAAGATACTCAAATTTGAGCCTAAAAAGTGAAGTATAGCAAAAAACACCGGGTGCGTCCCGGTGTTTTTTTGTAACCCTGTTAAAGCGCCGAATCAGCAGCAATAAAGATACTGAGGAAAAGAAGTATAATTTCGGTGATGGATAGCCATATTTTCGGTTGACTTTTGATGCTCGCACAAACAGATAAACAGGAACAAGGGCAAATCCAATCCATATCCAGTTCCCGGGGTCATTTCCTGTCTTTTAAATTCTTCAATATTCGATACTAAGAATACAATTTATTGCTAAATTTAAAATTAGCGTCACGCATAAGCCTGTTATATTGATACGGGGTAGGAAGGGACCATAAGAAAGGAACCGGCGCCAGTGCCCACGCATATTGTACTTTGACTGCCTTCGGCGGAATAGGTGGCACGACGTCGGTTGCCACGTGTTGAGCGCGGTATGATTTAAGGGGACCCAGTCGGCCATGCCGGCTTTCCATATCAGTGTTTTTCAGACAATTTCTAGCTTTCAAAAGGTAGCAGCTTAAATAAAAATAGAGAAGACATACACAATGCACCAGGCGATGGCATAACCATATCTTCCCCCAACTTCGCTGGATCTAATAAAAAGATAGACCGGCGTCAGTAAGAAAACAGTCCAAATCCAAGCGCCCAAACGGTTTTTTGTCTAGCGCCGTCTGGTGTAACGGAACCCAGTCGTTCATTCCCGCTTTCCAAACCATTGTGTTTCGGTTAAGCTCACCCGATTGCAGTAATCCGACAATCTCATTTGAAGAAGCGGGCCCAAAGCGATGGTTGCCTTTGTAGTAAAACCAAGCGACATCATCTGCAAGCTGAGCTGAAATCGCCGCAGTTTTAGGGGTACCGCAGGCAACGCAGAAGTTTCCGATATCTGAATTTTGATATCCGCAGGTACATCTCCACATAGTCGGACTCCATTTCTACACAACGATGTATTTTAAGTGTTTTTCCAATTATATCATATTTTAAAATAATTTTAACAATAACAAAAAATCATCGAATTATTTAAGTATAATATTAAGAAATGTAGCCGCAGGATGGTATACCATCCTGCGGCTCAAGGCATGTATTAAGAAATTATTTTGTAAAGTAATGCACAGCACCCAAAAAGAGCTTCTGATCTTTTGCACCGGGCACATTTTTATGGATATTCTCGCCCATGCGTTCGGAATGGCCCATTTTGGCAAAAATTCTACCGTCCGGAGAGGTAATGCCCTCGATAGCGCACTCTGAGAAGTTGGGGTTATACTCGGTGTCCAACGTCGGTGCGCCAGAAAGGTCGACATATTGAGTAGCGATCTGTCCGTTTTCAGCCAACTGAGCAATCAGCTCTGGTGTGGCGACAAAACGCCCTTCTCCATGTGAGACCGGAATGGTATGCAGATCGCCGACGGCGTTATACATCATCCAGGGAGAGCGGTTTGAACAGACGCGGGTGGTGACCAACTTGGACTGATGGCGTCCGATGCGGTTAAAGGTGAGGGTGGGCGCGTTTTCATCCGGCTCAATGATTTTGCCGAAGGGTACAAGCCCTAACTTGACAAGCGCTTGGAAACCGTTGCAAATACCGATCATCAGGCCGTCGCGATTAGAAAGAAGATCAGTGACTGCCTCTCCGATGCGCGGATTTCTGAAAAAGGCCGTGATAAACTTACCTGAACCGTCCGGTTCATCTCCCCCCGAGAAGCCGCCGGGCACAGCGAGAATATTGCATTCCCGAATCAGGCGTTCAAACTCCTTGGCAGAATATTCAATGTCTGCAGCCGAGAGATTCTGTACAATAAAGGTTTCGGTGACGGCGCCTGCGCGCTCAAAGGCGCGTGCGGTATCATATTCACAGTTGGTACCCGCAAAAACCGGTAGCAGCACGCGCGGTCTTGCCACTTTGATGGCGGGTGCAGTGCGCGTGTCGGCAGGTTTGGCTGCATAGGTGTTCAATGTGATTTTCGGCGTGGGTAGGCGATAGGGGTATACCGGCTCAAGCTTTTCGGAATAGTTGGCGAAAATCTCGTTCAAATCAATGTTGCCATGGCTGCAAGAGAGCGAGAACGCAGCGGTGGTCTCACCGATTTTAACGGCTCCGGCCGGAATTTCGTCGCACTCGATAATAATGGCTGAAGTCTGGCGATTAAACCAAAAATCGTCCGAAAAACCGTCGCAGAGCTTGACGCCGATTCGATTACCCAGCGCCATTTTGAAAAGGCCCTCCGCAACGCCGCCCATGCTGCAGACCCATGCCGCACGTACCTTGCCAGCAGCAATCAGCGCTTCAAGCCCATCGAGCATCTGACGAATGCTGTTCAAATCGGGCACGCCGTGGCTATCTACCGCGGGCAGCAACAAGCCAATTTTAGAACCTGCCTTTTTAAACTCCGGAGAGATAATGCGCGAAGCTTTTGAGACCGAAACGGCAAAAGAGATAAGTGTTGGCGGAACATCAATATGCTCAAAGCTGCCGGACATCGAGTCCTTACCACCGATTGCACCGCATTCCAGCGCCATCTGGGCGTCCAGTGCGCCGAGCAATGCGGACAACGGCTTGCCCCAGCGGATATCGTCGTGGCGCAGCCGCTCGAAATACTCTTGGAACGAAAGCCAGCAGTGCTTTCTCGAGCCTCCGGCAGCGACCACCTTCGCGATCGACTCGCACACGGCCGTGACCGCGCCAGCATAGGGGTTGCGCTTCGAGATATAGGGGTCAAAAGCGTAGGCCATCAGTGATGCGGTGTCTGTTTCGCCGTGTAGTACCGGAATTTTCGCGGCCATCGCTTGAATGGGCGTTTCTTGATATTTTCCACCGAAGGGGAAAAGCACGGTGCCGGCACCAATGGAGGCGTCAAAGCGCTCAGTCAGACCCTTCTGTGAGCAGACGTTTAAATCGACTGCCATGCGGCGCAGCCGTTCGGTGAACGAAAGATATTCCGCCGCAGCAACTTCGGCAGCGGGGGCGGCCACGCGGGCGCAGACATGTTTTTGCGCGCCGTTGGTGTTCAAAAACGCGCGGGAGAGATCGACAATGGTCTTTCCGCGCCAGGTCATAGTCATACGGCCGGTGTCGGTCACCTTGGCTACTGGCACGCCGCTTAGATTTTCGGTTTTGGCAATTTCTAAAAAGCGTTCAACATCTTTAGCGTCGAGTACGACGGCCATGCGCTCCTGCGATTCGCTAATGGCAAGCTCGGTGCCATCCAGACCCTCGTATTTCTTTGGTACAGCATCAAGATCAATGTCCAAACTGTCAGCCAATTCGCCGATGGCGACAGACACACCGCCCGCGCCAAAGTCGTTGCAACGCTTGATCATTCTGGATGCTTCAGGGTTTCGGAATAGGCGCTGGAGCTTACGCTCTTCGGGGGCGTTGCCCTTTTGCACCTCGGCACCGCAAGTCAGGAGACTTTCGGACGAATGCGCTTTGGAAGAGCCTGTTGCACCGCCGCAGCCGTCACGTCCCGTTTTTCCGCCGAGCAGCAATACAATGTCGCCGGGCTCAGGTCTGGATCGCACCACATTTTGTGCCGGGGCGGCCGCGATGACTGCGCCGACCTCCATGCGTTTTGCCACGTAGCCCGGGTGATATATCTCGTGAACCAAACCGGTCGCAAGGCCAATCTGGTTGCCATAAGAGGAGTAGCCCGCCGCCGCCTGCGTGACGATTTTGCGCTGCGGCAACTTGCCTGGCATTGTCTCAGAAATCGGTTTGAGCGGGTTTGCGGCACCCGTAACACGCATAGCCTGATAGACATAGCTCCTGCCCGAGAGCGGGTCGCGAATTGCGCCGCCCAGACAGGTGGCCGCGCCGCCGAACGGCTCAATTTCGGTCGGGTGATTGTGGGTCTCGTTTTTAAACATTAAGAGCCAGTCTTCGTCCTGACCGTCGACATCCACCTTGATCTTGACCGAGCAGGCGTTGATCTCCTCCGACTCGTCGAGGTCGGGGAGTAGGCCTCGTTTTTTTAAAGCCTTTGCGCCAATGGTAGCCAAATCCATCAGTGTGATGGGGCGATCGGCGCGCCCTAGGCTGACGCGCAGGTCAAGGTAACGCTTAAAAGCGTTTTTAACAACATCCGACTCAAAAGAAATATGGTCGAACTGGGTTGAAAAAGTGGTGTGGCGGCAATGATCCGACCAATAGGTATCAATGAGCTTCAACTCAGTAAAAGTGGGGTCTCGCTTTTCGCTAATGAAATAATCGCGGCAGCACTGCAGGTCATCCAATTCCATTGCAAGGCCGTATTGTGCGACCATCTGAGCCAGCTCCTCATTGGATGCGCGGCAAAAGCCGGTGAGTATCGTAACGTCCGGTGGGGTTGGGTAGTCGGTCTCCAGCGTGTCGGGCTTCGCCAGCGACGCCTCGCGGCTTTCTACTGGGTTGATGAGATACTGTTTGATAGCTGCAAACTCTTCTTCAGAGAGGTTTCCCTCCAAGATAAACACACGGGCACAGCGGATGAGGGGGCGCTCCTTTTGGGTGTGAAGCTGGATGCACTGCGCGGCGGAATCGGCACGCTGATCATACTGCCCCGGCAGGTATTCGACGGCGAACACGCATCCTGCTGCGGCAGGGAGCGTATCGTGTGCAATATCGACCTGAGGTTCGCCAAATACCGTCATTCTGGCGGCGGCAAAATCCTCCGGGGAGATATGCTCTGCGTCGTAGCGGTTTAAGATGCGAACGGCTTTAAGGCTCTCCAAGCCCAGCGCGGCATGCAAATCGCTCAGTACTCCCTGTGCTTCTACGGCAAAGGGTTGCTTTTTCTCGATGAATACCCGAAATACTGCCATAATGTCCACTCCTATCTAATCACATGTTAAAACGCCAGTGCAGGCCGCGCCGTCCGACGCAGTGAGCAAAACGTTTATAAAATCGCCAACGAAAACCCCGGTTCGGTCAGGAACATTCACATATAAATAGTTGTCGCTATAGCCGCCTCCGGTCGCTTCCAACAGCACACGTGCTCTGCGCCCAATCTGGGCGCTAGCAAAGTTCGCGCCGCTTAATGTGCATAGATCAGCCAGTTTTCTGGCTCGCTGCTTTTTAACCGGCGGCGGAATCTGATTTTCCATCGCCGCTGCAGGTGTACCGATTCGAGGGGAGTATTCAAATATGTGCGCGCGCAAAAGGCCAATGCGCTCGACGGTTCGGCAGGTTTGTTCAAATTCTTCGTCAGTCTCACCGGGGAAGCCGACGATAATGTCGGTGGTGATCGACGGATTTGGAAACAGCTGCCGGATTTTACCGACGGTTGCGATAAAGTCATCGGCGGAATAGTGTCGGTCCATGCGACGCAGTGTGGCATCGCAGCCCGATTGCAGCGGAATATGAAAGTGTGGGCAGAGCGCGGGGATTTTTGATAGCAACTGCCAGTCCGCTTCGGTTAGCAGGTCGGGTTCGACCGAACCTAAGCGCAGTCTGAAATTGCCGTGCGCCGAGGCGGCGGCTTGGACAGCCTCGGGCAGCGAAGCGCCAAAATCGGACCCGTAGCGCGAAATATTAATGCCGGTGAGTACGATCTCATGGTAGCCCGCATCTGCTAGTTTTTGCGTTTCAGCTGTAATCTGCTCCAGCGAGCGGGAGCGTATGCCACCCCGGGCATATGGGATAATACAATAGGCACAGAAGCGATCGCAGCCGTCCTGAATTTTAAGGTAGGCACGCTGAAAACTGTCATCGAATTTTTCAGCGCTCAAAGGTTCGAATAGCTCGTCCGGCGCATATGGTGCAATCTCCACTTTTCGCCGGCGGGTTTTAAAATAGTCGAGCACTAGTGCCACCAGCTGGCTGCGATCTTTGGTACCGGTGATGATGTCGGCCTCGTCAAGTGCGGCGGCGTCTTCGGGCGAGGTCTGTGGCATGCAGCCGGTCAGCACTAAAACGGCATCAGGTAGCTCGCGCCGCAACTTTCTGACGATCTGGCGGGTCTTACGGTCAGCCAATGATGTCACAGTGCAGGAGTTGATAACTACCAAATCGGCTTTTCCATCAGTTTCAGTAAAAAAACCGTGCTGCGCAAAAAGTCCTTCAAGCGCCTGTGTTTCATACTGATTGACCTTGCAACCGAGCGATATAAATCTAGCGCGCATCATGGCCTCCTAATCGCACAACATACAAATAAAACGTACAAATAATTCGTAATCATTATATACAACATGACCACAAAAGGCAAGGCGTTGTACCGTATTTGGGAATAAAAACAGGCGGCCGAAATTGTTTCGACTGCCTGTTCTTGCGGCAAGAGGCGATTTACGCCGTCTTTGCGGTGGCCCACCGCATATTTGCCCCGTTCAAACGCATATAATCCAAACAGCAAAAGGTGCGTAAATAAGCCGTTCGGAAAGAGATGTGAGGTGCTTTTTAAGGTGAAATTACTAATAAAAAGACAAAGGAAAGCGGTGGCGGTATTGCTTTGCGCTGCCATGTTGTTGTTCGCCCTGCCACTAGGCGCGATGGGCGTACAGGAAGAAGAGGCCCTGCCTGCGGCAGCGCTGGTAAACACAAATATTCCTTGCCGCTCAGCGATATTAATCGAGCCAGAAAGCGGTAAAATTTTGTTTGAAAAGGAACCGGACACCCTTATGCCACCGGCGTCTATTACAAAAATAATGACCATGCTGCTGGTTATGGAGGCGATTGACTCGGGCAAAATAAGCCTTGACGACACCGTGACCTGTTCACCGCATGCCAGCTCGATGGGTGGCACACAGATTTGGTTTGAACCGGGTGAGCAGATGACAGTACACGAGCTTCTAAAAGCGACGGCTATCGCCAGTGCTAACGACGCTGCTGTGGCGCTCGGCGAACATGTATCAGGCAGTGAGGAAGCCTTTGTCAACCTGATGAATACGCGAGCACAGGAACTAGGGATGACCAACTCCACCTTTAAAAACGCCACAGGGCTAGATGCCGACGGGCATCTAACCACAGCACGTGACATTGCAGCCATGTCCGCAGAGCTTTTAAAGCACCCGAAAATTATCGAATATACCACCATCTGGATGGACAGCTTGCGCAACGGAGAGACACAGCTGGTAAACACCAACAAGCTTGTGCGCTTTTTTAAGGGGGCAACAGGACTAAAGACCGGCACAACCGATGGCGCAGGTTCCTGTCTGGCAGCCTCTGCCACACGGGATAATCTTTCGCTCATCGCAGTGGTGCTCGGCTCCGACACTAGCGACCAGCGCTTTGGCTCGGCGCGTGGTCTGCTGGAATACGGATTTGCCAATTATGAAGCGAAACCTGTGCCGGAACCTGAACCCCCTATTACGCCACTCAAGGTCAGAGGGGGTGTGCGCCAGCAGGTGAACCTAAAAAGCTGTGCGCCCAAACAAATGCTGGTCGAAAAAGGGCGCGGAACTGCGCTGACACAGCAGCAGAGCATGGTGGAAGAATTTGAAGCGCCTGTTGCCGAGGGCACCCATGCGGGAACGATACGGGTGATGCTTGACGGGGTTATCATCTGTGAATATGATGTGGTTACAGCCGAACCAGTCGATAAAATGGACCTGCGTTCAGCGCTCGGGTTAATTTGGACGGAGCTGACCCGCATGCGTTAAAACATACTTTCTGAAGAAAATATTTTCGCGGTTTAGCGCTTGGTGTTACATAGAGGGTGCCATTTGCTACTCGTATAGTCCCTGCGGGTAACATCCTGGAAAATACGATAATCCCTCCAAATGGATATAATTAAAAAATAGTCCTGGTTTTTAATATTATCATAAATTTAATAGATTTGCGGTTGAAAACGGGCGAGATTTCGTGTAAAATAAACTTAAATTAACTAAGACGTGTTAATTTAAATGATCGGTTGTTTAAAAATCAACAAGGGGTGACAGCATTGCCGATTGAACTTAATTTTAATTTCATTGAGCCCTTTGTGACTCGAAAAAATTTTGAAGCAATAGCGCCCGAGATTTTAGCGGCACAGCAGACGCTGCGGCAAGAAAACGGAGCTGGAAATGATTTTCTTGGTTGGATGGATCCACGGGCAATCAACACTGATGATGATCTACTTCGGCTGACTCGCTGCGCAGAGCGGCTGCGTGAAACCAGTGACGCTGTGCTGGTGGTGGGTATCGGTGGCTCCTATCTCGGGGCACGCGCCGCCATTGAATATCTGATTTCTCCGTTATACAACAGCCTCCCTAACGAATCCCCCAATATTTGGTTTTTGGGCAACGATCTTTCGGCCTCTCATATTGTCGAGGTGTTAAGGATATGTAAGGGCAAACGGCTGTCGGTTATTGTTATTTCAAAATCCGGCACTACGACCGAGTCGGCAGTGGCTTTTCGCCTCATTAAGCAAGAAATGCTCAAGCGCTATGGTGAGCAAGCGGCTCATCGCATAGTAGCGATTACCGATAAGGCACATGGCGCCTTGCGTACCATGGCCGATCAAGAGGGGTTTGAGACTTTTGTCATTCCCGACAACATAGGCGGTAGATACTCGGTGTTGACGCCCGTTGGGTTGCTGCCTGCGGCGGTGGCGGGCATTTCCATTAGTCGTCTGATCGAAGGTGCTGCCGATGCAAGACAGGTCTGCAATGGTTCAGACTTTTGGCAAAACCCCTGCCTGCAGTATGTGGCAGCCAGAAACATTTTATATCGTCAGGGCTGTGCAATTGAGCTGTTTTGCGGGTGGGACCCCTGCCTAACCATGACGGCTGAGTGGCTTAAACAGCTCTTTGGTGAAAGTGAAGGAAAAGATCACAAAGGGCTATTTCCAGCCTCGGCAACCTATACCACAGACCTGCATTCATTGGGCCAGTTCGTCCAGGATGGCAGCCGCAATCTGTTTGAAACGGTGCTGTTCTTTAAAGAGGATAGCGCGTCAGCCACCATGCAAAGTGAAGCGAGCGATTTAGACGGCTTGAATTATCTTGCTGGCATGACGCTGACAGAAATTCAGGAGAAGGCACGGCAAGCTGTTGCCATGGCGCACCACAAAGGCGGCGTTGCCTCGATTATGATGTCGCTCGACGCAAGAACGCCCTATGAATATGGCTGGTTGCTCTACTTCTTTGAATACGCATGTGGTGTCAGCGGCTATACTTTGAATGTAAACCCATTTAATCAGCCGGGGGTTGAGGATTATAAAAAAAATATGTTTGCGTTGCTGGGTAAGCCGGGCTATTAAAAACCGGTGAGCCGGCATTACAAAAATAAACGTGGAAGCTGATCCAAAAGGATGAGTAACCAAAATCTGGGAGGAATACATCATGATAAAGCTTATCGTTGGACACAAAGGCTCCGGAAAAACCAAGGCCATGATCCAGATGGCGAACGATGCGGTCAAAACCTCAAACGGAAACGTAGTCTGCGTAGAAAAGGGTATTCAGCTGACCTATGACCTCAACTATCAGGTCCGTCTGGTGGATGTTGAGCAGTACGGAATCAGCGATTATGATGCGCTTTATGGCTTCCTTTGCGGACTGATGGCCGGCAACTATGACATTACCGATATTTTCTGCGACGCAACCTTTAGGATCTGCGGTAAGAACCAGGAGCGGTTCGCTGACATGATTGATAAGCTGTATAAATTGACCTCCGCCAACGGATTGACCATTGTCTTTACAGTTTCCTGCGAGCCGGAAGAGCTTGCCGAAAGAATCCGCCAATACCAGATTTAAACACTTTGTGCGATTTTTGCGTCGGAAACGAAGGTTTTCGGCGCAAAAATTATTGACAAACAAAAATCTGGACACTATAATAATCAGGTAACGCCCGCGTTACAATTATATTTTTTGCGCCCTAATGGTGGACGCAAAGCCAAAGATGAGGAGAGAACCATGCAGATTTCGATCAAACAGGTTTTGGACATCATCGGTGAAAAGCAAGATTTTGCGGGCGATATTAACCTTTCTTGGGTTATGAGGCATGGCGAAAAGCTTTTTCCTGATGCACTGGCGGTCAGGGGAGAGGTTTTTAACCGTGCCGGCGTTGTAACGCTGCGCTACCAAATCAGCGGCAAGATGCCTTTTCAGTGTGATCGCTGTCTGATGCAGTCAGAGCAAAATTTTCAAAAGGAATTCACCCATACTGTGGTGGCTAGCCTTGAAGATGTAGAGCTCGATGACGTTTTTTTAACCGCCCCGGATGGGGTTCTTGCGCTTGATGAGATCGCAGGTGCGGATCTTCAACTTTCCCTACCGCAGGTGTTCCTTTGCAAAGAAGATTGCAAAGGGTTGTGTCCTGTCTGTGGGGCGGATCTCAACTCAACTAATTGTGGCTGCGTGCCCGAATCGGGTGACAGCCGCATGGCCATTTTGAAAAATTTGCTGAAAGGCTAAGGAGGTGCTGTAAAGATGGCGGTTCCGAAGAAAAAGGTATCTAAAGCGCGTAGAGACAAAAGACGCTCCAGTGTCTGGAAGCTGGATGCTCCTGCGCTTTCCAAGTGCACCCAGTGCGGTGAGCTGAAAATGCCGCATAGAGTGTGCTCCGTGTGCGGATTCTACAAGGGCAAAGAAGTTGTCAAGGTAGAGGCGTAAGAGCGCTCACGTTTAAGAGAAAGATAGAGGGGGAAGCTGCTTTCCACCTCTATTTTTTTATATCAAGCGGTTTGAGGGTGGACTTTGCAGAGTGAGGGAGGCAGATCATGGCAGTCACAATATCGGGAGTCGAGGCGAATTCCATCGCACAGCGCCATGGCATAAAAAGTGGCGATGTGTTGCTTAAAATTGGCGATGAAGATATCGGTGATGTGCTTGATTACCGTTTTTATATGACAGCCAAACAGCTGACTCTTTCGCTGATGCGCGGTAGCGCCCCTTACAATATTACTGTTAAAAAAGACGAGTATGACGACTTGGGGCTGGAGTTTGAAACCTACCTGATGGACAAGCAGCGCAGTTGCCGGAACAACTGTATTTTCTGCTTTATTGATCAAAACCCCCAGGGTATGCGCGAGAGTATCTATTTTAAGGATGACGACGATAGGCTATCCTTTTTGTTCGGCAATTATATTACGCTGACCAATTTGACCGACCATGATGTGGATAGGATTCTGCGCATGCACATCAGCCCCATCAACATTTCGGTGCATACCACCGACCCCGAGCTGCGGGTCAAGATGATGCGCAACCGCTTTGCGGGCAGCTCTTTGCGGCGACTCTACAGGCTGTGTGAAGGCAATATTAAAATTAATACGCAGCTTGTACTCTGTCCGGGGTATAATGATGGTGCAGCGCTTGAACGCACCCTTTCGGATCTTGATCCACTGGTGCCCAAGATTCAGTCCATTGCCTGTGTGCCGGTGGGGTTGACTGCTTACCGCGAGGGGTTGCTGCCGTTGCTTCCCTTTACCCAAGAAGAGGCGGCACAGACCATCGACACCATTGAAAAATATGCTGATCGCTGGTTTATGCGCCACGGCATGCGGGTGGGCTACCCCGCCGACGAATTTTTTCTGCTGGCAAAGCGGCCGATTCCCCCGGCGGAATATTACGGCGATTTTGCTAACCTTGAAAATGGTGTAGGACTGATCGCTAACACCGAACTAGAGTTTTGCAGCCTGCTGCCGCTGCTCGAACCCGATGAAACGCTGCGCCACATATCGGTAGCGACCGGTGTTGCCGCGGGCGATTCAATAAAAAAGCTGTGCGCTAAAGCGCAGGAGTGTGCCCCGGCGTTAAAGGCTGAGGTGTTTCCGATACCCAGCCGTTTTTTCGGCGGTCGCATCACGGTGACAGGATTGGTCACCGGCAGCGACATCATCACCGAGCTTAAAGGCCGCCCGCTGGGTGACCTGCTTATCATCCCTTCCTGTATGCTCAGGCGGGAGCAGGATAAATTTTTAGACGACACCACCCCGGAAGATGTGTCAAAGGCATTGGATATTCCGGTTAAGGTGGTGCAGGACGACGGCGCTTCACTAGCTGAGGCGCTGGTAGAATAGAAAGGAGGCGTAAAGCTCATGTCAAAACCTGTTGTGGCTGTTGTCGGCCGCCCAAATGTGGGGAAATCGACACTGTTTAATAAGCTGACGGGCAAGCGACTCGCCATCGTGGAGGACACGCCCGGCGTGACCCGCGACCGAATTTATGCACCCTGCGAGTGGTTGGGCAAAGAGCTTATGCTGGTGGATACCGGCGGCATTGAGCCTTTTTCGGATGACATTATACTTTCTCAGATGCGCAGGCAGGCTCAGTTGGCCATCGATAACGCCGAGGTGATTATCTTGGTGGTTGATCTGAGAAGCGGTGTGACCGCAACCGACCAAGAGGTTGCGTCAATGCTGCTTAAAAGCTCTAAGCCGATTGTGCTGTGCGTCAACAAATGTGATCAGGTGGGTGACCCGCCGCCTGATTTCTACGAGTTTTATAACCTCGGACTAGGGGATCCCATTGCCGTCTCATCATTGCATGGCCATGGCACCGGTGATTTACTCGATGTCGTGTGTGAGCATATTGATTTTTCTAACCACGAGCCTGTTGAGAGTGATCGCATTGCGGTAGCGGTCATCGGCAAGCCAAATGTCGGTAAGTCGTCCATTATCAATCGCATTGCGGGCGAAGAACGGGTGATCGTCTCAGATATCGCGGGTACAACTCGCGATGCCACCGACACCGAAGTGGATAACGACCACGGAAAATATTTGTTCATCGACACTGCGGGCATCCGCCGCAAAAATAAGGTGACTGAGTCGATTGAGCATTATTCAGTGCTACGTGCCTATATGGCGGTTGATCGCGCCGAGGTTTGCGTCATCATGATTGATGCGCTTGAGGGTTTCACCGAGCAGGATTCCAAAATTGCGGGCTATGCCCATGAGCAGGGCAAGGGCTGCATTGTCGCAGTGAACAAGTGGGATGCTGTCGAGAAAGACGACAAGACTATGATCGAATATCAGCGAAAGCTTGAAAACGATTTTTCGTTTATGAGCTATGTGCAGTTTATCTTCATATCGGCCAAGACTGGTCAGCGCGTCGATAAGCTGTTTGAAATGATCAATCAAGTTTCTGCTAACAATGCTATGCGCGTCACTACCGGCGCACTTAACGACCTACTGGCGCATGCGACGGCCCGTGTGCAGCCGCCCTCTGACAAAGGTAAGCGGCTGAAAATTTATTATATTACTCAGCCGTCCACCCGTCCGCCAACCTTTGTCTGCTTTGTCAACAAGAAAGATCTGTTCCATTTTTCGTACCAGCGTTACCTTGAAAATCAGATTAGAGAATCGTTTGGGCTTCAGGGTACACCAGTGCGCATCATTGCCCGCGAGCGCGGAGAATAGTTATTATGCTATAAATCGAGCCGATACCATAAAAAGGTGGTGTCGGCTCCTTGTTTTTGCTGGTTGCGTTTGGTATTATAACTTGGGGATTTATCATGGCCGTCAGAAATGATGCGCTTGAATATGAGGTGGTAAAATGGAAGAACGGCATTGTTCTAAATGTGCAAAACCAATTACGGCAGAAGAAAAAATGCGCCATAACTGTGGGGACGAAATTTTGTCATCGCCGCAAAAAGCACCGGCGGTGCCGGTAGGCGCCCTGTGGCTGGCTGCTGTTTTAATTATCGTTGGACTAATTATGGTGGGTACGCTGGTAGCCTACATCGTCGTCTCAAGTTTCAATGCTGAAAACTGGAGTGTATTCACAACAAAAGCTGAACGTGAGTCTGCACTGCAAATTGAGATGAGCGTACTAGATGAACGGCGCCAACAAGATGAAATGCCCTTAATTGGGCTGCCGGCGATGGCTCCTGATAATTCGTATATTATTTTGAACAAAGAGATAACGGCACAACGAGAAGGGGATAAAATCCTGCTGGTGTGCGCCGTTGAGAATATCAGTGATGTTATTTGCACCGGCGTGGGCGGAAATGTGAAATTCTTTGATACCTCGGGGCATTATGTCGGTTCAAGCAGCGCGTCGTTGCAACGGGATATTGAGCCTGGCGAAGTGGTTGAACTGAAATTTGAAATTGGGAATGGGCACAATATCGAGTCCTATTGTCTGGTAGAAATAAGCGGTGAGCCACTTGAAGAACAGGGCGCAGTTGTGCCGAGTGAAGAAACCAATTTAACAGATGATCTTGACGAGGAACTACACCTTACCCCTGAAAAAATTATCGAGGCAAAGGGCGATGACCCAGAAGGCTGGGTAGCACAGCAGGAGGGAAAAGAATTTACCGTAACCGGACCGTTTGTCGAGGTGTCATCTTCTGACAATGGGCAGATACGTTTGGTCAAAATTGGCCAAAAAGATGGCGCTTGCTATGTGTTTGTTCTGGACCCCGCATTGTTTGATCGTCTTGAGCAGATTGAACCGGATACCGAGGTGCGTATGCGTGGCATTTGTATAAACTTTTCCGACCAGCCGCAGGCGTTTGTCTTGATGAATGGTGCGTTCGAGGATTAGGTTGCGGAATAAATGTTATCACAAGGGACTGTGGGAAGAAGCATCTACCAGGGTGTGGTGGTATACAGTGGAGGATGACAATTATGATAGTAAAGGCGCTATTGTCAATACTGCGGTACTGAGATCAATTACAAGGACTCGTGGATCAATGGCGATATGGCTTAGGTGATGGTTTGACATTGCTGGATAGCACTATTACAATATCAGAAGCCGTAATCGTTATGTTGCATTATGTAGAATAAGTGATATTAGGGTAGACTAGTACGGGAGTAATAAAGCAGGAGGAACCATTTAATGGCAAAATTATATATCTTAGGCGCGGGGGGCATGGGCACCGCAATGGCGGTGGCTATGTCGAATGTGGGACACGAGGTGTGGCTCTGGGGATGGAATAAGGAAGAAAATGATAGAATTCGCCAGGCGCGTGAACATGTGCAGCTGTTAAAGGGGGTTAAAATACCCGAATCAGTGTGTATTGTGGATACAGTGGATGGTGTAGAGTCCGCCGACGCGGTCATCATTGCGACCCCGACAGTCGGTGTGCGCGGTGCAGCCAAACAGTTGGCGGGAAAGCTTTCTAATGACATTCCGGTAGCCTGTACCTCCAAAGGATTGGAGCCTAAAACGTTGTTGCCGCTACATGAGGTGGTGGCGCAGGAACTGCCTGAGAATAGTTTTGTCGCACTGTCCGGCCCTTCCCACGCCGAGGAGATTTCACAGGGTATACCCACGGTGCTGGTAGCGGCCAGCAAATCGCTGGCTGCGGCACAGAAGATTCAGGATTTGACAGTTCAGACTCATATACGCATCTACACCAGCGATGATGTTGTCGGGGTAGAACTTGGTGGCGCGCTTAAAAATGTCATTGCATTTGCTGCGGGCGTCGTCGACGGCATGGGTGGCGGTGACAACACCAAGGCGGCACTGATGACCCGTGGCCTTACCGAAATCGCGCGCATGGGCGTCAAGATGGGTGCCAAAAGGGAGACCTTCGCTGGGCTTTCGGGCGTAGGCGACCTCATTGTTACCTGTTGCTCAATGCATTCACGCAATCGCCGTTGCGGGCTTTATGTCGGCGAAGGCTGTACGGTGGATGAGGCCGTTGAAAAAGTGGGAATGACGGTGGAGGGTATTACTGCGGCCATCTGCGCCTATGAACTTTCGCAAAAGCTTGGTGTGGACATGCCTATTACCAGTCAAATATACAGCCTAATCAAAGGTCAGACTACCGCAAAGCAAGCTGTGGAGGCGCTTTTGGCTCGCCCGCCGCGTCACGAGGTGGATTATAACTGGCTGGAAGAGGGCGCGTCTATGCTGTGAGGCAGACGATTTTCTGGCAGTGGCGTAAACAAAAAAGCAATTGAATGCTACAGCTGCTAGACAAAAAAGGATGGTGTCAGTTTTATGAGTAAGGTTATTGTAACCACCGGCGATATTGGCCGACCCTATGAAATTTTGGGCCCGGTCTATTTTCAGGTCTCTAACAAAGGTATATTCGGTAGTGCATTAAGTAAACTAGTGGCACAATATCAGTCTGAAATTGCGCAAATGAAGAAGCAGGGAAGCATGTCAGGCGATAGAACCGATTGGGGCTTTTTATACGGTGAATGGTCGGTTGGGCAAAGTGACTTTGAAAAGGCATTTTTCATTGCGACTGAGGAACTGAAAAAGCGTGGGGAAATGGTGGGGGCAGACGCCATTATTTGCATGCGGCAGGATATCGACATGGACACAAACGGTTTTGCGTTCTTTTATCTTCAAATGTACGGCACAGCTGTCAAATTTTTATGAGCGCGTAAATGCTGATTTAGGTCAAGATGATTTGCCCATCGGCGTTAACTGAAGGGCAAATCATTTTAGGATATAACATTTTTTGTAATTTTCACATCATGATATACTAAAAGATTATAAATTTTAACTTCAAAGGTAAAAAAATGAATTTATTTGGTCTATCCGGTTAAAATTAGGGTATCTTACAGTGAAAAAAATTACCAGGCATTTTAACGCAAATAAATTTTAAAAAACATGAAAAAATGCTTGCAAATGCCGTTTTGCTGTGATAATATATACCTTGCGTGACTGCTGAGATATGCGTTGATGCGGGAGGTGGCCGCCCTTTGAGGCGGGGAATTTCCGCGGAGTATGTCCGATTTTAAACCGGGCGACCCATCAAACCCCATATGGCAGGGTGACCTGCCTACAAGTTTGTGTGAGGAACATTGTGCCTACCCGGCTAAACTGCGTCTTGCGGTTTAACCGGTTTTTTGCAGGCAAAAATAGAAAACACACGGCACAGTGGATTGAAAAGGGGCGCCTCTGATAACAAAATACGGGAGGCGATGAAAAATGGCAGTCAAAGAAAAAATCCGTATCCGTGTAAGAGGCTATGACCATCAGTTGGTCGATGCAGCAGCTGAGAAGATTGTTGAAACCGCAAAGCGCACTGGCGCCAAGGTTTCCGGTCCGATTCCGCTGCCCACCGACAAGGACGTTGTTACCATTCTGCGCGCGGTCCACAAGTACAAGGATTCCCGCGAACAGTTTGAGATGAGAACCCACAAGCGTCTCATCGACATTCTCCGTCCGTCCAACAAGACGGTGGAAGCGCTTACCGGCCTCGAGCTCCCCGCGGGCGTCGAGATCGAGATCAAGCTCTAATCCTATATTAGAACTTGATACATGCGTCGCGAATTTTGCGCGCAAAGGTAATGTTGGCGAAGTCTTTGTAAGACCGGTCAACCAATAACCAAAGGAGGAAAAAATCAAATGCAAAAAGCAATCATCGGCAAAAAACTCGGCATGACTCAGTTGTTCGATGAGAACGGCAGCTTCATCCCGGTCACTGTCATTGAGGCGGGTCCCTGCGTCGTCGTTCAGAAGAAGACGACCGAAAACGACGGATATGAATCCGTGCAGATCGGTTTCGGCGAGGTCTCGGACAAGCACGTGAACAAACCCATGAAGGGACATTTTGTCAAATCTGACGTTGCTGCCAAGCGCACACTGCGCGAGTTTAAGCTTGCGGGTGCAGCCGAGATGAATGTCGGAGACATCATCAAAGCAGACGTTTTCGCCATCGGCGACAAAGTGGACGTCTCGGGCACCAGCAAGGGTAAGGGCTTTGCCGGCACCATCAAGCGTTACGGCAACCACTCGCTCAAAGCTACGCACGGTACCGGCCCTGTCGGCAGACATGCGGGCTCCATGGGTGCAAACTCCAGCCCATCGAGAATTTTCAAGGGCAAGAAGATGCCCGGACACATGGGCACCGACAAGGTTACCATACAGAATCTTGATGTTGTCAAGGTTGACGCAGAAAACAATCTGATTGCGCTGCGCGGCGCGATCCCCGGCCCCAAGGGCGGTTATGTTTACATCACCGACGCCGTCAAGGGCCAGAAGGCTTAAAGGGAGGAGGAATCATAATGCCGAAGGTTACAGTTTACAACATGGCAGGCGCTTCGGTCGGAGAGATTGAGCTTTCTGACGCGGTGTTCGGTATCGAACCCAACAAGATCGCCGTCCATGCAGTTGTGAAGAACTACCTCGCAAACCAGCGTCAGGGCACCCAGTCCACGCTGACCAGAACCGAGGTCAGAGGCGGCGGCAGAAAGCCGTGGCGCCAAAAGGGCACCGGCCACGCCAGACAGGGCTCTATCAGAGCGCCCCAGTGGTATCACGGCGGCGTTGCGCTCGGCCCCAAGCCCCGCGATTACAGTTATTCCCTCAACAAGAAGGTCAGAAGACTGGCAATGAAGTCGGTGTTCTCCTCTAAGGTGCTCGAAGAGAATCTCATCGTTGTCGACGAGATCAAGATTGAGGAATACAAAACCAAGCCGGTTATCGAGATGCTCAAGGCGCTCGGCGCAGACTGCAAGATCCTGCTTGTTGCCGCTGAGAAGAACGAGAAGTTGATTAAATCCGCTTCCAACATCCCTGGCGTCAAAACCGCGCTGACCAACACCATTAATGTCTATGATATTGTCAACGCCAAGAAGTTGGTTGTTGCCAAGGACGCAATCGCCAAGATCGAGGAGGTGTACGCTTAAATGAAAACTGCACAGGATATCGTCATTAGACCGATCATCACCGAGCGCAGCATGAGCGGCCTCGCCAGTGGTAAATACACCTTTGAAGTTGCCAAGGACGCAAACAAGATCGAGATCGCTTCCGCGATTGAGAAGCTGTTCCCCGGCACCAAAGTGGATTCTGTCAACACCATGAATGTGCGCGGCAAAATGAAGCGCATGGGCAAGACCCAGGGCCTCACCAGAGGCTGGAAGAAGGCCGTCGTTACCATCAAGGCGGACTCCAAGAAGATTGAGTTCTTTGAGAGCATGATCTAAGATCGCGTCAAAGCGATCACATGAGAAATACGACGACTTGGGTATGGGAGTCTCATAATTCCCGCTAACAAGTTATGAGGAGTGAAACATCAGATGGCAATCAAAACTTATAAGCCGACGACCTCTTCTCGCCGTCAGATGACCGTCACCGATTATTCAGGCCTTTCCAAGGTAGCGCCTGAAAAGAGCTTGCTGACCGTCATCAAGGCGAATTCCGGTCGTAACAATACCGGCAGAATCACCGTCCGTCACCGCGGCGGTGCAAATCGTAGAAAATATCGTATCATCGACTTCAAGCGCGACCTGCAGGGTGTTCCCGCAACCGTGCTGACCCTCGAATACGACCCCAACCGTTCGGCGCACATTGCACTGGTACAGTACGAGAGCGGCGAAAAGCGCTATATCATCGCCCCCAACGGCCTTCGTGTAGGCGACACTGTCACAAGTGGTGTAGGCGCTGACATCAAGCCCGGCAACGCGCTTGCACTTGTCAACATCCCGGTTGGTACCTTTATCCACAATGTTGAGCTTTACCCCGGCAAGGGCGCTCAGCTTGCCCGCGCCGCCGGCGTTATGGCACAGCTGATGGCTAAGGAGGGCAATTTCGCCCTGCTGCGTCTTCCCTCCGGAGAGCTGCGCAAGGTTCCCGTTTCCTGCATGGCGACCATTGGCCAGGTGGGCAACATTGATCACGAAAACGTCTCTATCGGCAAGGCTGGCCGTACCCGTCACATGGGTATCCGCCCGACCGTTCGCGGTTCGGTTATGAACCCCTGTGATCACCCGCACGGTGGCGGTGAGGGCAGAAGCCCGATCGGTCGTCCGAGCCCTGTTACCCCGTGGGGCAAGCCCGCACTGGGTTACAAGACCAGAAACAAACATCACCGCTCTGACAAGTATATTGTCAAGCGTCGCAACGCTAAGTAAGGAGGTTTAGTCGACAATGGGTAGAAGTATTAAAAAAGGCCCTTACGTGCATGAAAAGCTGTTGGCACGCGTTATGGCGATGAACGCCTCCGACGAGAAGAAGGTACTCAAAACCTGGAGCAGATCCTCCACGATCTTCCCGGATTTTGTCGGGCACACCTTTGCTGTTCATGACGGGCGCAAGCACGTTCCGGTATATGTCACCGAGGATATGGTCGGTCACAAGCTCGGTGAGTTTGCCCCCACCAGAACCTTCCGTGGACACGCCGGCGCCAAGAAAACCGGTAAGTAGCCGAAAGGAGGATAAATCATGGAAGCCAGAGCATATCTGCGAGGCATTCGCATCGCGCCTCGCAAGGTGCAGATCGTTCTCGATCTCATCCGTAATAAACCAGCCGACGTTGCGCTTGCAATCCTGAGACACACCCCTAAGGCTGCAAGCGAGCCGGTATCAAAGCTCTTAAAGAGCGCGATGGCAAACGCAGAAAACAATCACAACATGGACAAGAAACAGCTTTATGTCGCCGAGTGCTATGTCACCCCCGGCATGATCATGAAGCGTATCATGCCCAGAGCACAGGGAAGAGCGTTCCGCATCAACAAGCGCACTTCTCACGTGACGATCGTTGTGAAGGAAAAGGAATAACCGAAAGAGGAGGGTAAACTGAATGGGCCAGAAAGTCAATCCACATGGTCTTAGAGTAGGCGTAATCAAGGATTGGGATTCCCGCTGGTTTGCCAAGGACAACGCTTTCGGCGACATCCTTGTTGAAGATTACCAGCTCAGAAAATACCTTAAAAAGCGTCTTTTTGACGCGGGTATCCCCAGAATTGAGATAGAGCGCGACGCCGCTAAAGTCAAAATTCACATTCACTGCGCACGTCCCGGTGTTGTCATCGGTCGTCAGGGTGTCGAGATCGAAAAGGTCCGCCTTGAGTGCGAGAAGATGATCAACAAGAATAAGGAAAACAAGGTCAACGTTTTTGTCAATGTCGTCGAAGTTAGGTCGGCTGACAAGAACGCCCAGCTCGTTGCCGAGAATATTGCGGCTCAGCTGGTGGGCCGTGTTTCCTTCCGCCGCGCTATGAAGCAGGCCATTGGCCGCGCTATGAAGTTCGGTGCCAAGGGTATTAAGGTTCAGGTTTCGGGCCGTCTGGGCGGCGCTGAAATCGCCAGAACCGAGCACTATCATGAAGGAACCATTCCGCTGCAGACCATTCGTGCAGATATCGACTACGGCTTTGCCGAGGCTGATACCACTTATGGTAAGATCGGCGTAAAGGTCTGGATCTATGCAGGCGAAGTTCTGCAGGAGGTCAGACAGTCCCGTAAGGAAGGAGGCAGCAAATAATGCTTCTGCCCAAGAGAGTAAAATACCGCAGAGTTCACAGAGGTAGATTGACCGGCAAGGCCACCCGCGGCAACTTTATTTCCAACGGTGATTTTGGTCTTCAGGCTCTTGAGCCCGCTTGGATTACCTCTAACCAGATCGAAGCAGCTCGTATTGCCATGACTCGTTACATCAAGCGTGGCGGTCAGGTCTGGATCAAGATTTTCCCCGACAAGCCCGTTACCGAGAAGCCCGCTGAAACTCGAATGGGTTCCGGTAAGGGCAGCCCCGAGTACTGGGTCGCTGTCGTTAAGCCCGGCCGCGTGTTGTTTGAGATCGGCGGCGTTTCTGAGGAGCTTGCACGTGAGGCTATGCGTCTTGCTATGCACAAGCTGCCTATTAAATGCAAGTTTATTAAGAAGGAAGAGGAGGTTGAAGGCTAATGAAGGCATCGGAACTCAGAGAACTGTCTCTCAATGAGCTCGAGCAGAAGCTCGTCGACCTTAAGGCTGAGCTTTTTAACCTCAGATTTCAGCACACCATCAACCAGCTCGACAATCCCCTGCGTCTCGTGGCTGTCCGCAAGGACATCGCCCGCGTTAAGACGCTGATCGGTGAAGCCGGGCGCAAAAAGGCGTAACGTCGAAAGGAGGAAATCACTGTGAGTGAGAGAAACTTGCGTAAGACCACAATCGGCGTTGTCGTGAGCGATAAGATGGACAAAACCGTTGTTGTTGCTGTGGCGGATAAGGTCCGTCATCCCCTTTACAAGAAAATCATCAAGCGCACCGTTAAGTTTAAGGCCCACGACGAGTCTAATTCCTGCGGCGTTGGCGACAAGGTTGAGATCATGGAGACTCGCCCGCTTTCTAAGGATAAGAATTGGCGCGTAGTCAACATTCTTGAAAAGGCTAAGTAATTAACTTATAAGAAACCGGTTTGAGCGCCACTGCGAATGGGCAGTGTGTAGCGGCCCCCATTAGAGGCCCCGGCAAACCGGTGGATACCGAAAGGAGGAAACCGCTCATGATTCAGATGCAAACTTATCTTAAGGTTGCCGACAACAGCGGCGCTAAGGAGCTTATGTGCATCCGAGTGCTCGGCGGCACCAGAAGAAGATACGCCAACATTGGCGATGTGATCGTAGCGTCGGTGAAGAAAGCTGCTCCCGGCGGCGCGGTTAAAAAGGGTGATGTAGTTAAGGCTGTTGTGGTTCGTTCCGCAAAGGGCCTGCGCCGTGAGGACGGCACCTATATCCGCTTTGACGATAACGCGGCAGTCATTATCAAAGAAGACAAGAACCCCAAGGGTACCCGTATCTTTGGACCGGTTGCGAGAGAGCTTCGCGAAAAAGACTACCTGAAAATTTTGAGCCTCGCTCCCGAGGTTCTGTAACGGAGGTGCACGAGCGTGAATAAACTTCATGTCAAAAGAGATGACACGGTCGTCATCCTGTCCGGCAAAGATAAGGGCAAGAAGGGCAAGGTTCTAGAGACCTCTCCCAAGGAGCAGAAGCTCATTGTTGAGGGCATCAACATGGTAACCAAGCATGTTAAGCCCCGCCGTGCCGGCGAAAGCGGCGGCATTGTCAAGGCGGAGGGTGCTTTTTACGCCTCCAAGGCGATGCTTGTCTGCCCTTCCTGCGGCAAGGCTACCAGAGTGGCCCACAAACTGCTGGCGGATGGAACCAAAATGCGCGTTTGCAAAAAATGCAACGCGACTTTTTAAGCGAGGAGGATTAATACATGGCTAGATTAAAAGACCGTTACAACAACGAAGTGGCCGGAGAGCTGATGAAGAAATTCGGCTACAAGAGTGTCATGCAGATCCCCAAGCTTGAGAAGGTCGTTGTCAACGTCGCTTGCGGCGAAGGCAGAGACAACCCCAAGATCATCGAGGCGATTCTCGGGGATCTCGGCAAGATTACCGGCCAGCGCGCCGTGATCTGCAAAGCAAAGAAGTCGGTAGCAAACTTTAAGCTTCGCGAAGGCATGCCTGTCGGCTGCAAAGTTACCCTTCGCGGCGCGAGAATGTATGAATTTGTCGACAGACTCTTTTCTGTCGCTATGCCCCGTGTTCGTGATTTCCGCGGCATTTCGGCCAACGGTTTCGACGGCAGAGGCAACTTTACTTTCGGTTTGAAGGAACAGCTTATGTTCCCCGAAATTGAGTTCGACAAGATTGACAAGGTGCGCGGCATGGATATTTCCTTTGTCACCACCGCCAAGACCGACGAAGAAGGCAAGGCCCTGCTCACAGAGCTTGGCTGCCCGTTCGCCAAGTAAGGGAGGAGATTTACAGCATGGCAAAGACCAGTATGAAAATTAAGCAGCAGCGCCCTGCAAAGTTCTCTTCCAGAGAATATAACAGATGCAAGATCTGCGGCCGTCCCCATGCGTATCTGAGAAAGTACGGCATTTGCCGTATCTGCTTCAGAGAGCTGGCGTACAAAGGACAGATTCCCGGCGTGCGTAAGGCAAGCTGGTAAGAGTATACAAAGGAGGTTAACGGCATGCATATCACCGATACCATCGCTGATTTGCTCACCCGCATTCGTAATGCGAGCACGGCAAAACACGATACGGTCGATGTTCCCGCCTCTAACATGAAGAAGGCAATAGTCCAGATTCTGTTGGATGAGGGCTATATTAAGAGCTTTACCGTTCAAGAAGACGGAAAGCAGGGCGTTATTCACATTGTACTCAAGTACACTGCGGGTAAAACTCCCGTTTTCACCGGTTTAAGAAGAGTTTCCAAGCCGGGTCTTCGTATCTACACCAGCTGCGAAGAGATGCCCAGAGTTATGAGAGGACTTGGCATTGCCATTCTTTCGACATCCAAAGGCGTCATGACCGACAAGGAAGCCAGAAAGCAGAACGTTGGCGGCGAAGTGCTCGCCTTCGTCTGGTAAGGGGGGCGCTAAAGATGTCTAGAATCGGAAGAAAGCATATCGCCATCCCCGCAGGCGTCGAAGTCAAGGTCAACGGCAGCGAGGTCACCGTCAAGGGCCCCAAGGGCACCCGGACTCGCACCTTTGATCCGGACATGAACATTGCGGTAGAGGGCGCTGAGGTTATCGTCACCCGTCCGTCGGATGATCCCCGTCACCGTAGCCTGCACGGCCTGACCAGAACGCTGGTTGCCAACATGATTATCGGCTGCCACGAGGGCTTCAAGAAGGAGCTCGAGGTCAGCGGCGTCGGTTACCGTGTTGCCAAGCAGGGCAAAAACCTGGTCATGAACCTGGGCTTTTCGCACCAGATCATCGTCAGTGAAATTGAGGGTATTACCATTGAGGTTCCCGCCCCGAACAAAATTACCATCCTGGGCAATGACAAGCAGGTCGTAGGCCAGTTCGCCGCCGAAGTGCGCGAGAAGCGCCCGCCGGAGCCTTATAAGGGCAAGGGCATCAAGTACGCTGGCGAAGTCATCATCCGTAAGGAAGGCAAGGCCGGTAAGGGTAAGAAGTAAAGAAAGGAGTGAATGCAAATGATCAGAAAGCCTGATAGCAATAAAGCACGTCTTAAGCGCCATTTCCGCGTCAGAAATAAGGTCAGCGGCACTGCAGAGCGTCCCCGTCTGAGCGTTTTCCGTTCTGAGAAGAACATTTACGCACAGATCATCGACGATAAAGCCGGCGTCACTCTGGTGTCAGCTTCTTCGTTGGAAAAGTCCTTCACCGAGAAGGGCGCAAACAAAGATGCAGCCCGCGCAATTGGCAAGCTTGTTGCACAGCGCGCAGCGGAAAAGGGCATTACCAATGTCGTATTTGACCGTAGCGGCTACATCTACCATGGACGCGTTAAAGAACTTGCTGAGGGTGCCCGCGAGGGCGGTCTCAACTTCTAAGGAGGGATAGGATTGGCTCGTATAGACGCAACGGCATTAGAACTCACTGAGAGAGTTGTCGCCATCAACCGTGTTTCTAAGACGGTTAAGGGTGGTCGAATCTTCAAATTCGCCGCGCTGGTTGTTGTCGGTGACGGAAACGGCACTGTCGGCTACGGTCTTGGAAAGGCCGGCGAAGTCCCCGATGCGATTCGCAAGGGTATTGAGGATGCCAAGAAAAACTTGTTTAAAATTTCCCTCAGAGGAACCACTATTCCTCATGAGGTTATCGGAAGGTTCGGCGCAGGTTCTGTGCTGATGCTCCCTGCCCCACAGGGTACCGGCGTTATCGCAGGCGGCCCCGTGCGCGCAGTGCTTGAAATTGCAGGCATTAAGGACATCAGAACGAAGTGCCAGCGCTCCAACAACCCCTGCAATGTTGTGACCGCTACTATTAACGGACTGCGGTCGCTCCGCAACGTCGACGAAGTTGCTGCTATTCGCGGCAAGAGCGTTGACGAGATCTTGGGCTAGGAGGTTAGTGGATATGGCTAACATCAAAGTAAAGCTGGTCAAGAGCCTCGCAGGTTCTAAAAAGGACCAGATTGCCACCGCCGAAGCACTCGGTCTTCACAAGATCGGCAATGAAACTATTCAGCCTGACAACGCGGCAACCAGAGGTAAGATCAACAAGATCTCTCACTTAGTCGCTTGGACCGAGGCATAACAAGGAGGTGCAAGCTATTATGAAACTGCATGAGTTATCCCCGGCGCCCGGCTCTGTTAAGGATGCATTCCGCAAGGGCAGAGGTCCCGGCTCCGGCAACGGCAAGACTGCGGGCAAGGGGCACAAGGGTCAGAAGGCCCGTTCCGGTGGCGGTGTTCGCCCCGGTTTTGAAGGTGGCCAGATGCCCCTTCAGAGACGTATTCCCAAGAGAGGTTTCAACAACATCTTTGCAAAAGAATATATTTCTATCAACGTGGATGTTCTCAACCGTTTTGAAGACGGCGCGGTCGTAGACGCCGAGGCCATTTCAAAGGCCGGCATCGTTAAGAATACCCGCGACGGAATCAAAATCCTGGGCAGAGGCGAGCTCAATCGTAAACTCACCGTGGTTGCAACTGCTTTCTCCGCAACCGCCAAGGAAAAGATTGAGGCAGCGGGAGGAAAGGCTGAGGTGAAGTAACATGCTGGAAACCCTCAGAAACGCTTGGAAAATTGAGGATCTCAGAAAAAAACTTCTCTTCACACTTTTCATTTTAATGCTGTCGCGTGTGGGCTCACAGATTCCGGTGCCCTTTCTTGACCCGACAGCGCTTGGGCAGATGGTGTCGGCTACCGGTGGTATTTTCGGTTATCTCGACGTTCTCACTGGCGGCGCTTTCTCGCGCAGCACGCTGTTTGCCCTTTCGATTTCTCCTTATATCACGGCTTCAATCGTGATTCAGCTTCTCACCGTGGCCATTCCCTACCTTGAGAATCTGGCCAAAGAGGGTGAAGAAGGAAAGCGTAGACTGGCGAGAATCACCCGCTACACCACGCTTGGCTTAGCACTGCTTCAGGCGTATGCGTATATGACGCTCTTAAACGCTCAGGGTGCGATTGAGTCTTTTAGTGGTTGGCAGTATTACTTCGCTCGCGTCATTATTGTGCTCTGCTTTACTGCAGGCGCGATGTTGGTTGTATTTTTGGGCGAGCGCATCGATGCACGCGGTATCGGCAACGGTATTTCGATGATACTCTTTATCGGCATTGTGTCGCGCGGCGGTGCTGTGCTCAACACGATGGTGGAGTATATCAAATATGCGATCGATGGCTACACTTTCTATTTCTTCAGCGTACCGCTTGTTTTCGTCATGTTCCTGTTTGTCATCGCTTTTATCATTGTGATGACCAATGCGGAGCGTCGCATCACTGTTCAGTACGCAAAGAGAATTGTAGGCCGCAAGCAGTATGGCGGACAGACGACCTTCATCCCGATCAAGGTGAATATGTCGGGCGTTCTTCCCATCATCTTTGCTTCGACCATCCTTGCAATTCCCTCGACTATCAACGGGTTTGTAAACGCTGCGCCCGATTCCTTTTTAGGGAGATTCTTGTCGCTGTTTAACTACAACACCCTGTTGTACGCAGTCCTTTATTTTATACTGATTATTGGCTTTAACTATTTTTATGTTGCGATTCAGTATAACCCCATTGAAATATCCAATAATCTGCGCAAGAACAGCGGAACGGTTCCCGGCATCCGCCCGGGCAAGCCGACCTCTGATTATATCGCGAAGATTGTTGGCAAGACCACCTTCCTGGGCGGCTTGTTCTTGGCACTTATCGCTACTGCGCCAATCGGCGTAGGCGCTTTGACTAGAATGAATATTTCATTGGGCGGAACCTCGGTAATCATTATTGTAGGAGTTGCGCTCGACACTGTGCGTCAGCTTGAGAGCCAGATGATGATGCGCCATTATAAAGGTTTCCTCGAATAATGAGTGGAGGCATGTAGCAACCATGAAAATGATATTACTTGGCGCCCCTGGTGCCGGTAAGGGTACGCAGGCAGAAATCGTTTCTAAGAAGTTGAAAATTCCGATTATTGGAACTGGCAACATCATCCGCGAAGCGATCAACAGCGGGTCGGAATTGGGCAAACGCTTTCAGTCTTATACCGAGCATGGTAAGCTAGTACCCGATGAATTGGTCGTCGAGATGGTGGCTAATCATCTTAGCCGGCTTAAGCAGCCGGATGGCAGAGAGTGCTATATTCTGGATGGATTCCCGCGCACTGTTGTGCAGGCTCAGGAATTTGAAGAGATGGGCGGCAAGGTTGACGCAGTTATTAAACTTGAGATCACCGATGAGGAGATCATCGCCCGTATGACCGGCAGACGTATCTGCACCAGATGTGGAACGCCGTATCACATCGCAAACAATCCCCCTAAAGAAGAGGGTGTCTGCGATAAATGCAGCGGCGCGCTTTGCATCAGAAATGATGACGCGCCTGAAATGGTGCTCAAGCGTCTTGAGGTTTATCATGAGCAGACCGAACCGCTGGTAGACTACTACCGCGACCATGGCATCTTGACAACTATAGATGCCACAATGGAAATGGATAAGGTGACTGCCGAAATCCTTTCTGTGCTTGGAGTTGACTGATGATGGTAATCCTTAAAACCAAAGAAGAGCTGCAGCTGATGCGAAAGGCCGGCGCCATTACGGCAGCGGCACTGCACGCGGGCGGCGCAGCAATCAGGCCTGGCATTACAACCCGGCAGGTCGATCGTGTCATCCACGATTATATTGTGAGATGTGGGGCAAAGCCTTCGTTTCTGGGCTATGGCGGGTTTCCCGCCTCCGCCTGCATCTCGGTCAACGACGAGGTCATTCACGGTATACCCGATGACAGAGTAATCTGCGAAGGCGACATTGTGAGCATTGACGTTGGCGCTAAAATCGGCGGCTACCACGGCGACTCGGCCTACACCTTTGCGTGTGGCGAAATTTCACCACAGACTCAGGCGCTGTTGGATGGAACCCAGAAGGCGCTTGAAAATGGCATCGCGCAGGCGGTTGTAGGCAACCGCGTCGGAGATATTTCGGCCGCGGTGCAAAATACGGTGGAGCCGCTGGGCTATTCAGTTGTGAGAGAGTATGTCGGGCACGGCGTTGGCAAGGATCTTCATGAGGCACCCGAGGTGCCAAACTATGGCAAACCGGGTCACGGCGTCAGATTAGCGGCCGGTATGGTGATTGCCATTGAGCCGATGATCAACGCAGGCGCATGGGCTGTTAGGGTTTTGGATAATGACTGGACGGTTGTGACCAGAGATCATTCGCTCTCGGCGCACTTTGAGCACACCGTCGCCATTACCCCCGACGGGCCGGTCATTCTCACAAGGCTATGAGGTGGCTTGATATGTGCCCAGGCATGGTGGTAAAGGCCCTTGCGGGACGCGACGCTGACCAATGGTTTGCTGTGCTCTCGGTTGAAGGGGATTTTGCCCTGATTGTAAATGGCAAAAGCCGACCGTTAGCGCGACCAAAGCGCAAGCGAAGAAAGCATTTGGCCGTAACCACAGCAAAACTATCTGACAACTGCATGATGACCGACCGAAAGCTTAAGTGTGCACTTCGCGCGTTTGCCGCGAATTGTGACAAGGAGGGGAATGACCTTGGCAAAGGATGACGTCATTGAGGTGGAGGGCATCGTAAAAGAAGCCCTGCCCAATGCCCAGTTTGTTGTAGAAATTCAGGGGGGGCACAAGCTTCTCGCACATATTTCTGGCAAGCTGCGCATGAACTTTATCCGGATCCTCCCCGGCGACAAGGTCACGATGGAGATTTCTCCTTATGATCTTACCAAAGGCCGGATTACTTGGAGATCCAAATAGTGTAATCTTATCTTGTGTGGCGGTTTCTGAGCGGCAACTCGCCCATAAGTAATTCTAATTCTTAATTTAGGCTGCTCCCTAGAATGGAGGTATTTATCATGAAAGTAAGACCTTCCGTTAAGCCCATGTGTGAAAAGTGCAAGGTTATCAAGCGCAAGGGTCGCATTATGGTGATCTGCGAAAACCCCAAGCACAAACAGCGTCAGGGCTAACGCCAACCGAAAAACAATGGAGGTGTACAAAGAATGGCTCGTATAGCTGGTATTGACATGCCGCGCGAGAAACGCGTTGAAATCGGTCTGACCTATATCTTTGGTATCGGTCGTAAAACCGCCAACGACATTCTCAAGGCAACCGGAATCAATCCCGACACCCGCGTTAAAGATCTCACCGAAGCCGACGAGGCTGCGCTGCGTGAGTATATCGATAAGAACCTCACGGTAGAAGGCGACCTTCGCGGCCGCGTTCATCTGGACATTAAGCGTCTTGTTGAAATCGGATGCTATCGCGGTGTTCGTCACAGAAAGGGCCTACCGGTCCGTGGACAGCGTTCCAAGACCAATGCCCGTACCCGCAAGGGTCCCAAGAGGACCATTGCCAACAAGAAGAAGTAAGGGAGGGACACATTTAGATGGCAAAGCAGACTAAAAAGGGCGCTGTTACCCGTACTCGTCGCCGCGAGCGCAAGAATATTGAGCGTGGTGCAGCGCACATCCAGTCCACCTTTAACAACACCATCGTCACCATTACCGATACTCAGGGTAATGCGCTGTCGTGGGCATCTTCAGGTGGCCTGGGCTTTAGAGGCTCGAGAAAATCTACCCCGTTTGCTGCGCAGACTGCTGCGGAGACCGCTGCAAAGGCTGCAATGGAGCACGGTTTGAAGACTGTTGAAGTCTATGTTAAGGGCCCCGGTTCGGGTCGTGAGGCTGCTATCCGCGCGCTTCAGGCAGCAGGACTTGAAGTCAGCCTGATCAAGGACGTTACCCCGATCCCCCATAACGGATGCCGCCCTCCCAAGAGAAGACGCGTCTAATCATCGAATAAAGGAGGAATTGATTGATGGCTACTAACAAGCAACCTGTTCTCAAGAGATGCAAGACGCTCAAAATCGCTCCGGCTGTCATGGGCATCCACAAGGAGACTCATCGCAACCAGAAGCAGAACATGCGTAAGAAGCAGAGCGAATATGCACTGCAGCTCAACGAGAAGCAGAAGCTCAAGTTCATCTACGGTGTGCTTGAGAAGCAGTTCTATAGATATTACCTGATGGCCAATAAGTCCAGTGGCATTACCGGTGAGGTGTTGCTGCAGCTGCTCGAGCGCCGTCTGGATAACGTGGTGTTCCGTCTTGGCTATGCCAACACCCGCCGCGAGGCCAGACAGCTGATCGGCCACGGCCATTTTTCGGTCAACGGTGCGAAGGTGGATATCCCCTCGTATCTTGTTAAGCCTGGCGAGGTTATTGCTATCCGTGAAAAGAGCCGTTCTTCGGTCAAGTTCAAGGATATCCTTGAGAACAACGCCAAGTGGCTGGTTCCCAAGTGGCTGAGCAAGGATGCCGCGAACTTCTCCGGCACCATTGTTTCGCTGCCCGATCGTGAAGAGATTGATTATGAGGTTTCTGAACATCTCATCGTCGAGCTTTACTCTAAGTAATCCCTTTTTGTCAATCAGCAGGGGAACGACAGAGGCGGCATGATGCCGCTCGAAAGGGAGGGTTATTATGGTTAAAATTATTGAGCCCAAGGTTGAAACCGCACAAATATCTAATGATGGCCGTTACGGAAAGTTTGTCGCTGAACCGCTGGATCGCGGTTTCGGAACCACGTTGGGCAACAGCTTAAGACGTGTGCTTCTCTCCTCGCTTCCCGGCGTAGCTGTAATTTCGGTGAAAATTGACGGCATACAGCATGAGTTTTCTACGGTAGAGGGTGTTAAAGAGGATGTTACCGAGATTATCCTCAACATCAAGGGGCTGACTGCAAAGCTCTATTGCGACGGCCCCAAGACGGTTCGCATCGACGCAGAGGGCGAGTGTGAGGTTACGGCCGGAAGCATTATTTGTGATTCCGACGTTGAGATTCTCGATCCCGATATGCACATCGCTTCTATCAGCGAAGGCGGACGCTTGTCCATGGAAATTGTGCTGCAAAAGGGCCAGGGGTATGTCCCGGCTGACCGCAATAAGGTCACCGAGCTGGAAAAAGCGCCTATTGGCACCATTGCGGTAGACAGCATTTACACGCCGGTGCTCAAGGTGAACTACACGGTTGAAAACACCCGCGTCGAGCAGATCACCGACTATGACAAACTCACTATAGAGGTGTGGACGGACGGCACCATTTCCGCGAAGGAAGGGGTCAGTCTGGCGGCCAAGATCCTCAATCGACAACTCAACCACTTTGTGGATCTTTCTGATGAGACCTTCTCGACCGAAATCCTTGAAAAGAAGGAAGATTCGGGCAAGGAAAAGGCACTTGAGATGACAATTGAAGAGCTTGACCTGTCGGTGCGTGCATTCAACTGCCTCAAACGCGCAGGGGTCAACACCGTAGGCGATTTGGTCAACAAATCCCCCGAGGAAATGATGAAGGTCAGAAACCTCGGTAAGAAATCCCTTGAAGAAGTCATCGCCAAGCTTCAGTCTTTGGGCTTTGACTTGAGCAGGGAAGAGGAATAACAGCGAGCCGCTTTTCTTTACGGCGGCAATTATTGCCTCATGTAAAAACAACCTTATAGCAAGGAGTGAATAAACTATGCCAGGCACAAGAAAACTCGGCAGAACCAGCGCTCACCGCATGGCGATGCTGCGGGCAATGGTGACCTATCTGATGGAGAACGGTCGCATTGAGACCACCGTTACCCGTGCCAAGGAGGTTCGCGCCGCAGCGGAAAAGATTGTTACCACTGCAAAGCGTGGCGATCTCCATTCCAAGCGTCAGGTGTTCTCCTTTATCACTAAAGAAACGGTGGCAAAGAAGGTCATTGATGATATCGCTCCCAAGTACAAGGATACCAACGGTGGCTACTGCCGTATTATCCGTACCGGCCCCCGTCGCGGTGACGCGGCCGAAATGGCGATTATTGAATTGGTGTAATTATACCGATAAAAACCGTGCTGTTTTTCAGTACGGTTTTTTTAATGACAAAAGCGGAATAAATGTTCTCTTGATATTTGCAAATCATACCAAAAATTATATAATAGCAGTATATTTTGCTAGAAAAACTGCGTGTTAGACAAAAGATAGCTTTTGTAGACCTTTTGGTAAATTGACATTGGAGGATCTGAGATGTTTTACAAAAATTGTCGCAAGGAAATTGATGAAAGGCAGTAGTTTGTATTTACTGCGGGGTAGCAACAACCGATGATGGCTTGAACCCCGAGGATAAGCCGAGTATCAGCTTAAATATCCTGGCCTTCTTGATTCCGCTTGTTGGTATTATTTTATATTTCACCATGAAGGGAACTACCCCTAAAAAAGCAAGTTCACTTATTAAGTGGACTATGCCAGCATTATTATCTATGTAGTATTTTATGCTTGCTCGGGGGCGTTTATGGGTGCCATGATGCTTGCATCATAAGCTTCTGTGTAGGGAATCTCTCAAAAGAAAGGGCAGCTTCGGAGTATACTCCGAAGCTGCCCTTTTACTATAAGATAATTTGTTTATTAAAATAAGTTTCTTTTTAATATTAGGTAAGTATTGATCAAAATACTTATGCTGTTATATAACCAAACCGCCGTTAACCCCCAGTACTTGTCCGGTGATAAAAGCGGCACTTGGCGAGGCGAGAGCGAAAATGGCCTGCGCCACCTGTTCAGCGGTACCAATACACCCTAGAGGGGTTTCCTCTCTTAGGCAGGAAATATCTTCTAAAGACAGTGCTGCATTCATATCAGTATCTATAACGCCAGGCGCCACACAGTTGACCCGAATATTTGAAGGTCCAACTTCCTTGGCTAGCGCCTTGGTAAAACCGATAACCCCAGCTTTACTTGCGGAATAGGCGACCTCGCAGGAAGCACCGGATTGGCCCCAAATGGAAGACACTGTGACAATTGAACCTGACTTTTTAGCAATCATGGCAGGCAATATTGCCCGGCAACACAAAAACATGGCACGCAGGTTGATCGCAAAAAGATCATCCCACTCTTCACAGGTAGTGTCAGGCAGCAACTTTTGCAGAGAAATGCCTGCGTTCAAAACCAATACGTCGACGTGCCCAAAAGCGCAAAGCACCTGCTGCACCATTGCTTCAATCTGGTGAGCATCGGCTAGATTAGCCTTAATGGGCATAACACCAGGCAGTGACGTGCTGAGCTGGTGCGCTGCATGTTCGGCATTATGATAGCAAAATGCAACGTTATAACCGTTGTGGTAAAAAGTCTTGACTGTCTGAGCGCCTATTCCACGCGAACCACCAGTGATTAAAACAGTTGGATTCATTATCCTTTGGCCCTTTCACGTAAAAACTTCAGCGCACTCATAGCAGCCTGCGCCCCTTCAGAGACAGCGGTAGCCACTTGCATCAGGCCACCGATGCAGTCGCCGGCGGCAAAAAGGCCTGGCACCGCGGTCTGCATCTCGCTGTCGGTAACGATGCGACCATCTTTAAGCTCAGCACCGATCTTGCGGGCAAAATCCCCCGCGGTGGCGCTGCCCAGCGCAATAAACACTCCGGAAAGTTCCTGTACTTCACCATTTTTAAGCTTAACGCCCTCCACAGCCGACTCGCCAAAAATCTCCGTGACAGGATCGGTAATTGCAGTAACATTTTCAGGTAACTCGTCGGGGATTGCGGCGCCATTAGTCAGAAGCACGACCTTCTCCACTACAGGAAGCAGGCTGTTGACTTCATGCAGCGCATAGCTCCCGTCGCCCAGTACGCCGACAGTCTTACCGCGATAAAAAAACGCGTCACAGACAGCGCAGTAGCTGATGCCGCGTCCCTCATGGTCTGCCAGCCCCGTAATTGGCAACGTTTTTCGCGCCGACCCGGTCGCCAAAATGACCGAAGAAGCTTGATATTGGCTGTTTTTACAGGTTATGTTAAAAGAGCCATCCCATGAGAGATCAAGCACCTCGTCGCTGATAATATCAGCGCCCAGCGCTTTTGCCTGATCAATGCCGATAGCGGCCAAGTCAGAGCCGGCTATCGGTACGGAAAGTCCAAAATAGTTTTCGATTTTTTCGGCTTTTTGAAGCGCCCCGGCGTCCTTGCCGATAAGCACCACGGTCTTGTTTGCGCGGCGAAGATAAAGTGCGGCGGAGATTCCCGCCGGACCATAACCGATAATTGCTGTATCCAGCATTGTTTGCACCTCTTTCAACTTCTTTATTCTATTATAAACGAAAAAGTCATAGAATGCCAAGATCAATTGATTTTTATTTAAGAAAACGGTAGAATAGGGGTAATATAAAAGGGGGCCGAGCCATGGCGGAAGAAAAACAGCTGAGCAGTCAAAGAATTTATGACGGGCGAATTTTAAGCCTGCGTGTCGATCGTATCTTGCTTGAAAATGGGCGGGAGGCGGTGCGCGAGGTTATCGATCATCAAGGAGCCGCAGGTATAGTGGCATTTGATGAGCAAGGGAAGCTCTTGATGGTTCGGCAATATCGGTACCCTGTTGGGCAGGAACTACTTGAGTTGCCTGCCGGTAAGATTGACCCCGGTGAAACACCACTGCAATGCGCAATGCGTGAATTGCAGGAAGAAACAGGCTATAAAGCAGAAAAATTAACGCTTCTGGGCCGGGTGTACCCCGCCGCGGCCTACGACGTAGAAATGGTGCACCTATACTATGCAGAGGGGCTAACCCCCGTACAGCAACAGCTGGATGAGGACGAAATTCTCTCAGTTGAGCATGTTGATTTTGATGAGGCAGTGCGCATGGTTATAGATGACGAAATTTTAGACAGTAAAACACAGATAGGAATTTTAAAAATAAAAAATATGCGTTAGGAGAGGTAATTATGGCATTGGTCAACACAACTGAAATGTTTAAAAAGGCATATGCAGGTGGCTATGCGATCGGCGCGTTCAACGTGAACAACATGGAGATTATTCAGGGCATAACCGAGGCGGCAATGGTACAGAAGGCCCCGTTGATTCTTCAGGTTTCGGCCGGGGCGCGCAAATATGCCAAGCATATTTATCTGATGAAGTTGGTCGAAGCAGCGGTTGCCGACACCGGGCTGGACATTGCGCTGCATTTAGACCACGGTGACAGCTTTGAAATCTGTAAGGACTGCATTGACGGTGGCTTTACATCGGTGATGATCGACGGTTCAAAGCATAGCTTTGAGGATAACATAAAGCTGACCCGTCAGGTGGTGGAATATGCCCATGCCAAGGGCGTCACCGTTGAAGGCGAGCTTGGTCGGCTGGCCGGTATTGAGGATGACGTAAATGTCTCGGAGGCCGATTCCTCCTACACCGATCCCGCGCAGGTTGAAGAGTTTGTGACCAAAACCGGTGTTGACTCACTGGCCATTGCCATCGGCACCAGCCACGGTGCCTATAAGTTTAAGCCCGGCCAGAAGCCGCAGCTGCGCTTTGATATCCTCAAAGAAGTGGGGCGGCGTTTACCCGGTTTCCCGATTGTACTACATGGCGCTTCTTCTGTGATGCAGGAGTATGTTGAGATTGTCAATCGCTACGGCGGGCAGATGCCCGGTGCTGTCGGAATTCCTGAAGATATGCTGCGCGAGGCGGCAAAGATGGCGGTCTGTAAAATTAATATTGACTCCGACATTCGCTTGGCGATGACCGCCGCGGTCAGAAAGCATATTGCGGAGCATCCGGATCACTTTGATCCCAGACAATACCTCATTCCCGCCAGAGACGCAGTGCGAGAAGTGGTCGCGCATAAGATGCAGGCTGTGCTGGGCTGCGCTGGAAAAGCATAGAAAATACAAATATGGTAAATTACTCAGGGGGTGCTGCGGATAATATCCGCAGCACCCCCTCTTATGCGATAAGGAAATTTAATCTAGCAGCCAAAAAAGCAAAACCGACTCACTCAGCGGCACACTATTACACTGCGCCGGGTCTGAGTACGATGGGCGGCAAGTTGTTATTCTCTGAAACATTGAGTTCACCGCTGCGCACGAGAGCCACAAAGGTCGCGGCAATTTGAGGATCAAAATGGGTTCCGGCGCAGGCCTCAATTTCCTTGAGTGCCATTTCCACCGGTAGCGCATCTTTATAGGGCCGTTTTGAGATAATGGCGTCAAAGCAGTCAGCGATTGCTAAACAGCGGGCAGAAATAGGAATCTGATCCCCTTTTAACCCGCGCGGATAGCCCTGGCCGTCCCAGCGCTCGTGATGAGCCATAATGGCAGGCACCACGTAATTAAGCGAGGGTAAATGTTTGACAATCGCAATAGACATATCCACATGTTGCTGCATAATGGCATATTCCTGCTTCGTTAGCGGTTCGGGCTTAGCTAAGATTTGTTCCGGAATGCCAATTTTACCAATATCGTGTAACAGACCCGCTTCGGTAATAACCGATACATGCATCGGATCCATACCCAGTTTTGTCGCCAGTGCCGAAGCAAAGCGCGCTACGTTTTGCGAATGACTGAAAGTAAACCGATCCTTGGTGTCGATGGCAGCAGTCAGCGCGTAAAGCGTTGCGGTATACGCTGGGCCGGTGGAGCCGCTGTGCATATTTAATGATGCAATTAAGGCATCGGGGGTAGCATCGCTAAAATCTTTAAGACTCTTTTTTTCCTTGGCAGAAAGCTTCGAGCTATAAACCACCGTCTTGTTTTTCCCAGAATTTTTAGCGGAAAACAGTGCTAAATCAGCACGCATCATCAGTTCTTCCTGGCTTGGCGCAGCCGTTGGATAGGTGCACATACCGATGCTGACTGAAAGAAAACGCCGATCATGCTGTGAAGTGCCAAAAAACATTTGCTGTACCTTGGTGCGGATTTTTTCGGCGATTTTAAAAGCGCTTGCCGAATTATAATCGGGTAACACAACGGTAAATTCCTCGCCCCCATAACGTGTGCAAATTCCGCGCTGCCCGATAGTCGTCTTAATCAAAGCCGCGATTCTACGTAGGGCTTTATCGCCCTCCAAGTGGCCATAAAGATCGTTATAGACCCGAAAAAAATCAACATCAATAATAATAACAGACACGGGCTTACCGCTTTTGCGCGTCACAACTGTGGGCAGATATTGATAAAGATAGCGCGTATTATAAAGTCCGGTTAGATCGTCTGTAGTAGCTCGCGGTTGAGCACAGCGGTTATTATAAGCATTATCGATAGCTGCCGCGGTCGAAGCACCAAAATCTTTAAGCAGGTGGAAATCTTCCACAGTATAAGCGGCGTTATCCTGTTTCGAAGTAAGCAAAATCAGGCCAATTAGCACGCCCCGGCATTTTATGGGCACTGCAACCTGAATGTCCCAATGACCAAGGGCCTGTCTTTCCTTTTCCCAAAGGGCTCTAAATGCAGGTGCGCAGTGGAAGGTGTTAATATCCAGGCAGTCACTATTTTGGTTTACCCAGTGTATTATTGGGCTGTGCGCACTGATTTCTATGTCCTTGGTTGTTAATGGCATGGTGGAAGAAAAAGGTCGGTAGATTCCTGTTTCATAATCTGGGAACAGAAGGCAAGCGTGTTTGGCGGTCATTGCTTTTTCTGCGGCCTCGAGCAATTGCATCGAAAGATCTGATAGGTTCAGGCCGCTTACATTGCTAAAGGTAAAGGCACGAAGAGTGTTACCACGCTGAAAAGCTAACTGATAAAACAACCGATCCACCAACGAGCGAATAAAAATAATCACCGGCTGAAACAGCGCTGCCGCAATTAGAGCGGAGAGAGATACAAAGAGATAAGAGGGGGCTTGGTAAGCGGACAAACCTTTTTTCAATAGCCATAACAGGCCTGTATAAAGAGTGGCCGCCAAAAGAAAGAGGGCTGAAAAAGTAATCCCTCGTACCACCATAAAGCGCATCTCGGCTGTACGGTTTTTAAAAATAGCAAAAAAGATTATAAAGGCCGATGTAGTGCAGCAAAGTATATCAAAGGGGTACTGCCCAAATTCCAGAAAAATATTGCTGAAGGCGCCTACATAGCCTATGCCAATTGCGATCACCAGCCATCGAATAGGAGCCGACTGCACGCCCTGTTGCATGCGATAATAAAAAGCCTTGTAAAAAATGCAGACAGCCAGAGCACCCGAGATTAAAACCACCCAGCCAGCCATTGGCCCCAGCGTATAGGATAAAGCATAATACGGATGACCGTTGATAGAGGGTAGTTTAATAATATGAGCTTGGCTTATCAACAACCCCAAACAGTTTGTAATTAGCATGAAAGCCACGGCGGCATTCCAGAACATATTGGCAATTCGTGAGGGGGAAGCGGTATAGTAATCCACCAGATAGTACGCAAAAAGAGACGATAACAGCGTTCCGAAGTGCAAGGCGCGTATCCAGAATAAAACACCGGGCCAAAGCTCAAGTCGCATCAAGACAGCTGCACCTGACCAGACTGCCAAAGACGCCAGAAAAAAGGTATAATATTGCATGGCCTTGTCACGTTTGGAAGTTAAGAAGATAACCAGCAGCAGCATATGACTAGCCGTGGCAACAATGGGCATCGCCCAGAAAAAAATCTGTAAAAAGGGCATTGAAGTATCACCTCGCTTTCTTTTATAAAAGCATAACCCTTAAAGCGCCTAGGGATATATTGCTATTTATTGATGGAAGGCAGTATTATCTAAGTGCCATTAACTAATTACAGAATCAATATCATGCAAAAAATTAAATTCCCCAAATAAAAGGAAGATATAAATATAATATATAACAAGATATTCCTTAATATTATACAATGGGTCGCTTCAAAAGTCACTGTTTTTTCTGAAAATTCTAAGATGCTGTTAAAAAGAAAACGGTTTGATAAGGAAAGGGAAACTGAATTTGACAATATATTTGAGTTATAGAAAAACAAGCTAAAAAGCGTTATCCAATCAAAGGGATGTATTTGTTGCAGCCTTTGTCAATAACGCTGATAATTAAGGCATCTATTGAATTATTTGGTCGATTTCGTTATAATGGCACAATAATCACCCCAGTAATAATTTACGCATTTTAAAAAGCGGGAGGATTTTTTGCTATGGATTGCGCGTATTGTACTACCAAAATGACAACCTGGAGTTTTTTGTTGACCTGCAATGTTGGATGTAAACATAGCAGTGGTATCAACGTAGGGTGTTATATTGTGGGGACGCGCTATCGATCTTGACGCTCTAAATGAGATCTGCTAGGGTACAGCATAAAAATTCAAAACATACTAAAAAACGTATTTATACATTAAAAACGCATTAAAGGGAGATAACATAAAAATGTTTACCATAAAAACTTTAAATAAAATTTCAGGCGTAATTCACCAGGAGCTAAACGAGGAACAATATACTGTTTCTGACAGTACCAAGCAGTACGATGCTGTGCTGGTGCGTTCGGCTGATATGCAGGAGGTCGAACTGCCCGAAGGGCTGCTGGCAATCGCTAGAGCGGGTGCCGGTTATAACAACATTCCAGTAGAGCGCTGCACCGAACAGGGCATCGTCGTTTTTAACACCCCTGGTGCAAATGCCAATGCGGTAAAGGAACTGGTGTTGTGCGGTATGCTTTTATGTGGCCGCCAGGTGATTTCTGGCGTACAGTGGCTGGAGCAGCTCTATGATGAGAAGCCTGAAGATATTGAAAAACAGGTCGAAAAGGGAAAAAAGCAATTTGTAGGTCCTGAGCTGGCTGGTAAAAAACTCGGCGTTATCGGCCTTGGTGCAATCGGTGTTATGGTGGCAAACGCTGCAGACAAGGGTCTTAGCATGCAGGTTATGGGTTATGACCCCTATCTTTCGGTGGAGGCAGCATGGAGCCTGACCCGATCGATTATTCACGTTAAGAACCTCAGCGAAATTTTTGCAAACTGTGATTATATTACGTTGCATCTGCCGCTTAACGACAAAACTCGCGGCATGATCGGCGAAGCGGAAATGGCCGCTATGAAGCCCGGCTCGGTACTATTAAACTTTGCCCGCGGCGGGCTGGTGGACGACGCTGCGCTGATTAAGGCGCTGGAATCCGGGCATCTGCGCCACTATGTTACCGATTTTCCCGACGACAAAGTGCTTGGTGTTAAGGGCGTTATCGCCACTCCGCATCTTGGTGCTTCCACCCCCGAGTCTGAAGAAAACTGTGCCCAGATGGCGGCGCAGCAGCTGCGCAGCTACCTCGAGGACGGCAACATCATCAATTCCGTCAATCTGCCCCATTGCGAGTTGCCACGCATGGGTGGATACCGCTTGGCGGTGATAAACCGCAATATTAAGAACATGGTGGGCCAGATGACCGCGGTGCTGGCCGATGCCGGACACAACATTGAGCACATGGTCAACTCCAGCCGTGGCGAATGGGCCTATACGCTGATGGATTTGGCCAGCGAGCCGGACGCAGCCTGCCTCGAGCGGCTTTGCGCGATCAAAGGTGTGATTAGGGTGCGTGTTCTGTCATAAAAGATGGTACTTAAGGCCCCTGTCATGTCATTCGACGGGGCCTCATTGCGTTTAAAGAAAGGGGCTTTACGCTTTATGGAACTTTGCAAACAGGCTTTAGCAGAGGTTGGCGTTTCATTGCCAAATATCCTTTTGCCAGCCGATAGCGTCGATCTGCACCGTTTTTCAGTCATAGCCTGCGATCAGTTTACGGCGCAACCCGAGTACTGGCAGGATGTGGAGAATATTGTGGGGGATGTATGCTCAACGCTGCGTATTACACTGCCAGAGGTTTACCTCGCTGATAATAATGATGATGCCATAGACCGCATAAACACCACCATGCGCCAGTACCTTGAAAAGCATTTGCTGGTGGATATCGGTGAGACTTTTATCTACCTGCGTCGAAGAACCAGTGCCGGCGTTCGTCAGGGGCTTGTAGTGGCGTTGGACTTAGAACAGTATGATTACACCAAGGACGCAAAATCGATGATACGCGCCACCGAAGGCACCATTGTCGACCGACTTCCTCCGCGTATTAAAATACGTAGCGGTGCCCCGCTTGAAACGCCGCATATTATGGTACTTATCGACGACCACGAAAACCGGTTAATGAGCCTTCTGGCTGAGCAGGTAGAGACGATGGAATGTCTGTACGATTTTACACTGATGAAGGATGGCGGACACAGCGAGGGCTATCGCGTTGACGCCCCAAAGATAGTGCTGGAGATTGCCCGCATATTAAAGGAACTTAAATTGCAGGGCGGCGATAATTTTCTGTTTGCTATGGGAGATGGTAACCACTCCTTTGCGGCTGCCAAGGCCTGTTGGGATGCGATTAAGCCCACCCTTTCACCTAAGGAGCGCGAAAACCATCCCGCTCGCTATGCGTTGGCGGAGCTGGTGAACCTCTATGACCCGGCGTTGACTTTTGAGCCGATTCACCGATTGCTTTACAATGTGGACCCTGACGCTGTCCAGCGCGAGTTGGGCTTTAACGCAGCTAATCCACCAGATGCCCAGATGTTGCAACCCAAGCTGGATGAATGGCTGAAGGCACATCCAGAGGCGGAACTAGAATATATACACGGTGAACAAGAATGCCGCGAATTAGGCGATAAACCCGACCGGTTGGCTATTGTTTTTCCCGAATTTGACCGCGACTCGCTTTTTGCGGTAGTGCGCCAAAAAGGTGCGTTTGTGCGCAAAAGCTTTTCGATGGGTGAAGCGCGTGACAAGCGCTATTACCTCGAATGCCGTAAAATAAAATAAAGCAAAAGGCCTGCCGAAATTTTCGGCAGGCCTTTAAGTCGTTGTTAATGGGTCTCTAGATCAGAAAGGGTGATAATACCTTTGTCAAGGGCAATGGCACGCAGTGCAACATAAAGCTCTGCTTGCGTTGTGTCATAATAGGGGACCACAAACAGGACACCGATAACCATCGCGAGCATACCAAGTAGAAACCACCCAATAAACGAGAGAGTTAAAACAAACATACGCCATTTATGTCCGTCGGTCATTGCCATGGACATTTCGATCGCACGGCTCGGTGGTATGCCGGGATTTTCCGCCAGCAAAAAGGGCACCATAGCGTAAGAATAAGACTTAATAATACCGGGGATAAGTAGCAAAAGGGACCACAGAAAGATATAAATATTGCGCAGTAGCATTGTCATGACAACATTGCGATATCTTCCGCCGGTAAAGCCACGCGTGATGTTTTCCAATCGAAAACGCATTTGAGTTGATTCAAGGAAATAATGTTGGGTACCCACTTCAAGCGGGCCAAGAACAAAAATAGAGATTAATGACGAGGCAATTGTTAACGAAAAAAACGTTCCAAAAAGCATTGTTATAACCGGTAATGTCAAAAACGGTTCAATGCCCTGTGAAAGGCCGTTAAAATCGCTTTGGTTATAATTAAATGAAAAGATGTCTTGGCTTGAAACAAGTACCGAAATCAGGCTGACCAAAAAAGCTTTCCAATAAGAAACCCTCAGAACCGCTTTGGCATTTTCTTTTAACTGGGAGCTGTTCCACATTGTGCATCACCTCGTTGACATTTCACTTATTTTAACACAAAATGTCATCTACGGCAAGATAGATGGTTTACAGCAGCAGATAACCCAGTGCCATCAGCAGCATTTTGTTATCTTTATGCTCGTTAAAAATGGCCCACATGACAAGTAAAATTACCAGTTTTTCGCCGTCTATGCCAAAGCCCTCCAACAGGCCGGAAAGAGGCTCTGAAACCGATGAAATGGTACTTTGAAGCGTTTCGCCCAGCCCGCTGAACGAATCGCCCAGCCCCTGTCTTCGCAACAGATCCAAAAGCCCAGATCCACCGGAGCGCGGCGCATTTTGATTTCCACCCTGTGAATAGCCTCTTTGCCCACCTGGGGACGAGGCGTTGCTCTGATTTTGCGGACCGGATTGGCGTCCACCGCCAAAGAGATGCGAAAGAATATTATTAGACGGTGAAAAGCCGGGTTGCCGCTGTGGCCCCTGCTGCATATTACCCTGAGAAGACATGTTTTGCTGCGGTTGGCTTTGCTGGGGCGGATCTTGCTGCATATTATTTTGCGGCGGCATATTTTGCTGGGGTGAGCGTCCAAGTGGCGCTTGCTGCTGGAATTGCTGCTGCACCCCAGACGGATGGGTTGGCTGAGCCTGAAACTGGGGATGGGGTTTTGCTGACGGACCAGATGGCTGAGACGGAGCGGTCTGATCTGGGAACGCATTGGACTGCTCCACCGACTGTCTAGCCCGTAGCTGCATGTCGCGTACGCGCTTGAGTGCTTCCTGCTGCATGGTCAGCGTTTGGGAATCGGGAAACTGGCTGATGATCATTTATTGTCACCGCCCTTCAGACGATTGAACAAACCCAACTCCTTGACAAGCGGAAGCAGACGGATTAGCTGAAGAATTCGAATGGCATCATCGACTTTTTTAGCACGCTCATCAGAAAAATGTGGTTTTAAAGCGCGCAGCAGCTCGGTATTTCGGTCGTCTTGGTTCAGTGCCGAGATGGCCCGCTGCATCAGCATCAGGGTGTTTAAATCGAGAGGGGGAGCACCTGCCTGCGATGATGACGATTCGGAGGAGAAGAAAGGAATGCCACCGCTGTTCGGGGATGCGTTGCCGGTCTGTGGTGGTACAAAGCTGTTTTGGCCGGCCTGCGGCCCAGCCGACCCAGGGTCGGGAAGCCCTAGTGCGGCAGTGACCGAACGCAGCTGATTCATTCCTTCTTCGCTGCTCAAAAATTGTGTGATCATCGAGGCGAGGTCATCCATGGTTTATCTGCCTTTCATCAACTGGTTTAGCATCTGCTTAATCTGCGGCTGCTCTAAAAATTGAGAAAGCGCCTGCGGGTTTTTTAGCAGCTGTCCGATTTGCTGCTGTTGCTGTGCGTTGATACCCAGCTGGTCAAGATTTCCTTTTTCCAACTGATCCTTAAGCGTTTGCGGGTCGCGTCCAAGCTTCTGGCCCGCCATTTTCAGCATGGCGTCCAGTTGTGCGGGAGGAATATTGGATGGCATGTTCAAAGCAATTTCACCACCTTACAGTTTAATCATATGAAAATACAAAAAGGGTTATGTCGTATCATATGCCACCAGATGCAGTTATGATACTGTTTTGATTTCGGTATTGGGGTAATAATGTAGCAAAATCTCTTCACAGGTATTGCCTTGACGAGCCATAAAATCGGCGCCGTATTGGCTCATTCCCACACCGTGACCATAGCCAAGGGTCTCGACAGAAAAGGTTCCACCTTGATAGGAGATTTCAAAGCAGCCAGAACGCAGACTCAATGCGTTGCGCACGGCTTGCCCGTGTACCTCGAGATCGCCAACTTTAGCGAGTGTTACATAGCCTGAATCGGACGTTTCCAGCGGAACAATCCACTTTTCGGGGGTGTCATCGTCGAGCGTTACATCGGAAAAAGCCTGCATTAGCAGCAGCTTCATGGTCTTTTTGTCGTAGGTCTCGGTCACCTTATAATCAGGTGCAAGCAGATCGCCGTCACTTTCTACCGGTACTAGATAGGGTAGTGATACCGTCCACACATTGTCGGAGGCTTCGGTTTGCCCTGCGCTGGTGGAGTGATAGGCGGTCAGCGCGGGTTTACCGTTATAGGTTACAATGCGGGTCAAGGCATAATCGGCGGCGTCGCAGATTTTTGGCCAAAACAGTTCGGCGCTTTCGCCGTAGCGCTCAAAAAAACGCTCCTTAGTGATGTAGCCTTCCAGACGCTCAGGGTCAGCGGAAAAATCGGCGCCCTTGAGTGTTGGGTCGGGGGTCTCAGCCTGCCGATGTGCGCTGTAAAGCGCCCACGTATGCGCAGCGATGGCCTGAGCGGTCAGCGCTTGCTGATGAAAAGTAGCAGGCATCTCAGAGGCGACCGCCCCGCGGATATATTCGGCTGCGTCCACCTTGAATACTTTTTTAGTTGTGCGGTCAAAAATCTTAAAGGACTTGCGCGCCTCAAGGTCGGCATCAGAGGGCGCGACGGTTGTCACGGCGGAGGAAGGGTTGCTTTCGCTCTCCGACACGCTTTCAGCCATCGAAGAGACAGCCGATACCGATGCAGGTTCCGAAGCAGGAACGCTCTCAGAAAAAGATAAAATATCCCCCTGCCCCGATAGCGAAGCGACAAAGGGGATGGCGACGGTTAGCAGCGTCAGCAGCACTAAAAAAAATATTGTGGCCCGCATAGGACATCCCTTTCTTTTGGCTTTATTGACTTTGACAATAGGATGGGATAAAATATTCCTATTGTCAGCTTATGCGGACAGGCCGGTAAATATGTTTTGACCTCTTTGGCCCCGAATCAAAGCTGCGCAAAAGAAAGGCGATGAAAAGCGTTTGTATAAAAAGAGCATCAAGATATTTTTAGGTGGGACATTGATAGCCGCTTTGCTGCGCATTCTGTTGAAGACATTATACATTGATACCGAAAGCGGATTTTATTTGGGCGGCGGTTTGTTGGTTTACGGCTTTGCGACGGTGGTGTTGTTAACCACCTTGGCGGTGACCGTGAGTACACTACGGGCAGATGGAGCAGACACTGCGACACTTAGGGGCAATCGGCCGCTTGAGCTGGCAGCGGCTGTATTAGGGTCAACTATTGCGGCAACTAGCGTTCCAAAGCTGATGACAGCGCTGGCAATAGACCCGGCGGAACTTGTTATCAACCGTTTGCCTAGATGGTTGTTGATTATTGAGAATGTTTTGGGTCTGGTGGCCGGTATGGCCTTTTTGTATCTGGCCTTTTGCTTTTATAGTGGGTTTAAGCGTTCTGGCATTCAAGGCATGCTGGCGCTTCCAATGGTGATCTGGCAGGCCATTAGCATGGTGGAACGTTATATTTCGTTCCGGCAGGTTAATACAGTTTCTGACCAGTTTATCGAGACGATGTATCTCGTGTTTGCCACACTGTTTTTGCTGGCGAATACCCGCTGCATGGCTGGTATCCCAAAAAGTCGGCGAATTTGCGTACTCTGGGGCTTGCTCGCAGCTCACTTTGGGCTGGTTCTGATCGTCGGACAGTTAGCTGGGATGATGGTATTGGGCGGCGATATTTCTGGCCCGCCTGTGCTACAAATATTAATCATCGCGGCACTGACACTCTACGCGTTGGTGGTTTCGGGTTCGTTGATCTGCTGTGGAAACAATTAAATCAGTTGGCGCCATAAGATTTGCAACGCGTTAAAGGGGCGGCATCGTTTTCACGATGCCGCCCCTAGCTGTTAAGTTATTTTACTTAAAAGGAGTAGACTGAGCAGAAAGCTTACCGCTCCTCGCGGAAGTAATTAAGCCCCAAGCTGGCGGGAATGTGCGCGCCGCTGCTTTTCCGCACTGAGCTGATGATGAGCACGAGTGCTGTAATCAAGAACGGTAGCATATCATAAAATGCGTTTGGAAAGGGGAACAGGCTCTTTGCTGCGTAATATTTAAGCACACGCAGTGCGCCAAATATAAACGAGCCATAAAGGGCGTTCACCGGCTTCCAGCCCGCGAAGATGACCAGCGCCACGGCGATCCAGCCGAGGCCGCCAACGTTATCGCTTATCCAGACACCACTGTTGATGATCATTGAGCAATATGCCCCACCGATGCCGCAGATGCCACCACCGACGACGATATTGACATATTTAAGCACCGTGACATTGATGCCCGCCGCGTCGGCTGCCGCCGGATTTTCACCGATGGCGCGGACGTTGAGGCCAGTTTTGGTTCGTTGTAGGTAATATCCTGTTGCAATGGCAATTACAATGCCCAAATAAACAAACGGATTATATGAAAACAACAGCTCACCGACGACCGGCAGTTTGCCCAGCCCCGCAAAATCGATGCCGCGCATTTGGGCGGTAATCGTCTCTGGCAGCTTTAAGGTCTTATCCGCCGAGCGACTGATCATCAATACACCCACAAAGTTTGAAAGTCCAATGCCGAAAATCGTTAACGTCAGCCCCGTGACATTTTGGTTTGCAAAAAAGGTGACGGTGAGCACGGCGTAAATCAGCGCCGAGAGGGCGCCACCCAAAAAAGCGGCCAGAATGGCTAATATAAAATTATTAGTGTAATAACCGGTCATAAAGCCCGCGCACGCGCCAATGGACATCATACCCTCTACGCCAAGGTTTAGGTGGCCGACACGCTCACTTAAAATTTCGCCGACGGTGCCAAATAGCAGGGGTGTGCCCGCCAGTACGGCGGCGACAAGGAATTTAATCAGCATGTCCATTACTTTTCCCCTCCTTTCTTGCGGATCGAAAAGGTGTAGCGGATGAAGAACTCGCACCCTAAGATAAAAAACAAAATGATGCCCTGTAAAACGTCAGCACAATCCGTGGAAAGGCCAAAGGTAGATTGCACGACACCGGAGCCTTTTTCCAGAATTGAAAAGAGAGACGATACAATTAAAATGACAAAGGGGTTTAATTGCGCGAGCCATGCGACAATGATAGCGGTGAAGCCTACGCCTCCGGCGACGGAAGTAGTTAGCGTGATGTCTGAGCCGGTGGCCTGTACCATACCGCAAATGCCACCGATTGCACCCGAGAAAAACATGGTGCGCAAAATAACCCTTTTGACGTTCATGCCGGCGTAACGTGCAGTTTCCTGACTTTCACCTACGACACTGATCTCATAGCCTTGTTTGGTGCGACTGAGATAGATATAGACAATGATCACAAGCGCCAGCGCAACCATCCAACCGATATGTATGCCGAAAACCTTATCCAGTGCGGCGTTTTTATTAAACCGTGCAATTTTAGCAAAGCCAGCCGCGCCTGGGTCCTTCCACGGACCGTCGCGCAGGTAAGAGACGATGTGTAATGCAATATAGTTGAGCATCAGGGTAAATAGCGTCTCGTTGGTATCAAATTTAACTTTGAAAAAGGCAGGTATCAGCCCCCATAGCCCACCACCGATGAGGCCTGCCAAAAACATGACGGCAATCAATAGCCAATGGTTCCAGTCAGCATGAAACAGCGCAAAATAAGACGCGCAGATAGCGCCCGCGATGATCTGCCCCTCGGCGCCGATATTCCAGAATTTCATTTTGAAAGCAAGCGTGACACCCAGCGATGAAATGGTAAGTGGAATGGCGTATTTCACGGTGGCCTGAATTGCCATCTTGCTGCGAAATGCTCCCGAAAGAATGGTGCCGTAAATCTCCATGGGGTTGTAGCCAATGGCCAAAATAAACACACCGCCTGCAACCAGCGAGATCAATACAGCTTGCAGCCGCAGCAGGAGAATTTGGCTGCGGGTTTTTTCGGCGCGCTTGACAATGCGGATTAACGGGTCGTGATTACCGTTGCCGATCTTTTGCATCAGGCGTCGCCTCCTTCCTGGGGTGTAGCCCCCGTCATCATCAGGCCGAGCTGCTCCTTGGTAGCGGAGCGTGCATCCACAATGCCTGTGATCTTGCCGTGGCACAGCACCATAATCCGGTCAGAAAGCTCGAGTAGCACATCCAAATCTTCGCCAATATACATAACCGCCACGTTGCGGCGCTTTTGCTCATTAAGCAGATCGTATACGGTGTAAGAGGAGTTGATATCCAGTCCGCGCACCGGATAAGCGGTGATAAGTAGGTTGGGTGACGATTCAATCTCACGTCCCAAAAGAACCTTTTGAACATTTCCGCCGCTTAAGAGCCGCACCGGGGTATCGACGCCGGGCGTCACGATCGAAAGCTTTTTGATCAGCTGTTCAGCCAGCGCTCTGGCGGGTTTGCGGTCGACAAAGATGCCGCCGTTGGTGTGATAAGATTTAAGTAGCATATTGTCCACCATACCCATGGAGGCAACCAACCCCATGCCCAGGCGATCTTCAGGCACAAAGCTCATGCTGATGCCCAGCGCAATGATTTCAGATGGTGATTTACCGACGATATTTTCCTTTTTGTATAAAATAGCGCCCTTTTTTGGCTTTAACAGGCCGGCAATTGCTTCGCACAGCTCCTTTTGTCCGCTGCCGGCCACGCCCGCCACGCCGAGAATCTCGCCGGTTCGAATCTCAAACGAAATGTCATCTATAGCCACGCTACCATCGGCGGTGGGCACCGTGAGATCCACAACCTTCAAAATAGGCTTTGGTGAGTGGGCCTCGGGCCGGTCGATTTCAAGGCTGACCGGTCGGCCGACCATCAGTTCGGTCAGCTGTGCCTGGCTTGTCTCGCCAGTGACGACAGTATCGATGCTCTTGCCCTTGCGCAGGATGGTGACCCGGTCAGAAATCTCGAGCACTTCGTTTAGCTTATGGGTGATGATGATAATGGCGCAGCCCTGTTGTTTCATCCGCCGCAGAATGGCGAAAAGCCGGTTGGTTTCCTGCGGGGTGAGCACGGCGGTCGGCTCATCTAGAATCAGAATTTGTGCGCCGCGGTAAAGTACTTTGACAATTTCGACGGTTTGCTTTTCACTGACCGACATGTCGCATACCCGCTTTAAGGGGTCAATTTCTAATCCAAAGGCACTGCAAATTTCCTCAATTTTACGGCGCAATTGTTTTGGCGGCAACAGCTTTTCAGCGGTGCCCAGAACGATATTATCCATCGCCGAAAATATTTCGACCAGCTTAAAGTGCTGATGAATCATGCCTATGCCAAGCTTCATCGCATCCACCGGTGAGTTGATCGTTACCTCCTGACCATTCACTGAAATGGCACCGGAATCGGGGCGATAAATGCCCGAGAGCATGTTCATCAAAGTAGTTTTACCCGATCCATTTTCGCCTAGAAGTGCTAAAACCTCGCCGTGATTTACCGCAAGATCGATACCATCATTGGCCAGCACGCTGCCAAAGCGTTTGGTTATTTGTTTGCATTCAATTGCGAAGTGGGACTGAGAAGACGCTTCCACGTGATCACCCCTCTGTAAAAATAAATTATTCACTCAAAAGTGCCGTCGGTTAATCCGGCGGCGCTTTTCAACAAATAAAATCAAGAGCGGGGCGGTCATTTTTGAATGACCGCCCCGGCCTAAATCGTTGTGTTTGGCGGTGCAGCAGTTACTTTACAACAATGTTCTTGAAGTACCAGTTGACGTCGCTATAATACTCGCTGGTGTGCATTTGGCCGTCATTGCCCTCAATTTCACCATCGAATACATCCCAGTCGCCGGAGCCAATTTTCTGGCGGGCTTCTTCAATCTTCTCCACGGTGCCCTCGGCACACAGGTCAGAAAGTGCGGTGATGTCAACAAAGCCCTCGGGCAGTCCACCATAGTAATTTTCACCGGTCCAGGTGCCGTTGAGGACGTGCTCAACCGCCCAGGAGTAATAGGTGCTCCAGTTCCAGACAGCGCTGGTCAAAACAGCTTTGGGCGCATCCTTGGACATGTCAGAGTTGTACCCAACGCCCCAGACGCCTTTTTCCTCAGCGGCAAGCTGGGGGTTGGGGGTGTCGCAGTGCTGGCCAATAACATCGCATCCCAGAGCGATCAAGGCTTCGGCAGCCTGCTTTTCGCCTTCGGGATCAAACCAGCTGTTGGTGGTCTTAACAAAAACCTCGCAGTCGGGGTTAACAGAGTTGACACCCATTGCAAAAGCGTTCAAGCCACTGGTGACTTCGCCATTCTCGGTGCCCCAAGCGGCGACATAACCGATCTTGTTGCTCTGAGTTTTAAGACCCGCGGCAATGCCGGCGAGATAACGAGCCTGATAAATGCGGCCGAAATAGTTATTGAAGTTCTTGCCATTGGACTTATAACCCGAGCCATGAGAGAAGATCACATCGGGGTATTCTTCAGCCAGCGCTTCGCAGGTATCCATGTAGCCCCAGCTAGTGGCGAAGATGATGTTGGCACCTTCCTCGATGCACTCAAGCATCGCGGTCTCAATTGCAGTCGCGTCGCTGTCGTTGATGTTAATCTTACGGATGATCTGGTCGTCGCGCAGACCGAGATTCGTCTGCATGCCGATGATGCCCTGATCATGAGTAAAGGTATAGCCCGAGCCTTCAGCGGGGTCAGAGATGTGAATGACGCCAATTTTGATGTTATCCTTTGTGATGGCATTCGCCGGTGCGCTTTCAGAGGGCGCAGCCTCGGAAGAGGCGGCAGGAGCGGCCTGACTGGAAGCAGGAGTACCGCCGCATGCGCCTAACAGTAACATGCCGGCAGCCAGCAAAATGGCAAGACTTTTCTTCATTTCTTTTTCATCCTCCTAATTATGGTAGCCTATGTTCTTTTTTATTACTGCGGCGGATGCCGCGAGCAAACACTGTTAATCACGGAAGACGATCCCATGATCATCCATAGCATCGACAATTGCGAGCGACTCGACTCGCACGCCCATATCGCGAATGAGCTTTCCGCCTTCCTGAAAACCTTTTTCAATGACGATTCCGGCACCCACCAGCGTCGCGCCCGCGCCGTTGACCAACTCGATCAGCCCTTTGAGTGCACAACCATTCGCCAAAAAATCGTCGATAACCAGCACCTTGTCATCTGCTGTTAAAAAGCGCTTTGAAACAATAATGTCGTACACCTTTCCATGGGTGAACGACTCAACACGGCTAGTATACACCTCACCCGCAATATTCTTGGTGGGGTTCTTTTTGGCAAAAACAACAGGGACATTAAAATACTGTGCGACAATACAGGCGATTCCTATGCCGGAAGCCTCTATGGTCAAAATCTTATTGATATCACAGTCGGCAAATCGACGCTTAAACTCCTTGCCGATCTCTCCAAACAGTCCGATATCCATTTGATGGTTTAAAAAACTGTCCACCTTTAAGACGTTTCCGGACTTTACCTGTCCGTCTTTAAGAATACGATTTTTTAGCAGCTGCATAGCGCCATTACCTCAACTCTCTAAACGGTTATGAAACAAAATCAAACCAATACCATCTCAAAATCATGAAACAGGACTTTGAGCAATTGAATTGTATAAAACGTATTTTCGCTTTAAAAAGCAATAAAACAACACTGCATAGGCGACTGTCTTCAACTAAAATACAGTTTTTTAATCGAAGATTAGTATTACAGTAAAAATTCTATCAAAAAAGAGGGGGCTTGTCACCTATTTATAGATGAAAAGTTAGCGTTTTGTAAAAAATAGTGTCTTTGATGGAAAAGCGAGAAAAAACTCGAATTACTTTGGGAATTGCGACGAAGCAAAAATTTCCACTTCTTAAAAAACCTGCTTCATGGCGACATATTCAGCGATTCGAGTGTGGTCGGTTGCAATGGTTCCCTGTACCACCTGTGCGTTGCCACCGCCTTTGCCACCCAACGTTTGATGTAGTTCCTTTGAAAGCGTGCGTGCATCGCCTTGGGCTACGCCGAGCGCATAGCGGTATCCGTTCTCGTCGTCACCGCAAAGCAGCAAACAAGGGCCGGAGCGATGATCTATCAACTGCATACAAAACCGGCGTAGCTCGTTAGGGGTAAGATTATCTTCGAACAGGCACAACAGACCGTCGCCACGGTCGACAGATTCAAGACGGACGGTAAAAAGCTTGTCCTTTGCTGCGACCAACTCGGCGCGTAGCGCGTCAGCTTCACTGAGAATCCGCTGTACGGCTTTGGAAACCTCTATCGGTTTAGCCGAAAGCATGTGAGAGATATCCGCAACCGAAGCATCCTTCTGACGATAATCGGTCAGCGCCCTTTCGCCGCAAAGCATGCCCACACGTGTGCCGCCCTTATAACGCTGGGGAGACAACAGCTTGATCAGACCGATTTCTCCGGTTTTTGCCACATGGGTACCACAGCAGGCACAGCAGTCGGCATCCGGCACGGTGATGATGCGCACCTTCCCGAATAAGGCCTTTTTGCTGCGGTAATTAAGCGCCGTCAGTGCACTTGCATCGGGGTAGTACTCCTGCACCGGAATATTGGCAAACACAATGCGGTTAGCGGCAAGCTCGACGGTAGCCAGTTGTTCAGCCGAAAGTTCACCGTTAAAATCGACGGTGACCATTGCGCTACCCATATGAAAACCAACGTTATCCAGCTTAAACAGCTTGTGGACAATGCCGGAAACAATATGCTCACCGGTGTGATGCTGCATTAACGAAAAGCGTTTCAGCCAATCAATTTTGCCAATGACTGTTTCGCCGACGGTCAGCGGCGCGTCGGTGGTGTGTAGGATGTCCTCGTCCCTTTCGTGTACATCCAGCACCTTTACATTCCCTAACATGCCGGTGTCGGCGGGTTGCCCGCCCCCCTCGGGGTAAAAACAGGTAGCATCGAGCGCCACGGCAAAATGTTCCCCTTGCGGCACACAGGAAAGCACCGTTGCCGAAAACTCAATCTGGTAAGGGTTTTCACGAAATAGTCTTTTCTCAAGCATCAAAAGGTCACCCCGGTTTCATGGTTAAAATTAATAAATTTTAGTATAGCATAATAAAGGGGTAACTGTCAGCCCTTGTAGAAAATAGCGTTTGTGCTATAGTAAAAGAAAATCAGATAGGGGGTCAGCTGTATGGAACAGACCATCCGCGTCGGACGCTACCGACATTTTAAAGGAAATGAATATCGCGTGTTATATACCGCCACCCACAGTGAAACGCTGGAACCTTATGTCGTGTATCAGGCGCTTTATGGCGAAAGCGGCATCTGGGTACGCCCGGCCGGCATGTGGCATGAAACAATTATGCATGGCGGGAAGACGCAGCCACGCTTTCAGTATATTGGGAAGGAATAAATGTATGAAAGGTCTTGGAAAACTACAAAAGCTGATCGATCAAAGCCAAAGGGTTGTCTTTTTCGGTGGCGCGGGGGTATCGACTGAAAGTGGTATACCGGATTTTCGAAGCGTGGATGGGTTATATAATCAGCAGTTTAACTATCCGCCTGAAACCATTTTAAGCCATAGCTTTTTTATGAGGCACACTGAGGACTTTTATAGGTTTTATCAGACCAAAATGATGTACAGCAATATAGAGCCCAATGCGGCGCACAAAAAGCTTGCCGAATTAGAAGCAGCCGGCAAGCTCGCGGCCGTCATCACTCAGAATATTGACGGGCTCCACCAGCTGGCCGGCAGCAAAAATGTGTTGGAATTGCACGGCTCAATGTTGCGCAATCGATGTATGTCCTGCGGTAAGGCATATGGAATAAACGCCATGCGCGGCCCCGGCGTACCCCACTGTGATTGCAGCGGTGTGATAAAGCCGGATGTCGTGCTATATGAAGAGGCACTGGACACCGATACCGTCGAGCGGGCAGTGTCTGAGCTGCGGTCGGCTGATCTGGTCATTGTGGGCGGAACGAGTCTGGCGGTCTATCCGGCGGCGGGCCTGCTCAATTATGTTCGCGGTAAAATCGTGCTGATTAACCGCGACGCTACCCGATTGGATGACGCCGCAGAGCTGGTGCTCTGCGCGCCTATCGGTGAGGTGCTTTCTCAAATACAAGTTGGTACTTCGCCGAGATAGGGCAGGAGGATCTGGTAGCGTTCAATTAGCGTGTCGAGGCGCATGGCGGCGTTAGCCGCGCTGGGAGAGGGTAGCACAATGGCGGGTTTACCGGTGCTGTGTTCACACAGGCGGTGATAAAACCTTCCGGCTGTTTGGCCTGTGGTAAATATCGCCTGTATATCGGCTATTGCGAGTATTTGGGCAATATTGTTGGGCACAGCGTCTCTGATACTGGCATCACTGGCACCCTCTATGGTGCAGCTTTGCAGCACATCCCAAAGGGCGATGCCGTGTGAAAGGCAAAGGCTTCGACGGGCATTGTTATCGCCTACTGGGGGACGCCCTAGCAATGCACACAAAATTTGCCAGAAACGGTTTTGTGGGTGCGCGTAGTAAAAAGCTCGTTGCCTTGACATTGGAGAAGGCATTGTGCCAAGAATTAAAATTCTGGAATGCTCATCATAGATGGGTGATAAGGGGTGTTCAACGGTTTGTCTCATCAGCAGTCACCTCTTTTAAAACATTACTGCTCAGTAATTTTACATGACGTTATTATAACACATTGGGTTGCTGCGCCTCAGATATAGGCCACAGGCACGTAATAGCCAATCTGTAAGTTAATAGACCACAGACAAAAACCTCGGCGCATATCAACCGAGGGGAAAATATTGTAAAATCTAAAGGGTTCTTCCGTTGTTTTTGTGTGAAAATTTTGGCTTAAATGCTAAAAAGGTTAAACTGAATAAAAAACTGTATTACAACATCCAAAACAACTCGGTATGTAATTTTGTAGAAAACAAGTGAGCATGACAGTTCTTATTGTAGTTAGGCTATGAAATATTTGATCGGTTATTCTTGTTGCACAAAACAAAGCTTAATATTCACGAAACAACCTATCAACCCAACTTTTTTAGTATGGATATAGTTATTGGAAGTTTGATATGATAATTTTGCATCCAAGAATAAAGGGGAGTGTAGCAAAGTGATCATCTGCTATGAGATTGTATGTTCAGAGAAACACATTGAAGACTTAGGATCGTTCAGCGTATTTGGCCTGAGAGCATATGAGGAGGGGAAGCCGTGCAGTGACTCGGTCTGCTGCATTGAAGATATCTCCTCAGACAGGAAGTTTGTCGAAACCCTCTGTGATCGACTCAGGCGCCATGATGTACATCCCGACCATTTGAAAGGTATCGTGGTAGACGCAATTAGTTAATTACCGTTGGGAAAATTAAGCGGACCAGATCGACGCGGTTGTTGATCTGGAGCTTGCTATAAATATTTGAAAGATTTTTCTTTACGGTGCCTTCTGAGATGCCGCAATCGGCCGAGATGCCCTTGATGGAATTTCCGTTGACAATATGGCAGGCGATTTCAAATTCTCGTTTGGTAAGTCGGTTAGCCAAACTCTGTATGGATGGTTGCGGCCCGGTGTCAGGTATGATGAACAGAAATATTTGGTTGGAGTTTAGTGTTGGAATAGCAGCAATCAGGCAATTCAGGTTGCCTAGGCGGCGTGAAGCAGTAAGGATACTCTGTTTAGCGCAACAAACTGGAATGATCTTGATTCGCAGTAGTTCAAAATCCTCATGCGAATAAACCAGACGGTTAAAACAAGTATTAGCGTTTATGATTCTCTTGTATTTACAGTTTTCCGTTTCGATAACAGCCACACCGATATTTCCTGCCTCGCAGATTTGTCGAGGGCTTGTGTCGATCGATTTCATCATCTGATAATAGTCACGCTCTTGCAATTTATGAAGCCCAATGAGCATATACCGTTCAAAGTGGTTTAACGGAATCAGCGTGATCAACAGATGACAAGTCGTTTTATCATGCTCATATACATCCATATAGTAATGAACTTTGTTGAGCTCCATAGAGCGCTTTATAAGTCTGTCGGTACAGAGGTTTTGCATGTAAGAAAATAGCGTATCAATGTTATCGCCGATAGTTATTCCCAACAGCTGCGAAAGAGCAGGACTGATGCTTGCTATCTTATAGTTGCTTTCGTTACAGTTGATTAGAAGCGAATCGTGAAATGAACCATGGAACTTGTTTAGCGACATGTTAGCAAGGTTATTCACGCTATAGGTACGATTGGCCTCATCTACGTCCCAGATAGGAGACAGCGAAACTGTAAGCTTTGGTTTATTATAAGCAAGAGAATAGCACCAGAAACTGCCCTGAATTTCGCGTAGGTCTCGGATGGCCTCATTGCCATCTTTAATATAAGAAAAGGCCTGATATATCCAGGCGGCGGTTTTTTGAGCAACTACTTTTTCAAGGGGCATTCCCAGAGAATGGGGGCTGATGCCTACCACGCGACAGAATGCTTCTGTTACACTGTTTAATATTAAACAGGACCCTTGCTCATTTGCAGTGAGTATGCATTCATATACAGGAGAAGCGTTCTTCAAAATAGTCTTCCTTTCATAAATATTCTTCTTGTATCAACGATTTACCAATAATTATAACATTTTATACCTGTGTATTATATTGCGTTGTTCCACAAATTTTGTAGAAAAAGTTGTTTTATACGTTCAAAAACCACTATTGTTTTGTCGAAAAAGGATGAAAAATGTCGGAGCTTTTACGTCAAATGGTAGGTGAAATAAGGCGGCAAAGGTTATCCTTTGCCGCCTTATAAAAATTAAAACGCCAGGCTTTAAGCATTGAATTGATTGGCATCTTTTTCACAGGTTCTCATGGCTAGAATTGTTTGTGAAATCAGTTCGTCGAGCTCCCAACTAAGCAGCTCAGCCCCTTTTTGGATTACATCGCGGGAACATCCTGCTGCAAACGCTGGAGTTTTAAATTTCTTTTTGACCGATTTAAGCTCCATATCCTGAACACTTTTAGAAGGGCGCATCAGCGCGACAGCACCTATCAAGCCGGTGAGCTCATCGGTGGCGTAAAGTACCTTTTCCATCTCACTGACCGGTTCAATATCAACAGCGTGCGGCCAACCATGGCTTGCGGTAGCGCGTATAATAATGTCATCAATGCCGGCTTCCTTCATCAGCTGTTGCTGCTTTATGCAATGTGATTCGGGAAATTGTTCAAAATCAAGGTCATGTAACAAACCGACCACAGCCCAGAGATCTGCCTCGTCGGCATGCCCCAGCTGAATGGCAAAATAACGCATAACGCCTTCGAGCGTTACGGCGTGCTTAAGGTGAAAGGGCTCCTTGTTGTATTGCGTCAAAAGATTCCAAGCTTGTTCGCGTGTCATAAAAAATCAGGCTCCTTTATTTTGACAATAAATTTATTTTAGCCTTAGGGTAGCATAAAGTCAAACTAATTTGTTGACAAACATGCCCCAAATGCGCATACTAAAAACACTTCAAGACATTATTGCAGTGTAGAAACGAGGTAGAGCATGATCAAAATTGCTGAAAATGTGATTGATCTAATCGGCAGGACACCAATGCTTCAGCTGTCGACTTTCCAAAAAAATCATGATGTAAATGCGCAGATAGTGGCTAAACTTGAAAGCTTTAACCCCGGCGGAAGCGCCAAAGATCGTATTGGTCTTGCTATGATTACAGATGCTGAGCGCAAGGGGCTACTTCAGCCCGGCTCTACCATTATTGAGCCGACAAGCGGAAACACCGGCATAGGACTAGCCATGGTGGCGGCGGTCAAGGGGTACAAGGTCGTTTTAACTATGCCTGATACTATGAGTATAGAAAGACGACGGCTTTTGGCGGCCTATGGCGCTGAGATTATTTTAACAGAAGGCATCAAGGGAATGGCTGGAGCGGTCGAAAAGGCAAAGGTGCTTGCAGAACAGTTGCCCAACAGCTTCATTCCAAGCCAGTTTGAGAATCCATCAAATGCGCAGGCGCATTACGAAACGACCGGTCCCGAAATTTGGGCGGATACTGATGGCAAGGTAGCCGTTTTTATCGCGACTTTCGGCACGGGTGGAACTCTGAGCGGCGTGGGACGCTATCTCAAAAAACAAAATCCGGATATACGAATCATTGGGGTAGAGCCTGCGGCATCACCTCTGCTGAGCAAGGGTTATGCCGGGGCACATCAGATTCAAGGTATCGGGGCCAACTTTATCCCTGAAGTTCTTGATCGCGATGTCTATGACGAGGTGATTTCAGTCACTGATGCAGAAGCGTTTTCCGCCGCGAAGTCGGTAGCACGTACAGAGGGGCTACTGGTGGGCATTTCAAGTGGCGCAGCGTTAGCGGCGGCACTCGCAGTTGCGCAACGCTCTGAGTACATGGGTAAAATGATAGCGGTGGTCTTGCCAGATACTGGCGAGCGTTACCTTTCTACCGAAGTGTTCCAATAAACCTTTATCCGGGTCAACGTTCTTACTTCAGCTTACCGGGAAAGGCGCTTTGACCCGCACAGTTTTTTACGCGCAGTTTCGCAAACTTAATTTTTTGTTTTCTCGCCCATGAGTAGGCGGTCCAGCGCACTTTGTGCGTCTCAACGCTTGCGATAGACGGTTTTGCTAATTTCGGTGGGTGGCTTGGATGCTGCTGCAGCTCGACACGACCTTGTTACCTCCTCCTGTAACTATATTTTATTGAATTGACTTTTCGAGGCGCTGAGTTTTATCTTGTTTTTATAAATTTTTGATATTTTGGCATGTTAACACCTGCGAATTCTAGATTCGTGGGTGTTTTTCCATTAAAAAAACAAATTATAAAAGGGGACTTGCGTTTTGTATGACAAAATGCTAAACTAAAGAAAAACACACCCCTGGGGGGTGGGGAGGGAGAGTTCTCATGAAACAATCTTTTACTGTTACGGGCATGACCTGCTCAGCCTGCTCAGCCAATGTTGAGCGATCGGTGAAAAAGCTTGAGGGCGTACAGTCGGTCAACGTCAACCTGCTCGCTAACAAAATGACGGTAGAATATCAACCCGATAAAGTAAACGACCCCGACATTGTGGCGGCGGTGACGGCGGCGGGCTACGGCGCCAGCACGGGCGATACATCTGTACAGGGTGCTGAAAAGCAGTCTGAAAAATCATTGCTGCAACAGCAGTTGGCCGAGATGAAACATCGCCTCATCGTTTCTTTTATCTTTTTTGTGCCGCTGATGTATATTTCAATGGGGCATATGATGGGGGTACCGCTACCGCCTTTTATGGTTGGAATGCAAAACGCCATCGCCTATGCCATGACCCAGCTTTTGCTGACGCTACCGGTGCTCTATGTCAACCGTAAGTTTTTTCAGGTGGGTTTTAAAACGCTGTGGCACCGCGCACCCAATATGGATTCACTTATCGCAATCGGTTCGACCGCGGCAGTGGTTTACGGCGTGTTTGCCATCTACCGCATAGGTTACGGTCTAGGCGTGGGTGACATGGGACTGGTCATGCGTTATCACAGCGATCTTTACTTTGAATCCGCCGCGACAATTTTAACGTTAATTACACTCGGGAAATATCTTGAAACGCGTTCAAAGGGCAAAACCAGCGAGGCCATTGCTAAACTGATTGATTTGGCACCTAAGACGGCAACTGTTATAAAGGACGGCGTCGAACGCGAAATTCCCGTTGCCGAAGTGCGGCAGGGGGATATTCTGGTAGTGCGCCCTGGACAGAGTATTGCAGTGGACGGCGTCATTGTCGAGGGTTCGTCGGCAGTCGACCAGTCGGCGCTCACCGGCGAAAGCATTCCGGTCGAAAAGGCAGTAGGGGATAACGTTATTGCCGCCACCATCAATAAAACAGGTTACTTTAAATTTGAGGCGCAAAAAGTGGGAGACGACACGACGCTCGCCCAGATTATTCGTCTTGTGGAAGAGGCGGGCAGCTCAAAAGCGCCCATCGCCAAGCTTGCGGATAAGATTAGTGGTATTTTTGTACCGGTCGTCATCACCATAGCAGTTATCGCCACTGCGGTATGGCTGATCGCGGGGCAAAGCTTTGAATTTGCGTTATCTATCGGCATCGCGGTACTCGTTATTTCCTGCCCCTGTGCGCTGGGGTTGGCAACGCCGGTTGCCATCATGGTTGCTACTGGCAAAGGTGCGCAAAACGGTATTTTGATTAAATCGGCCGAGGCGTTGGAGACGGCGCACAGCGTACAGACAGTTGTGCTCGATAAAACTGGCACCATCACTGAAGGTAAGCCTCGCGTAACCGACGTGCTACCGGCAGAAGGTGTAACCGCCGAGACGCTTGTGCAGGCAGCGGCATCTTTAGAGCAGGCCTCCGAGCATCCGTTGGCCGAGGCGGTCACCGAATATGCCCGGCAGCAGAACATGGTGTTATCGGTAGTCGAAAAGTTCGAGGCCATTTCCGGCAAGGGACTTTCGGCCGAGATTACGGGTGAGATTTACTTTGCTGGTAACGCGGCGCTGATGCGACAACAAAATATAAACTGTACGCAGTTGGAAAAACAGTGTGACGCACTGGCTGATCAGGGCAAAACACCACTTTACTTTGCAAAAGGTGGTGAGCTGCTGGGTGTCATCGCGGCGGCAGATGTCGTCAAGCCTACCAGCCGCCAGGCTATCGCACAGCTCAAGGCGCTCGGCGTTGATGTGGTAATGCTCACCGGTGATAATCGTAAAACTGCCGAGGCAATTCGCAGGAGCCTTGATATCGACCGCGTGGTGGCCGAGGTGCTACCACAGGATAAAGAGCGCGAGATCCGCGCCATACAAGAGCAGGGGCAGCGCGTTGCAATGGTTGGCGACGGCATTAATGACGCTCCGGCGCTGACCCGTGCCGATGTGGGTATCGCGATTGGTGCTGGAACTGATATCGCCATTGAATCGGCTGATATCGTATTGATGAAAAGTGATCTGCTAGATCTGGTCACAGCCTTGCGGCTCTCTCATGCAACGATACGCAATATCAAAATGAATCTGTTTTGGGCGTTTTTCTACAACGTTATCGGCATTCCGCTAGCTGCTGGGTTGCTTTATCCGATGTTCGCACTAAAGCTCAACCCGATGTTCGGCGCTGCGGCCATGAGCCTTAGCTCGGTCTGCGTGGTTAGCAACGCATTAAGACTGCGGTTCTTTAAGCCGCAGCCCACCGGTGTAGATGTGCAAAGCGCAGTTTCGCCACAGTTAGAATCTCAGCAAACCAATCAAGAACTGGAGGAAAATGATATGAAGAAAATCATCACAGTCAATGGCATGAGCTGCCAGCATTGTCAAGCCTCGGTCGAAAAGGCGCTTTCGGCGGTAGAGGGGGTCGCTTCTGCCAAGGTGGATCTCGCCAAAAAAACCGCAACGGTTACTCTTGCGTCAGAAGTGGCGGACGACGCGCTGATGAAAGCAGTGAGCGAAGCGGGGTTTGAGCCAGTATCGGTCACTGAAAAAAAAGGCCTGTTTGGCAATTGAGAGGAGTAGCGTCTTATGCGCGCAGATAAAGAAAAGGTTTCGCGGCTGCTCAAGACGGCGCGGGGTCAGATTGATGGCCTCCTGCGCATGGTGGAGGATGACCGCTACTGTATCGATATTTCGACCCAGCTGATGGCCACCGAGGCGATTTTGCGCCGGGCCAACCGCGAGGTGGTTGCTGCGCACATGCATGGCTGCCTGCTTGAAGCTGCCCAGCAGGGCAATGCCGAACAAAAGGTCGATGAGCTGATGAAGTTGATTGACAAAATGTCAAAATAAATTCAAAGATTAAGCGGTGCTGCTTTTTGGGCAACACCGCTTCTTTTATATCTTTATCTATATTAAAATTTTAGTAAGCTTTTCAAAAACTTGTGGGGGATAAAATCCGACATATATATAGATACCGTAAGGGTTGCTTCGTTAAAGATTGGTGTTTTTAGGGTGCTTTTCTAACATTCAAATACTTTATCCAGTCCGAGTAAAGCAACTTTCAGTCGAATCCGACCAATCAAATGTTAGATCATCAACCCATCGTCAGGGCCTGCGTCAGTATCTCGGTCGTAGTCATCCAAAAAGCTGTGCTGCTCACCGTTTAGTGTATAGCCAATGACCGCGCCCAGCTTAATGTTATGCACACTGCGAAAAATGTTGAGCGGTACCTGAGAATTGCCCTTTTCAAGCTTTGCAATCAGCGCCTTGATCTCTGCACGCTTTGAAGTGGTGGTGTCGGCGGTGGAACACTCGGTAAAGCGACAGGCGCACTGCAAAAATTCCAGCTTGTTATAGTTCTTCCAGCGGATAATTTCAGATTCGCGCACTAGATAAAGCGGGCGAATTAACTCCATTCCCTCAAAATTATCACTGTGCAGCTTGGGCATCATCGTGCGAACCTGAGAGCCGTATATCATACTGATGAGAACGGTTTCAATCATGTCGTCAAAGTGGTGGCCCAGCGCAATTTTGTTGCATCCAAGAGCCTTTGCCTGCGCATAAAGATTGCCGCGCCGCATACGCGAGCATAAATAACAGGGGTTTTTGGGTTGGCTAAAAACATAATCATAAATATTGGCATTGAAAATAGTAATCGGAATATTAAGCTGCTCGGCGTTATCCTCAATCATTTTGCGGTTTTCGGGTAGATAACCAGGATCCATGACCATGAACTTCACTTCAAAAGGGAAGTCGCTAACCTTGTGTAGCTGCTGCATCAACTTTGCCAGCAGCATTGAATCCTTGCCCCCCGAAATGCAGACGGCAACCCGGTCGCCGGGAGAAAGCATTTGATATTCTTTTATGGCGCCTACAAATTTGCTCCAAATGGTTTTGCTAAACTTTTTGTGTAGACTGTGTTCAATTTCCCTGTATCGTTCCATCTTGTTTTATCCTCGTGCGGTATAAACCTATTATTTTAATAGGGATATCATAGCACACCACAGATGAACAGTAAAGAGTGAGAAAAATTTTCATGACATGGTTAAAAGTCGTCGGGGATATTTTGAACAATCTTGATTTTAGTCCGTTTTTTAAGCGCTCCGTGTCCAGATAGTTAAAAATGTAAACTTTTTTAAAAGCGCTAGCAAAGAACATACTCATATGGTATGATTTTCATAAAAATAATTTTGGGAGGTCGCTATGCAGTATCTGCTGTTATTTCTCGAAGGGATTATCACCTTCATTTCTCCTTGCCTGCTGCCGCTGCTGCCGGTGTATATCTCTTATTTTGCCGGGCAAAATGGCGAGGGCAATACCCGAAAAACGCTCAAGGGCGCTTTAGGTTTTATCGCAGGATTTACCACTGTGTTTGTTTCTCTGGGGGCTTTTGCGGGTACGCTGGGCGGGTTATTGAGCCGTCACACGGTCATGGTCAATCTAATAACCGGTGCGATAGTCGTAATTTTTGGTTTAAACTATCTCGGTGTTTTTAAAATCGGTTTTTTAAACCGTGTGATGCAACATAAAACAGCCACGGTTTCCCACAGCTTCTTTTCAACGTTTTTATTCGGAATGGTCTTTTCTGTGGGGTGGACGCCTTGTGTCGGGGCGTTTTTAGGCTCTGCGCTGATGTTGGCGTCGCAGCAGGGGTCAGCTGTTGGCGGTATTCTGATGCTGCTTTGCTACTCATTGGGACTGGGGGTGCCGTTTTTGCTGGCGGCCTTACTTCTAAATCAGCTACAGGGCAGTTTTAACTGGATAAAAACGCATTATAATATAATTAATACCGTTTCAGGATTGCTGCTGGTTGTAGTGGGTATTTTAATGATGACGGGTCAGATGGGGCGGTTTTTGGCCCTATTGAGCTTGTGATAACAGAAAGGAGTAGAATATGATGAAGCAAAATAAAAAGCTTGGCCTGACCGTTTTGCTGCTATGCGGCGTAATAGCGGTGGCTTATTTGGGCTATAAAGCGCTGGGCGAGAACTATTTGACCGATAACTTACAACCGATAACTTCTTCGTCACAGGCAGGGGAGGCTACCTCGTCACAGGGTGAACAATCAGGAGAGGGCAATGCGGCTGAAGAGCCGGAGCGTACGCCTGCGCCGAACTTTACCCTGACCGATCTTGAGGGCAACACCATGGAGTTTGACAGCCTAAAGGGTAAGCCGATTGTGCTGAACTTCTGGGCGAGCTGGTGCGGATTTTGCGTTGAGGAAATGCCGGATTTTGACACCGTCTATCAAGAGCTGGGTGACGAAGTTACCTTTGTGATGCTTAACGTGACCGACGGCGTGCGGGAGACTCGTGAAAAAGGAGAAAAATTTTACGCTGAAAAGGGCTATTCATTCCCGGTTTTTTTTGACGACCAAGGTACACAAGGTACCAATGCCTTTGGCGTTACCGGCTTCCCGACCACATATTTTATTGATCGAAACGGCAACCTTGCGGCTTATGCGGGTGGCATGATTGACGAAGAGGCGCTGCGGCGAGGTATACAGATAGCACAGGAGCAAGACGCCGGACAGGAGCTGGAACAAAAGAATGTAAGCTGGTGTACAATGGATCCGGTCTATACCAAAATAGATGCTGAAAATGCCAAACAGATGATGGACGAGTTTAGTGAAACGGAGGATAGCACCTACGTTCTACTGGATGTGCGCACTGAACAGGAGTATAAAGAAAAGCGTATCCCCGGTGCGGTGTTGATACCCGATTATGAACTGGCCGAACGTGCTCAGGCAGAGTTGCCGGATAAGCGACAGGTGATTTTTGTCTACTGCCGTAGTGGAAGGCGCAGCGAGGCAGCTGCAAAAGAGCTGGTGGCAATGGGGTATAATCATGTTTACGATATGGGGGGTATCATAGACTGGCCGTATGAAACCACACAGGAATAGCAGTCAATTACAAAAAAGCGGGGGCGAAGGATTTTTATCCTTCGCCCCCGCGGCTTTATGATGAGGTCAATGTTGTCATTTAGAGAGAATGCACGTTAATTAAAGCGCAGCACCTGTGCCGGGGTTGGTGACGCTGCCGCCATTGTCGCCATTGTCACTACCATTATCGCCATTGTCGCTAGGAATGTTGACGATGGTCAGCGCGGTGTCGGAAACGATGTATTTGCCAAGAGTCTTGGTCTTGATGATGAAAGCTTCATCATACTCGTCATACTCAGCATTCAGGCGAACCATGCCGTCGTCCTTGAGCTGATAGAGGAAAGAACCTTCGTCAGCGGCAAGAGTCAGGATACCGGTCTTGTTAAAGGTAGCGCCGTTTCCATAGAAGAAGTTCAGGTTAGCATCGGGATAGAGGTCTGCGATATCGGAATCGAAATCGGTGGAAGCAGAAATCAGCAGCTTGCTCTGGCCAACGGTGTTGACGGTGAAGTAGCTGTCGTCATCGCACTCAAAGGTGAACTCTTCTTCAGACTCACCAACAAAGCCTGCACCCTCTTTGAAAATCTGGAGATCTTCGGTGATAAGGGCTTCATCAGCAACAGGGTAAGCAACTTCCATGTTTACGTCAAGCTGCATATCTTCGTAGTCAAAGCTGCCGGATTTGCGCATCTCAACAGTACCGATAACATCGATAGAAGAGGTGCTGGTGGAGTCGTCCAGGGTGACAGCCAGGAAGTAGATGTACTTCTGCGAAAGGGTTTCGCCGGTAACCTTCTTCTTAGCAATCTCAACATTCTTGACCAGTTTGCCGTTCATATCCCAATCAGCCTTAACTTTGATGCCTGAAACAGCGTCAGACTCATAGACATAGGTGAAGGGTTCTGCCGGCGCCTCAGCGTTGTTAAGCAGCGGGTAGTACAGGGTTTTGCCATAAGCGACGCTTTCAACAGGATTGGCCATATCAACAGCAGACGCATCGCTGCTATAGAGATAAGCCGAGTCGCTGATTGCGCCAACGGGGTAAAGGGCGTCGTCATTTGCTGCAGAGACAGCCGCGCCCATGCTCAGCATCATTGCAGTTGCAAGGCCAAGCGCGAGAGTTTTCTTCATGGTTCGTTCCTCCTAAATACTTGTTTGTACCCGGCGGTTACGTCGCGAGCCGCGTTTTACGGCTCTTCCATGATGTTGGTGGGTAATAGTAAAAAGAATCAGGGGGCTCTCCTTCCTCTGGTTCTCTTTACCGGTGAACCACGCAGTAAGCGCGTTCGAATATTAAGTGTTTGGGAGTATGCATTTTTGTTGCAATGTTGTTTTTGGTATTCCAGTGAGATAATGCTAAAATAATTTCCGTGTTATATCAATGAAAAGGAAATTCAAATATAGCGCCCCAGAAAATGTTGTGGCGACTATCTTATTGATTGACACAACACTGGGGTTTCGCACTCACTCCCGCTTTTACATCGAGGTGTACAAAGTACGCCAAACCTTTCGCTGGCGGGTGACAAAACGCGCAATTGGCCGTCTGCAAGCTGGGCGAAAGCTTTTAAAAAAAGTTAGGGCCACCGCAGAAATCTCTCTCTATGGTGACCCAGTGGTTGTCAATTAAATTATCTGTCCCATTTATCGCAAAGCGACTGAATCTGTGAGGCAAAACGTGCAAGATCTTTGTTTGTACCGCCGCGGTTGTGCTCAATGACCTCAAGCAGCCGCTTGCCCGCAGCCAGTAGACGCGAAAACATTGTTTCAGCACGCCGCGCAGCATAATCCTTCTTGATTGGGATGGGTCCCTTTTCAATTAGCAGCGTGTTGGTGGCCAGATCGTAGCAGGTACCAGAGTAGGGTGCAACGGCTGTATGGCCCAGTGAAACCAGTTCCTCAGCAAAACCGGTACAGACTTCATCTTCACCATGCACAACAAACACGCGCTGAGGCTTAGGAGAAAAATGACCGATCCACGCCATCAGGCCGTCTTTGTCAGCGTGGCCGCTGATGCCGGCTAGACGCTCAATTTCGGCGTGAATCTCAATCGGCTCGCCGAAAAGCTTGACGGTTTGCGCGCCATCCACAATCGAACGGCCAAGACTGCCCACAGCCTGATAACCAACAAAAAGAATGGTGCTTTCTTTACGCCAGAGATTATGTTTGAGATGGTGCTTAATGCGCCCCGCGTCACACATGCCGCTGGCTGAGATAATCACCTTGGGCTCGGTATCAAAGTTAATCATCTTCGACTCTTCGGAGGTGACTGATACTTTAAGCCCTTCAAAGCTTATGGGGTTGATGCCCTGATTCAGAAGCTCAAGCGTTGCCTCGTCAAAGCACTCCCGGCCATTGCGGTGAAAGATATTAGTCGCTTCAATGGCGAGCGGGCTATCGACATAGACGGTGAAATCATGTCCGGTGATCAGCTTTTTCTGCTTGATCTCGCGCATGAAGTAGAGCATCTCCTGCGTACGACCCACTGCAAACGACGGAATGACTACATTACCGCCACGGTCAAAAGTTTTTTGGAGAACTTCGGTGAGCGATTTTATGTAGTCGGGCCGGTCACCGTGATTTCGATTACCATAGGTCGATTCCATGACGACATAGTCGGCGTCAGGAATATACTGTGGGTCTTTGATAATCGGCTGGTTGAGGTTGCCAATATCGCCGGAGAAAACCAGCTTTTTGGTGACATCTCCTTCGGTCAACCAAACCTCAATGGAAGCCGATCCCAGAAGATGTCCCACATCGATAAAGCGAACCTCAATTCCCTGCGCAACAGCGATTTTCTGGTTATAGGGATGTGGCATAAAACAATTGATGGCGGCAATAGCGTCATCCATTGTGTAGATGGGCACATACTCATCATGGCCGGCACGCTTGGCCTTTCGGTTGCGCCATTCAGCTTCAAACTCCTGAATATGAGCGGAGTCGCGCAGCATCACATTGCAAAGATCGGCGGTTGCTTCAGTGGAATGAATCTCGCCTTTAAAACCATTTTTGCACAGCAGCGGCAACATGCCGGAGTGGTCGATGTGTGCGTGCGTTAGCAAAACAAAATCCAGTTCGCCTGCCGCGACCGGAATTTCCTGGTTTTCAAAAAAGTTTGGGCCCTGTTCCATGCCGCAGTCGATAATCAGTTTTTTGCCGCAGGCTTCAATATAAAAACAGCTGCCGGTTACCTCGTGGGTCGCGCCCAGAAAGGTCAGTTTCATTGCGTATCCTCCTTCGATATGCCAAGCATAAATTTGCACATTTTTAGCTGAGAGAAAGCGAACGTGCAAGGACGCCCGTTTAACAGATAAACTTATTATAACGTTTTGCACGGATTATGTCATCTTTAAAACTCGAATTTCATAAAGTTTTACAGAATAATCATAAAACATGCTAAAATCACGCGACACTTAAGCGTTGAAGCCGCTCGCCGGACATGCTACAATGGTTCGCAAAGAGAGGTGGCTGCTGTGGACAGAGTGATCCTGCATTGCGACTGTAATAGTTTTTTTGCTTCAGTTGAAACGGTTTTGAACCCCGAGCTTTGTGCAGGGCCGATGGCGGTCTGCGGCGACCCCAACAGCCGACATGGCATTATTCTGGCTAAAAATGAGCAGGCCAAGCGGTTTGGCGTCAAAACAGCTGAAACCATCTGGCAGGCACAGCGTAAATGCCCCGGTCTGATGCTTGTGCGTCCCCATCGCAACGAATATGTCAAATATTCGCGGCTGGTCAACGAGATCTATCGGCGCTATACCGACCAGGTCGAGCCGTTTGGCATCGATGAATCCTGGCTGGATGTGACCGGTTCGCAAAATCTGTTCGGGGCCGGACGCGAGATTGCCAATCGATTGCGGCATGAGGTGCGGCAGGAAACAGGACTAACCATTTCGGTCGGGGTTTCGTTCAACAAGATTTTTGCAAAAATGGGCTCGGACTATAAAAAGCCGGATGCCACTACCGTCATTGACCGTCGGAACTGGCAACAGATGATCTGGCCGCTGCCGGTTTCATCCCTATTATATGTCGGGGCCTCGGTGGAGAAAACGTTGTCAGACATCTATATCCAAACCATCGGTCAGCTGGCTGCTGCAGACCCCGCGCAGCTCACAACTCGGTTGGGCAAGCTGGGTGGACAGATTTATGACTATGCCAACGGCATGGATGACAGTGTGGTTCAGCGCTCGGATACCCCGCGGGAGATAAAATCGGTCGGTAACGGTATGACCTTTCGGCGAGATTTAACCGACATCAAGGATATCCGGGTCGGGGTGGCGGCACTCTCCGACGAGGTTGCCACAAGGATGCGTCGGTATGGCCTTTGCTGTCGGACTGTGCAGTTGCAAATAAAGGACACCTATATGCGTACCACCTCGCGACAGTGTCCGTTGCAAAACCCGACCGGACTGTCTTCAGAGCTGGCCGAAGCGGCGATGAAGCTAGTGGCAGGCGCCTGGAACGGTCAAACCCCAATCAGGATGCTGACGGTAACGGGCATCAATCTGGTGGATGCCGCTGAGGCCGCCGAACAGCTCTCGTTTTTCGGCACGCCGCCTCAACAGCGTGAACGCCGCAAAAGGCTTGAGACGGCCATCGATTCGGTGCGCGAAAAATTTGGACGCGACAGTATTTCAACCGGCGCCGTAATGATCAGCGATATTGGTCTTGAACATGAATCACACGAGGACGATTAAATCCCACAAATATAAACATGCCGCTAGACGCTATCGATAACAGTATGATAATTCTTATTAAAAAACATAAATCCGGGCAGGTCAATCGGCCTTGCCCGGATTTTAATAAATTAAGGTTGTGTTGTTTTGATACGATAACGCCGATGCTGCTCATAGAATTTGATAATACGGCAGGCAACAATAGCTGAACATATGCCTAACGCCATACCCGCACCCACATCAAGCGGATAGTGCATCATAAGATAAATACGAGAAAAAGCGATCAGTGCAGCCAGTGCCATGGCGGCCAGAGCAAACCGATAACGCCACAGCATCAGTGTGGTCGCTGCGGCGAAGCTGCACATAGCATGCCCCGAAGGGAAGGAATAAAGCTCTCTGTCGGGGGGGATCAGCAGCTTAATCGTCGGATCATCGGTATAAGGGCGCGCGCGGCAAATAAAGTTTTTTAAGAAAAGGTTACCGAAGAGATAACAGGTCAGTATGGCTAATGCCATAGTTACACCTGCCATGCGAGTCTTTTTGCGCAGGAGTAAAATAAAGCAGATCAGCACCCAGATGCCGCCGTAATCGCCCAGAGCAGTGATAATGGGCATCAGCCAGTCAAGAAAACCAGAATGAAACAAATCGTGAATCAGCCATAGGCTGGAATTGTCAATCGCTTCCAGATACGCCATTTCAACACCCCACTTTCAATGCGTATTTTAGCATTGAGAAAAACATGCGTCAAATAGAATTTCAAAAATAAATCAATTTTTCCAATTCTTTGGGAAAAAGTAACCGACTTTCGCCTGGTGCAAGGGTCGGATCGAGTGCAAGTCCGCCGATACATATCCGTTTTAAGCGGGTCACTTTTCCGCCGTTTTGGTCAAACATCCGTCGCACCTGGTGGTAAATGCCCTCATAAATTGTCACCCGTCCCGACGTTTCAGACAGTGGCTCTAGAATGGCTGGGGACGAGCTTTTCCCGCCACCGAGATAGACCCCCTGTGAAAATTTTTCAACAAGCGCCGCATTGACAATGGGCGCATCTAATTCAAACGCATAGACTTTGGGGAGATGATTTTTTGGTGCAAGAATGCGGTGGGCAAAGTCGCCGTCATCGGTGATGATCAGCATTCCCTCAGTATATTTATCCAGCCTGCCGGCGGGAAACAATCCCTTGCGCCGCAGCGTAGGCTCCAGCAGATCTAGAACGGTTCGACTCGTAGGGTCATTGGTGGAGGAAACGACCCCAAGCGGCTTATTCATCAAAATATAAATACGTTCATTAAAGATAATGGGGGTACCCTTTAAAAGCACTGATTGGTGTACCGGGTCAACTTTTTCGCTTCCAGATTTAACGGTTTGGCCATCCACGGTGACGGCCCCACCCGACAGGAGCCGTTTGGCGTCCGTGCGCGAAACCCCCTTTGCCGTTGAAAGTAGCTTGTCCAAACGAATTATTGCCAAAAAAATCCCCCCTGCCGTAATGATGATATCATATCACAGCAAGGGGATTTTGTCAGCTTAGCGTAAAACCCTTGTTCGTTTGGGCTTTTACGCTAAGCTTTACAAGATGCCAAAATGGCGGATCTCGTCATTTTTCGGGGGAGTGATCCAGTATAATTTGTATGGCACAACAAGAATATGGGGGCTGACCGCCGTACCCTGTGCGGTTTGATGGTGGGCCGGTCGCAGCGGGCCGAATAAATGTTTGCTACAGCTCCCGCTGCCCTTTCATGCTACTGCTCGGTTGTTATGCCAGGCGGTTTTTTAGCATACGACCTTTGCTTGGTTAGCTTGTTTTGGGGGCGGTAGACTCTGCAGGGAAAATAAGCCCTTGCATAAATCCATCCAGACCCATTGAGCTGACATCTCCGCCGATAATCTTATTTCCGCACACCAGAAGATTTAACCGGACGTTCTGCGCGCCACCGGGGTAGTTGAGCACCGTGTAGCTGTAACGCTTGCAACGTTTGCCCTTATAGCGCGAGAGATCCATACCTTGCTCCTTTTGTATATTATTATAATTTTCATATACATCATCAAACTTTTTGGGAATAATTACCTCGACGACTTCATCCGGCTCGGGGTTTACCACCCAGCCTAGCATCGCCAGGAATTCTTGTCGCTGTTCCTCGGTTTTGCCGCTTTGACGTTTAATTGTCGCGCCTGTGAGAGCGGCGTTTCCTTCGGGAATCAGGTTCAGCACCAACCGCCCCGCCGCCATAACGGCTAGCAGCAATAAAAGTAGTAGTGCGGAACGGCGAACCCGTCTGTTAAAACGGAAGGCATACATCAACATGTCAATTCACCTCGATGATGTATATGCAAAAGAACCAAGTAGAAAGAACAATTTTTATTTAAACACCTTTTTTGTCCAAAGGACTTGTCAGGTGGGGGTCTATCCAGTATAATTAGACATATGCGATGGGACTATTGGTCAAATTGCTGTGCAAAATATACAATATGCTGGAAGATTTTTCGGCATATTGAAAGGGGTAAAGAAAAATGAGACAGTATCTCGCGGATAAGATCAGAAACATTGCGCTTGCCGGTCATGGCTCGTGCGGTAAAACCTCGCTCGCAGAGGCAATTTTGTTTCGCGTAGGTGTTACCGATCGCTTAGGCAAGACAGAAAACGGTACGACGGTCTGTGATTTTGGCCCCGAAGAGACCAAGCGTTCAGTTTCGGTTTCTATGGCGATTGCCCCCGTTGAGTGGAATAATACAAAAATTAATCTGATAGACACCCCTGGCGCATTCGATTTTGCCACCGGCATGTATGAAGGCATCCGTGCTGCGGGCAGCGTCGTCATTGTGGTTTCGGCACGTAGCGGTGTCACAGTCGGTACTGAAAAGGCTTATAAGCTGGCGCGTGAGCAGAACAAACAGGTCATGTTCTTTATCAACAAGATGGATTCTGAACATGCTGATTTTTATAAGGTTTTAGGTCAGCTGCGCTCAACCTTTGGGTCTCAGGTCTGCCCGATGGTCGTACCCTATACCGAGGGCAAAGGTATCGAGTGCTATATAGACCTTGTCGGTAACAAGGCTTTTGTGCATGATAACGGCAATCGCCGTCAGGGCTCAATGCCCAACGTCGGCGGATTTGTTGAAGAGTGCCGCAATATTATCTCCGAAGCGGTGGCCGAAGCAGACGAAAATTTGATGGAAAAATTCTTTGGCGGTGGTACCTTTACAACCGAAGAAATGATTTTCGGTATTAACGAAGGATTGCGCCAAGGCAAGATATTTCCCGTGGTGTGCGGTTCCGCACTGACATTGGAAGGTATTGATGCGCTGCTTGATGCCATTGTTAATCACATGCCCTCGGCCAAGAACGCTGGCAACGAAATCGGCCTAGCTGCCGACGGCAAAGAGATCGAATGCAAATGCGATATTTTAGAGCCGCTAGCGGCCTACGTCTTTAAAACCGTTGCTGACCCGTTTATCGGCAAACTTTCCTATGTAAAAGTAATTTCGGGCAAGCTTTCAAACGAGATTATACCGGTCAACGCGCGCACCGGAAATCCCGAGCGCCTTGGCAAAATAATCTACATGACTGGTAAAAAGCAGGAAGATACTTCAGCCGTTGCGGCGGGTGACATCTGTGCTGTTGCCAAGCTTTCAGAGACACTTACCGGCGACACGCTCTGCGATCCTAAGCGTGTTGTGGCACTGCGTGAGATCGGTTATCCGCTTGCCACCCTCACAATGGCGATTAAGGCTAAAAAGAAGGGCGAAGAAGGCAAGGTGGCGCAAGGCATTTTGCGCCTGATCGAAGAAGACCCGGTGGTCACCTTTCTACAGGACGCTGAGTCGCGTCAGCTGCTGATTTCCGGTTTGGGTGAGCAGCACCTTGACGTTATCGTCAGTCGCTTAAAGAGCAAATTTGGTACCGAGGTTGAGCTTAAAAAACCGCGTGTCGCTTATCGTGAGACGATTCGTAAAAAGGTTAAAGTACAAGGAAGACATAAAAAACAGTCGGGTGGTCATGGCCAGTTCGGTGACGTGTGGATTGAGTTTGAACCCTGTGAGGGCGATGGCTTGACCTTTGCCGAAAGCGTGTTTGGCGGTGCCGTACCTAGAAACTTCTTCCCAGCAGTTGAAAAAGGTTTGCAAGATTGCATTAAGAGCGGTATGCTGGCGGGGTATCCAATGGTTGGGCTTAAAGCCACGCTGGTCGACGGCTCATACCACCCGGTTGATTCGTCTGAAATGGCGTTTAAAACAGCGGCATCGGTGGCGTATAAAGCTGGCATTCCGCAGGCAAGCCCCGTTATTTTGGAGCCAATCGGAACCTTAAAAGTTTATGTGCCGGAAACTTACACTGGTGACATCATGGGCGATCTTAACAAGCGTCGTGGACGCATTCTGGGCATGAACCCGTGGGGCGACGGCACGCAGGAGATTGTTGGCGAGGTTCCCATGAATGAGATGCACGATTTCACTACCACGCTGCGTTCGATGACACAAGGAAGGGGTAGCTTTGTGTTGAGCTTTGAGCGCTACGAGCAACTGCCAAACCAGCTGGAGGCCGCGGTTATCGCTGAGGCTAAGGCTCTGGCAGAGGAAGAATAACTGGCGCCGAAGAGAGAGAATTTAGAGGGGGGAATTGGCTTTTAGCCGATTCCTCCCTCGGACGTTTGAATATTTTAGGGTTGCTTGCTTAATCTAAAACAAACGATTAAAGACGCTGAGCAGCTAGATCTAATACACATAAAATAATCACTCTACGTTGTTTCTGCCGTCGCATCAGCGGAGCCCTGTGGGGTTGCCCGCCTCAAAATCTTTTCCCGGAAGTTTTGGGCACTTCTGCATTTTGATTTAAAAGCAGCACTTGTGCTGTTTTAACACGACCCATAAACATGATGCCCCTTAGCTGACAAGAAAATCAAAACAGGGACGAAAGCAGCAAAACTGTTCGTCCCTGTTATAATGTGCTCGGGTTATTCTCCGCGCTGTTTTTTCCGGAATGCCAGCGCAGCTTGCTCGACTTTGTTATTGCCAAAAGCGTAATAGGTTCTGTCTTTAAGTACGTCGGGCAGATATTGCTGTATCACCCAGCCACCAAAATCGTGCGGATAGCGGTAGCCGGTAGCATGCCCGAGCTTCTTGGCACCCTCATAGTGTCCGTCGCGCAGAGAGTCGGGGATATCCCCGGCCTTACCCTGTCCAATATCTTGCATAGCGGCATCAATCGCACAGATGGCGGAGTTTGATTTTGGGCTGGTGGCCACCAAAATTACGGCGTTGGCCAGCGGAATACGTGCCTCTGGCAGACCGAGCTGCATGGCAGAATCGACGCAGGCCTTGACGATGGGGATAATCTGCGGCCAGGCCAATCCAACATCTTCGGCGGCGCAGACCAGTAAGCGGCGACAGGCAGAAATCAAATCGCCTGCTTCAAGCAGGCGTGCCAGATAGTGCAGCGCAGCATTTTCATCCGAGCCGCGCAGCGATTTTTGAAAAGCGGACAGGATGTCATAATGTGCGTCACCGTCGCGGTCATAGCGCATGGCAGAACGCTGAGAAACTGCTTGTGCAGCCTCAAGCGTGATATGGCGATTGGTACAGGCGAGGATTAGCGCCTCAACGGCGTTGAGTGCTTTGCGCACATCGCCACCACAGCTGGAAGCGATATAATCGGCTGCGCCCTCCTCCAATGTAAATAGCTGCTCATACTGTTCGCCTGTTTTTTCAAAGGCACGCAGCACGGCACGTTTGACTTCCTGTGGCGGTACGGATTTAAACTCAAACACCGTGCAACGTGAAAGCACCGCACCATAGACGTAAAAATAAGGGTTTTCGGTTGTGGAAGCGATTAGCGTGACGCTGCCGTCCTCAATATATTCCAGCAGTGTTTGCTGCTGCTTTTTATTGAGGTATTGAATCTCGTCGAGATAAAGCAGAATACCATTGTAACCCGAAATGGTGTTGCGAGCGTCAAACACCTCTTTTAAATCCGCGGTGCCGCAGGTGGTGCCGTTGAGGTGCCGCAGCAACTTGCCGGTAGAGGCGGCAATGATGCGCGCAACGGTCGTTTTGCCCACGCCCGAGGGGCCGTAGAAGATCAGATTAGGTACCTGACCGCTGTCCACAATGCCGCGCAACACAGCGCCCGGGGCCAGCAGATGGCTCTGCCCGACAACCTCGTCAAGAGTTTTGGGACGCAACAGGGCGGCGAGCGGTGGGTTCATGACAAATTTTCCTCCTGCACAACTTTTTGTATTAAAGCATAACGAATATGTCGAGCAATATAGGTTGTCAGACAACGCGCTAAAGTGATTGATCACTTGCTTGTTATGCGGATGTCAGGACTGGTTTGATGACATAGTTTTATTGTAGCGTAAAAACTGATGGTTGTCCACGCCATAAAAGGATGCCAGACTTTAAAAGCCGCCGCGGAATCGTCAAAATTCCGCGGCGGCAAAAGGTTAAAATAAACGAAAGCTTACTGATAAAGTGGGAACTTTGCACACAACGCATCGACCTCTTTACGGGTCTGTTCAGCAGTGGCGTCAAAGTCGGTGGCGGTGCGATAAATCCAGTTGGCGATCAGCGTCATTTCCGCCTCTTTGAATCCGCGGGTGGTTACGGCGGGAGTGCCGATGCGTATGCCACTGGTTACGAACGGACTCTGCGGATCGTTGGGAACAGCATTTTTGTTGACGGTGATATAAACCTCATCTAAACGGTGTTCAAGCTCCTTGCCGGTTATGTTTAAGTTTTGCAAATCGATAAGCATCAGGTGGTTGTCGGTGCCACCAGACACCATGTTGACGCCCAGACGTGCAAACTCCGCCGCCATGGCCTTGGCATTTTTTACGGTCTGTTCGGCGTAAGCTTTAAAGGCGTCATTGTTTGCCTCGCCAAAGCAAATGGCCTTAGATGCAATGATATGCTCAAGCGGGCCGCCCTGTGTGCCAGGGAAGATGGCTTTGTCAATTTTCTGGGCCAGCTCCTTTTTGCACAGGATCATACCACCGCGCGGGCCGCGCAGCGTCTTGTGAGTGGTGGTGGTTACAACGTCGGCATAAGGGATGGGAGACATGTGCTGGCCCCCAGCAACCAAACCGGCGATGTGTGCCATATCCACAAACAGATATGCACCCACTTCCTTAGCGATTTCAGAAAAACGGTCAAAGCGAATCTCACGCGGATAAGCCGACGCGCCTGCGATAATCATTTTGGGCTTGTGCTCAAGGGCGAGCGCACGCACAGCGTCGTAATCGATGTAGCCGTTTTCATCCAACCCATAGGAAATCATGTTGTAGTGCTTACCAGAAAAGTTCACAGGGGAACCGTGGGTCAAATGTCCACCATTTGCCAGGCTCATGCCCAAAACGGTGTCGCCGACGTTGACCAACGCGAAATAAACCGCCTCGTTGGCTTGAGCGCCCGAGTGTGGCTGAACGTTGGCATGCTCTGCCCCGAACAACTTACAGGCGCGGTCGCGCGCAATATTTTCAACAATATCTACACATTCGCATCCGCCATAATAGCGTTTTCCGGGATAGCCCTCGGCATATTTATTGGTGAGCACCGAGCCCATCGCGGCCATAACCGCCGGAGAGACGAGGTTCTCACTCGCAATAAGTTCAATGTTACGCTGCTGGCGCTTGAGTTCCTTGGCCATTGCCATACCGACCTCCGAGTCGAACTGTGTGACAAAGCCGATCGTGTCCATCATTTCGCTGTACATTTGTTATTCCCCTTTCCGCTTTTCCGTGATATGATGACAGTATAGCCTATTAGGCGACAAAAAATCAACCGCAGGGAGGTCTAAAATGAAAAATTCTCCCTGTGACACGAAACAAAACATACCAAACTAAACACTTATAGGTAAGAAGTGCAAAAATCCGGCAGGATCATGACCTGCGTCGGATTATTCAAATGATGGAGGTCAAAGCATGCGTTATGGTATTTCTTCAATGGGTAATGTGATGGATGGGGCTGCGATGGAGGAGCAGGGGGGGGTGCTCGCCCAGCTCATGGCCAAGCTGCCGGAGCCGGTGCAGGTGTTGCTGCATGTCCTGGTTGTGATTTTGATAGCAGCTGTTATTGGTACGATTATCGGCAAAATGTACGCAGCTATAAAATATCCCGACCCCGAAAAGCATCATATTATTTCTCCGAAGCTCAAGGTGCTGTTTATCTGCATTCTGGCGGCGTGCTGCTTCTGGCTTTATACTACCATGACTCGCGAGGAACCGACCGAGATAGAGCCGGGAACCCAGGAAGGGCAATCCGAGGTATTAGAGGGCGGTGATGACTTGCCTGTTAGCATCAACGATGGCAAGGCTACCGTTATGTTGGGATGATTGCGTGATGATTAATACATAAAAGGATGCTGCTGATTTTTAATCGGCGGCATCCTTTTAATGTTTGGAAGCAATCTGCGGTCAGACCGTGAACGCAGAGCTTTAAATATTGACGACCTTAAGTTCGGTGGGGTCAAACAGCCCCAAACGCTTCGCTACATTGACATACACCTGAGGATCCCCCGAGGTGCAGATGGTAAAGCTACCGCGGGATTTGTCGCTTAATGCATCCTGCGTGGTAAGATAATTGCGCACGGCGTTGGCTTGTTCCAATGCGGGGTTGACAAAGGTGATTTCAGGATAGCAGTGCTTAAAGTTATCCTCAACAATTGGATAATGGGTGCAGCCTAAAATCACATGTTCCACCTTGCGGCGTGCAAGAATGTTGTCAATCTGAGTAGTGATCTCGGTGTTGATATCCTGCTCGTTAAAGTCGCCCCGATCTACCAGCGCGGCCAGCATTGGGCTGCCTTTGCCTACGACTTCAATAGAGAGGTCGTGCTGATGAATGAGCTTATCATAATTTTGGGTGCTCACAGTAAATTCGGTGGCGATAAGCCCAACCTGCTTGATACCTGACCGGGCTATGTAGTCGGCTGCCGGGGAGACAATGCCGATGATGTTGTAGTCAAAATGCGGCGTGAGCTGATCCACCAGCGTAGAAATGGTATTACAGGCAATCGCGGCTACCTTGACACCGTTTTGCCCCAGAAAGCGCAACATGCCACGGCTTAGTTCAGCAATTTGCTCTGATGTTTTGTTACCATAGGGGCAGTTGGCGCTGTCACCGAAATAGATGATATCCTCCCCTGGAAGAATTCTCTGCAGTTCCCTGACCACGGTAAGTCCTCCGATGCCGGAATCCATGACACCGATGGAGCCGTTTAATTTACCCATAAAATCCCCTCGTTTCTCTGCCGCGGCAAACGACCCGATTTGAGTTGCCCAACGGCAAATTTTTAAAGCAAGATGTGCTTAGCAGCTACATTTAATGCAAACCACCATTAATATTATAGTAAATATTTATAATAAAACAAGACCAAAGACTACAATAAATTTCCTTTACTTTTAAAAGGTTGAAGCATTCTAAGGCGTATGATATAATGCGTATGCCATTTAATAGAAAATGGCGAAAGGAAAAGAATGAGAGGAGAAACACTGATGATGAACAAGCTGCTTTCGTTACTGCTGGTCTTGGCATTAAGCCTGACTCTGGTGGCGTGCAATGCCGCCCCTGCCAGCAGCCAATCAGATGCGCCTGCGGCGTCAACCGGAAAGTATACCCCCGGCACCTATGAGGGAACAGCCAAAGGTTACGGCGGTGATTTGAAGGTAACTGTCACCCTCGGCGACAACCAGATCGAAAAGATTGAGGTTGCTGAAAACAAAGAAACTGCAGGGGTCGGTACGGTCGCTATTGAAAAGCTGCCTGCCGCCATTATCGCTAACCAATCGCTTGCTGTGGATGCCGTTGCAGGCGCCACTGTAACCAGCAAGGGGCTACTCGAAGCCATCACTGCTGCGCTGGTTTCTGCGGGCGTTGACACCAATACACTCCAAACACCGGTCGAAAAGCCGGCGGTGGCAAAGAAGACTGAAACAGTTGAGGCTGATGTCATTGTTATCGGTGCTGGCGGTGCCGGTATGGCGGCGGCGCTTGAAGCCAAGGCAGCTGGTAAAAACGTTGTCGTTATCGAAAAAATGGCAATGGCTGGCGGCAACACTATTAAAGCAACCGGTGGTATGAATGCTGTCGAAACTTCGGTCCAAAAGACGCTGAATGTTGAGGATAGCGTTCAATCCTTTATCGATGACACCATGAAGGGCGGCCACAATGTCAATGACCTTGAACTGGTCACTGCACTGGCGGAGCGTTCAGCGGGCGCTATCGATTGGTTGGATTCCATCGGCGCACCGTTGCCCGATCTGACCACGCTGGGCGGATCTTCTCACAAGCGTGCGCATCGTCCGGAAGGCGGTGCCGCCGTGGGCAGCTATCTTGTAGAGAAACTTGTGGCTAACATGGAGAAAAACGATATTTCGGTCTATTATAACACCAAGGCGACCGAGCTGGTGCTCACCGATGGTGCCGTGACTGGCGTCAAGGCCGAGGGTGAGGAAGCTGATTATCTATTCGCTGGCAAAGCGATTGTGATTGCCACCGGCGGTTTTGGTGCGAACGAAGAGATATACACCAAGTACAAAGCCGAGCTGAAGGGATTTGTCACCACCAACGCACCGGGAGCGACCGGCGACGGTATTGTTATGGCCGAGGCGGTTGGCGCGCAATTGGTGGACATAGACCAGATTCAAATTCACCCGACGGTGCATCAGGCGACCAGCATCATGATTACTGAGGGTTTGCGCGGTGACGGCGCGATTCTGGTTAACCAGTCGGGCGAGCGCTTCATCAATGAATTGGAGACGCGCGACGTGGTTTCTGCTGCCGAAATCGCACAGGAGGGTGGCTACGCCTACCTGATCTTCGACCAGGCGCTGTGTGACCGCGTGAAGGCGGCTGCTGGGTATGTCACCAAGGAACTGACCGTACAGGGTGATACCATTGAGGCACTGGCCAATGAGATTAAGGTTACCCCCGAGACTCTTTCCGCAACGCTTGAAAGCTGGAATAAGGCCGTAGCCGATCAAAAGGACGAGGCGTTTGGCCGAACCACCGGTATGGAATATAATATTTCCAAGGGTCCGTTCTATGCCATTCAGATTGCGCCCGGCGTACACCATACCATGGGCGGCCTTAAAATTGACGTTGATGCCGAGGTGATCGGCGCGACCGGCGAGCCGATTCCCGGCCTGTTTGCTGCAGGCGAAGTCACCGGTGGCATTCACGGTGGTAACCGCCTCGGCGGTAACGCTGTGGCAGACATCGTTGTCTTTGGCCGCCAGGCGGGACAGAGCGCTGCTGATTATTGCGACAAATAACCTCAAGCTTATATAGTCTGAGCCCCGGGATCTTTGGTTCCGGGGCTCAGACTATTAACAAAGGGAATTGAGCAAAGCAGAATAACGGGGAAAAGTGTGGGTGGGGGTGGTGAACCCCACTTTTGCATTGAGAGCACAAAGTGTACCGGATCGTTCGCCTACAGTCGGCAGGGCAAATCACTTATTTTGCAAGTTAGACATAAATGTTTGAGCGAAGCAAAGACGTTTTCGACAAGTTGTTTTTAATGGGCATGGCGCCTCAATCAACGACGCTTCAACTATTAAATAGTATGTATACGGCATACTACAGAGGTCGCTGTTTTCAGATATGTTCAAAAGACATAGCAATTTTAGTGTCATGACGGGTTTTAAAAGTTGTCTGATGTGTTGCTAATACCCTAAAAGATGTGGATTTTGACTTTAAAATTATACGTAACGTACAATTGACATTTTAGCTCAAAACGATATAATTAAAAACAACAATCTTATAATCCAAACGCAAAGACGGGAACAGTAGCCTGCTTTTAAAACTTCAGAGAGCTGCCGACGTGGTGCAAGGCGGTGTTTTAAAGCAAAGTGAAGGTCATCCCCGAGCGGCCGACCGAATAGAAGATTCTTAATTTTAGTAGGCTCGGACGATTTGCACACGTTATGGTGCACGGCATTTGTTTTAGAGAACAGATGCGCAGAGTGGCTGGTACAGCAATGTATCGGCAATTGGAGTGGTACCGCAGAGCGCTTTTAGCCTTTGTCTCTTGATTATCTAAAATCATGAGACATGGGCTTTTTTAGTTTTTCAAAAAGTGGAAAGGGGGAAAATCAGATGGAGCTTAACGGTTCTCAGATAGTCTTAAAAGTCTTACAGGAGCAGGGTGTTGATACGGTATTCGGTTACCCGGGGGGGACCATTCTAAATATTTACGATGAACTTTTTAAAACACCGAGTATTAAGCACATTATGACTGCCCACGAACAGGGCGCGGCACACGCCGCAGACGGCTATGCCAGAGCTACGGGAAAAACCGGCGTCGTAATGGCGACCTCAGGCCCCGGGAGCACCAATCTGGTTACCGGTATCGCCACAGCGTTTATGGATTCCATCCCTATGGTTGCAATTACAGCGAATGTACCCAATTCAATGATTGGCCGCGACAGCTTCCAGGAAATTTACATCACTGGAATCACTATGCCGATCACCAAGCACAACATGGTGGTGCGCAGTGTTGACGAACTGGCGCATACCCTGCGTGAGGCGTTCCGCATCGCTGGGTCGGGATGTCCCGGGCCGGTACTGGTCGATATCCCGAAGGATGTTACCGCCGCCGTTTGCGAGTTTTACGAGCCGGTGCCGGATATGCGTAACAAGCCGATGCCCATCAATCCGAAGGTCATCCAAGAGACCGCCAGGCTGATCAACTCCGCCAAGCGTCCCATGGTGCATTTCGGCGGTGGTGTCATTGCCGCAAACGGTTCTGATAAGCTGTTTGAGCTGATCCATAAGGCGTCGCTGCCTGCTTGCCACACCATTATGGGCACTGGCGTGCTGTCTCATGAAGATTCGCTGAACATGGGTATGATCGGTATGCACGGCAATATTTCAAGCGCGATGGCTGTCAGCAATGCCGACGTGCTCGTGGTTATTGGGGCAAGGTTTTCTGACCGCGTCGCGACTAATCCGGTGCAGTTTGCTGCAGGTGCCAAGATCATTCATATCGACATCGACTGTTCCGAAATGAATAAGAATATCATGGTTGATCACTTTATCGCAGGCGATGTTGGCGAGGTGCTCACCGAGCTGCTGCCGTTGGTAGAGGAAAAGGCACACCCCGAATGGCTGGCGCAGATTGATGAATGGCGCGCACAGGATCAAAAACCGGCGTTTTTAAATGACGCGCTCCGTCCCAGTGATATAATGGAGATGATTTGTGACATGGCAGGGGAAGACGCTATTATCGTCACTGATGTTGGCCAGCATCAGATGTGGGCGGCGCAGTACTGCAAGCGCACCCGTCCACGCTCCTTCCTCACCTCAGGAGGACTGGGCACCATGGGATTTGGCTACGGCGCGGCCTGCGGCGCACAGGTGGCGTTTCCTCAACGCCGGGTGGTGCATATTACCGGAGACGGGTGCTTCCACATGAACCTCAATGAGCTTTGCACTTCTGTCAGCTACGATCTGCCCATTATCACCGTTGTAATGAACAATCGGGTGTTGGGCATGGTCCGACAGTGGCAGACATTGTTTTATGGCCATCGCTATTCGGCTACTGACCCAGAGCGTAAGACCGATTTTGCATCGGTAGCTGACGCGTTTGGTGCCAAGGGCTTCCGCGCCGAGACGCTTGCGGAATTTGAAACCTGCTTTAAAGAGGCGATCGCTGCCGACAGACCTTGTGTTATCGACTGCCTCATCGAAAAGGATGAGATGGTTATGCCGATGATACCGGGCGGTGCTTCGGTGAAGGAAGCTATCCGGCAAGCGCCTAAAGAGGGATGAGCTAAGTTTAAAAAAGCGCCGCCGCTTATGCTAATGCAATTATGAGACGGCATTTGAAATAATTTATAAACACGAATAAGTGGAGGGTAAAAAATGGCAAAAATGTTTTATGACGCGGACTGTAATCTGGGTCTTCTCGATGGTAAGACTGTGGCAATTATGGGCTATGGTAGCCAGGGACACGCGCATGCTTTGAATTTGAAGGAAAGCGGTGTCAATGTTGTCGTTGGTCTGCGCCCTTCGAGCGCAAGCTGTGAGAAGGCGACGGCGGCAGGGCTGAAGGTTATGCCGGTAGCAGAAGCGGCAAAGGCTGCGGATTTCGTCATGATGCTGCTGCCCGATGAGAAACAGGCCGATATCTATGCCGAGGAAATTGCGCCAAACCTTGTCCAGGGCAACGTGTTGATGTTTGCACACGGTTTTAACATTCATTTTAAGCAGATTGAAGCGCCCAAGGGTGTCGATGTCATCATGGTTGCACCCAAAGGCCCCGGCCACACCGTCAGAACCCAGTATCAAGAGGGCCGAGGCGTTCCCTCGCTCATTGCCGTCCATCAGGATGCAAGCGAAAAAGCACGTGAGTATGCGTTGGCTTACGCTTGTGGTATCGGTGCAGGCAGGGCGGGCATTATTGAGACCACCTTCAAGGAGGAGACCGAAACCGATCTGTTTGGTGAGCAGGCCGTGCTCTGCGGCGGTGTGACCGAGCTGATGAAAGCGGGCTTTGATACACTGGTCGAGGCGGGTTACGCCCCTGAGATGGCCTACTTCGAGTGCGTGCATGAGATGAAGCTCATCGTCGACCTCATCAATTCCGGTGGCTTTGCCATGATGCGTTACTCCATCTCCGATACCGCCGAATATGGCGACTATCGCACCGGCAAGCGCATCATTACCGAAGAGACTCGCAAGGAAATGAAGAAGGTACTCAATGAAATTCAGACCGGAACCTTTGCGTCTGAGTGGATTTCTGAAAACCGTGCGGGCCGCCGTGCCAAGTTCTTGGCTACCCGCCGCATGGAAGCTGCGCATCCCGTCGAGATTGTCGGCGCTCAGCTGCGTAAGATGATGAGCTGGCTTAAAAAATAAGCTGGAATACAGCGTCCTTTCAAGGGCCACGGAGCAAGTGCTCTGTGGCCCTTTTAGTCGGTACGATTGTTTTGATAGCTGAATTTTGGCTTGACAAAGGCAATGTTTTACTTGCGGAACAATAGCGGTTATGCTATAATAACTTTAATAATAGTTCTTACATCAGCAGGATATCCAACGGTTTTTTCGTTGAGACAACCGCTTTTATCGGACAATTTCTTTAGTTTTTTCAGGCAATGGCGTCGGAAGAGAGTTTTTGTCTTTTCAAAAGCTCTGCCGGCGTTTTTTTATCAGTATCACAGGACAGAAGGGAGAACAGCATGCAGACAAAAAAGCTCAAATTTACCAAGATGCACGGCTGCGGTAATGATTATATCTACTTCAACTGTTTCGAGCAGCAAATAGAAAACCCCGAGGCTTTAAGCATTCGCCTATCCGACCGGCATTTCGGCGTCGGTGGCGACGGTGTTATTCTGATTTGTCCTTCGGATAAAGCCGATGCGCGAATGCGCATGTTTAACGCCGACGGTAGTGAGGGAAAAATGTGTGGTAACGGCACGCGCTGCATCGGCAAATACATTTATGAGCGAGGTATAGCAAAAAAACCGGTCGTGACGCTGGAGACGCTCAGCGGAATCAAAACGCTGGCACTGACGGTAGAGGAAGATGTCGTGACTGCTGTTCAGGTGGATATGGGTGCACCGATTCTTGAGCCGGAGAAAATTCCGATTAAGCTAAAAGGCGACCGAGCAGTGAATGTCGAGCATATGCTAGCCGGAAAACTGCAAAAGTTCACCTGTATTTCGATGGGCAACCCACATTGCGTGATTTTTACTGAGAATATCGATGCGCTCGATCTTGAAAAAATCGGTCCTGCCTACGAAAATGACCCCATCTTCCCTGAAAAGGTCAACACAGAGTTTGTCGAGGTGATTGACGAGCATACCCTGAAAATGCGTGTATGGGAGCGCGGCAGTGGCGAGACGCTAGCCTGCGGTACTGGTGCCTGCGCAACGGCAGTAGCGGCGGTATTGTGTGGTTACTGCAAAATGGATACCGATATTACCTTAAAACTGCGCGGAGGTGATCTTTTGATCCGCTACACCGGCGAGACGGTGCTGATGACAGGCCCCGCAACTGTCGTTTTTGAAGGAGAAGTGTTGGCTTAAACCAGCCTTTAATGCTGAATATTGTCAGCACTGGTGTGATTTATCGTTCTATCAACTACCCGCAGTGCGAACATCGGTTTTCGTATCGGGTAGAACTATACATATTTTAAAGGAGGCAGATTTAGTCTATGAAGCTAAACGTAAACTACGATAACCTCAAGGACAGCTATCTTTTTTCAACCGTTGCCCGCAAGGCCAGAGAACACAGCGCAGCACACCCCGATGCCGACATCATCAAACTGAGCATTGGTGACGTTACGATGCCGCTGGCTCCAGTTGTGGTACAGGCCATGAAGAATGCTGCCGACGAGATGGGGAATAAAGAGCACTTTCGCGGCTACGGCCCCGAGCAGGGCTATGATTTTCTCAAGGAAGCAATTGCTGCTTATTACGCCGAGGAGATGAAGGTTACGCTCTCGCTGGACGAAATTTTTATCAGCGATGGCGCAAAGAGCGACCTTGGTAATATTCTTGATCTGTTTGATGCCGATAACACCGTGTTGGTACCCGACCCGGTTTATCCGGTCTATGTCGACACCAACGTCATGGCGGGTCGTCGTATCAAGCTGATGGATGCGACGTCAGAAAATGGATTTTTGGCGATGCCCGACCCGGCTGTTGACGCAGATATTATTTACCTCTGCTCCCCGAACAACCCCACAGGATCAGTCTATAACCGCGCGCAGCTCGCGGAGTGGATCGCCTACGCCAAGCAGAAGAATGCCGTCATACTCTTTGACGCAGCTTATGAGTGCTTTGTCTCCGACCCCGCGCTGCCCCGCAGCATCTTTGAGGTTGAGGGCGCCAGAGACTGTGCTATCGAATTCTGCTCCCTTTCAAAAACTGCCGGCTTTACCGGCACCCGCTGTGGCTACACCATTGTACCGATGGAGATGCTGGGCGGCAAGATGAACAAGATGTGGCTGCGCCGTCAGACGACCAAGTTCAACGGCGTCCCCTATGTGACCCAGCGCGCAGCGGCGGCGGTATTCTCCCCCGAAGGCAGAAAGCAGATCAAAGCAAACATCGATTATTACCGCGAAAATGCCAAGATTATTGGCGACGGACTGCGCGAGATGGGCATTCGCTTTGTCGGTGGCGAGAATTCCCCCTACATCTGGATGGAGTGCCCCAACGGCATGGATTCCTGGGCGTTCTTTGACCACCTGCTTGAAACTGCACATGTCGTGGGAACCCCCGGTGCGGGCTTTGGCCAGAATGGCGTTCACTACTTCCGCCTGACCGCCTTTGGTGACCGCGAAAGAACGAAGGAAGCTATTGCAAGAATGAAAAAGGCCGTGTTATAATAGCCAAAAGCGGTTGTTATAACGGGCAAAATGGTTCGCCGAATAGTGTTGCTTTTTGAGAAGAGTATATCTTGCAACGCCCGGCACCAAATTGATTATTATAGCCTGTCAATGGTTATGACGGGATGCTGCGGGATACGCAAACACCGTGTATTCTGCAGTGTCCCGTTTTTGTTTTTGTGGAAGGGAATTTTGTAACATGCAGTCGGCAATTATTGTAGCACATCAGGTCATAATTATGTTTTTGCTCACTATGGTGGGCGTTTTTTGCAGCAAAAAGGGGCTTCTTACTGAAAGCGTTGCACGTTACTTAAGCACTTTTCTGCTTAATATTGCGCTGCCCAGCGTTATGCTTTCATCGCTTTATCGTCCCATGCAATATGAGTTGTTGGCGGGTTTTGGCTTAACCTTTTTGCTGGCCGTCCTCCTACACTTGTTGGCGATTTTGGCCTCTCGGTTGTTGATCTGTACCCGCGATGGACAGGCCTGCCGCACCGAGCGATTCGGGGTCATATATGCCAACGCTGCCTATATGGCTATTCCGCTGATTCGGGCAACACTGGGCGAGGAAAGCACATTTTTTGCCACAGCTTTCGTCTCAGTCTTTTTGTTGTTTCACTGGACGCAGGGTGTTCTTGAGCTTGGCGGCAGCGTCAACCCCAAAAAGCTGCTATATAATCCGTGTATTCTATCGGTAATACTGGGCTTACTCATCTTTGGTTTTCAGATACCGATTCCCGGCCCGGTTATCGACACCGTGCGGTTGCTTGGCGGCCTGACGACACCGCTTTCGATGATTATTACCGGCGTATTTTTAGCTGACCTGAAGCTCGATGACCTTAAAAGTCTGCGCATGTATTGGGCGGCTCTGCTGCGCACTATCATCGTACCGCTGGCCGGCATTGCCATTGTTGTGGCATTAGGCGCTTCAGACTGGTTTGTCGGGGCAGAGATAGCCTGTCTCGCGGCGGTATATTGTTTTTCTTGCCCAACAGCCGTGTCGGTGATTTTGCTGAGCGCTTCTCTGGGCAAAGATGTTTTATACCCCAGCAGTCTTGTGGCAGTCACCACGATGATATCACTGGTGGCACTGCCGGTTATCGCTGTTGTGGCAAATACGCTGTTGGTGTAATTCTTGGGGGCTTTCCCACCCCGGGAATGACGCTTAACGCGTGCAAGTTTTCGGATAGCCGATAAATTATGAATCAAAGCAGCTGGCCGTATATGCCCGAAGAACTTATAAAAAACAGCCGACAGTACGCATTTAGTGGTACTGTCGGCTGTTTGACAATCTAGATCAGCGGTAGATAATATGCTCGCGTGCCGGGCCGGTAGAAACGTAGGTGATGGGATAACCGAGAGCCTTTTCAACATACTCAATATATTTGCGTGCATTTTTGGGCAGCTGCTCATATTCGGTGATGCCCATAATATCGCACTTCCACCCATCGAGCACCTCAAAGACTGGCTTTGCGCGGTCAAGCTTGGGTGTGCAAGGGAAGTCAGTAGTGATCTCACCGTCAATCTCATAGGCGGTGACCACCGGAATTTTATCCAGATAACTCAGCACGTCAATTAACGTCAGCGCCACATCAGTGGTGCCCTGTACCATACAACCATAGCGCGACGCGACAAGGTCAAGATAACCGACGCGACGGGGTCTGCCAGTGGTTACGCCGTATTCATTACCAGCCTCACGTAGCTGGTGCGCCTCGTCGCCCGAAAGCTCGCAGACGAATGCGCCCGCGCCCACGCAGGAGGAATATGCCTTAACAACAGTAACAACGTTGGAGATGGCGCAAGGAGAAATACCCGCGCCAACGGTTGAAAAGCCCGCAAGCGGTGAAGATGATGTTGTGAACGGATAGATGCCGTGATCGGGGTCGCGCAGCGCACCCAGCTGGCCTTCCATCAGAATAGTCTTGCCTTCGGCAATAGCCTGGTTTAAAAATTTAGCGGTATCGGTTACCATAGGGGCCAGCCGATCGGCAAAGCCGCGCAGATAATCAAACAACGCTTTGGGGTCGAGCGGAGACTGGTGATAAACCGCGTCGAGAATCAGGTTTTTATAGTCACACAGCGCGGTCAGGCGCGCCATCAGGCGCTCTGGCTCATATAGCTCACAAACCTGAAAGCCCACCTTAAGATACTTGTCGGAATAAAACGGTGCAATACCTGATTTAGTAGAACCAAAGCTATTAGCGCCAAGACGCTCTTCCTCAAGGGTGTCAAATTGTGCGTGAAACGGCATCAGAAGCTGCGCGCGGTCAGAGACCAGAATATTAGGCTTAATGCCCATTTCAAGCAGCGCGTCATACTCTTTAAAAAACTTGGCGAGGTCAAAGGCAACACCGTGGCCGATGACGTTGGTGACATGCTCATAGCAGACACCCGACGGCAAAAGATGCAGCGCAAATTTTCCTTTGTTGTTTACGATGGTATGCCCCGCATTTGCACCGCCCTGAAAACGGACGACAATATCGGAGTCCGCTGCGAGCATATCGGTCATTTTACCCTTGCCCTCATCGCCCCAGTTGCCGCCAACGATAGCCTTTACCATTAAAAAAACCTCCCAATTGGTTTACATTCCATGTAGTTTGAATAAGCTTAACTCAAACAAAGTCTATTATAACACATTATTCAGAGATTTGGCTATAATTCAAATAAAAAACCGGTACAACTATGGGGTTGATATGGGTTTTGTTTTGTGCAGAAGTGTGGTATAATCGTACAACAGTCATTGAAGATTTCAAAATGGAACCGAACGACGGGGGCGCGCTATGCAGTACTTAAATGGAAAGCGTTATTACACCATGGCGCAGTACTGCCGTGAACGGTTCGGTAGTCGAATTGTTAAGATTTCGTTGAACTCTGGCTTGAGCTGCCCCAACCGCGACGGGGTTAAAGGGACAGGGGGCTGCACCTTTTGTTCAGGCGGCACAGAGGCCGCGTTGGCGCAATTACCTTTGTCGGCGCAGTATCATGCAGGTCTCACTACCGTCGATAAGTGGCGGGGTGCAAAGCCGGTGGCCTATTTTCAAAGCTTTTCAAATACTTATGCACCCATCGAGCGGGTTGAAGCGCTGCTTAATGAAGCGATTGCGTTACATCCCGCTGGTATTCGTTTGGCGACCCGCGCCGACTGTATTGACCGTGATATGGCCGAACTTTTGGTACGCTTTTCCGAAAAAACGGTGCTGGAACTGGAACTGGGATTGCAAACGGTACACGATGCGACGGCTCAAGCTATTAACCGTGGACATACTTTTGAAGAGTTTTGTTCGGGATTTAGACTCTTAAAACAGCGTAAGATTTATGTTTGTGTTCACCTGATTAACGGCTTGCCGCAGGAGACGCCCGACATGATGCTGACCTCGGCCAAAATACTGGCCGCGCTTAGGCCAGATGGGATTAAGCTGCACATGCTACACGTGCTTTCTGGCACACCATTGGCGGAGATTTACCGGCAGCATGCTTTCCCATTGCTTTCACAGCAGGAATATGTTGCGGTGGTTTGTAGCCAGTTGCGATATTTTCACCCTGAAACCGTCATTGAACGGTTGACTGGGGATGGGGATAGAAGGACGCTGATCGCTCCGATTTGGACAAGGAACAAGCGCAGTGTGTTAAACGCCATTGATGGCGCTCTGGCGCACCAAAATATCTGGCAGGGCGATTTATGGGAGGACAGGTAAACGATGATAGGCATTTTGCAACTGGCAAAGGACAGGCTGACCGAGAACGCCAACCCGCAGGGTACCTATGTGGATTTCACCATGGGGCGTGGGCGGGACACGCTGTTTTTGTGCCGGCTTGCGCCACAGGGTAGGATATACGCCTTTGATATACAGCAGGCGGCGCTCGATCAGACCGCCGAACTGCTTTTGCAAAACAACATCGATAATGCGACACTTATTCTTGATAACCACGACCGATTTGCCGATTATGTGCCGGGAAAAATTGACGGCGGCCTATTTAACCTGGGCTTTTTACCGGGAGGCGACCGTAGTGTCACCACACAGCGCGGTTCGACTGTCACTGCCGTCCGCCTTGCCATGCAAGCACTCAAACGCGGTGGTGCGCTGGGTGTGGCGGTATACCCTGGGCACGAGGAGGGGCGCCTTGAAGGTGAAACACTTCAAAACTACTTTGCCAGTGTAGATAAAAAAGAATTCGACATCTTTATCTATCGCCTGCTCAATGTTCCGGACTCACCCTATATGATGATAATAGAGCGGCACTGATTGTGCGTGGCAATTTTGGCGCTTGCTGATGACGGAGGAAGAACATAATGGCGTATAATGGTGACACCAACCCTGAAAAAGGCACGGTAGCTTCTGAGGCTGGTATGCCACAGGAGAATTCCACGATTTCAGGAAGTGCCTCCCCGCGTTTTCTGGTCAATATCATAAATAAGCGTGAGCTAGTGCTTTTAGAGGAACTACTCACTCACAATGCGGTACAGTACGTTGTCCGTAATGGGTCACGCAAGAGTAGGCGGTCAGCCAACACTGGGTTTTCGATGCTGGGGAAGGATATTTTTGTGGACAGCCATCACTACGATCGTGCTAAAGCGCTGTTGGCAGATTATTATCTGGGTGGCGAGCAGGCTACTGCGGATACCAATACGGTTCCAGCTGCGCGACGTCAGCAGATACAATCTATTCGTATAAAGCGCTATCCCCTCAAACAGTTGGTCTTATGGCTTGTGCTGGCGACCGTGGGGTATTCGGTGCTTTTCGCGCTATGGATGAGAATGATGAAATAGTTAAAGCGGCATGGAGATTCCATGCCGCTTTTATATTGCCTTTTATTTTTTCATGAGTGTGACCATCACCGCTTTTTGCGCGTGTAGGCGGTTTTCCGCTTCATCGAAAATTTCGTTGGCGTGTTCCTCTAAGACGTCGGCGGAAATTTCTTCGCCGCGGTGCGCGGGTAGACAATGCAGCACAATTGCGCCGGCGTGCGCCACAGACATTACCGTTTTGTTGATTTGGAAGCCCGCAAATGCTTCCTCGCGTATTTTCTGTTCCGACTCCTGACCCATTGAGGCCCACACATCGGTGTAAAGTATGTCGGCGTCAGCCGCGCCCTGCATCGGATCCTGCGTCCATTCAAAGCCGGGATACGCCTTGGCGAACTCCATAATCACCGGATCGGGCGCGTACGCCTTGGGGGTTACCACACTGACCTTCATGCCGGTTTTAAGGCCGCCGACAATTAACGAGTTGGCCATGTTGTTGCCGTCCCCGATAAAGCAGAGTTTTTTGCCTTCCAGCGTCTTGTGATACTCTCGGATGGTTTGCAGGTCGGCGAGCACCTGGCAGGGATGGGCAAAATCGGTCAGCGCGTTGATGATCGGGATGCTGCCGTGCTGAGCAAACGCCTCAACTTCTTGCTGTGCAAAGGTGCGGATCATGATACCGTCTAGATAGCGCGAGAGCACGCGCGCGGTGTCCTCTACCGGTTCGCCACGGCCAATCTGTAAATCGCGCGAGGACAAAAATAATGCCTGACCGCCGAGCTGATACATGCCGACCTCGAACGAGACCCGGGTGCGGGTCGAAGATTTCTGAAAAATCATGCCCAGTGTCTGACCGCTTAAAATCGGGTGGGGGATATTATGTTTCTTTTCATATTTCAACTTGTCGGCCAAATCTAAAAGTCCGATAATCTCTTCAGCTGAAAGATCGAGTAATTTTAGCAGATGTTTCATGCGTTGCCGGCCTCCTCGAAAACTTCAAGCAGTATTGCGAGACCTTGCTCTAGTTCTGCATCGGTGATGACCAGCGGCGGTAACAGACGAACTTTTTCGTGCGCGGTAAGCACGATCAACCCTTTTTCAAGGCACTTTGCGACAATTTCTTTCGAAGTACCCTTTTTCGGCATGACACCGATCATCATGCCCATTCCGGTGATCGACTCAACATTCGCACACTTTTCAATGGCGTCGGTCAATTTCTTGCCCTTGCGGGTGACATCGGCTAAAAAGGCGTCGGTCAGGCGGTTTAAAACGACGTTTGCACCCGCGCAGGCGATGGGATTCATGCCAAACGTCGATCCGTGGTCGCCCGGTGCAAACGTCTCGGCGGTCTTTTCACCAAACAGTACCGCGCCGATAGGCAGGCCGCCCCCAAGGCCCTTCGCCGAACTGACGATATCGGGCTGAATATCAAAGGCCTGAAAGCTGTAGAAATATCCGGTGCGGCCAATGCCGGTCTGAACCTCGTCAACCAGTAGCAGGATATCTTTTTCAGTGCAGAGTGCCGTGATCTTTTTGACAAAGTCGGCATCGAGCGGAATGACGCCGCCCTCGCCCTGCACCATTTCCATCATGATAGCGGCGGTCTTGTCGCTGACCTTTGAAACGACGTCATTAAAATTGTTGGCCTCAGCATAGACGAATCCGGGTGTAAAGGGATCGAAGTTAACGTGCATCGATACCTGACCGGTGGCTGCCACTGTAGTGATGGTGCGCCCGTGGAAGGAGTTGATCAGAGTGATAATTTCATACCGCTCTTTGCCGTATTTGGCCTGAGCGTACTTTCTGGCGGCTTTGATCATACCCTCGTTGGCTTCGGCGCCAGAATTGCCAAAGAACACCTTCTTCATTCCCGACTTTTCGCACAGCTGCTTGGCTGTCAATGCGCCGGGAGCGGTGAAATAAAGATTTGAAATATGCGCAAAACAGGAAGCTTGTTCCGAGACGGCCTTGACCCACTCGGGGTCAGCGAAACCGAGAGAGTTAACGCCGATGCCGCTGGAAAAATCGATGTAGCTTTTGCCATCAAAATCTTCACAGGTGGAACCCTTGCCACATTTTAGCGCAAAATTAGCGCGGCCATAGGTGTGGGCGACATAAGTTTGGTCAAGTTCCTTGATTTCCGAGAAGGTCATATTGAATCCTCCTTATAAATCATGGTGCCGATGCCCTCATCGGAGAGCATTTCGATGAGTATGGCGTGTACGATTCTGCCGTCGATGATGGCGGCCTTGGTGACGCCCTCGTTTAGCGTATCGACACAGCACAGAATCTTAGGGATCATGCCGCCGGCGATGACGCCTTTTTCAATCAGCTCGGGCACCTCGCTGGGAGAGACGGTGGGAATCAGCGTGTTCTCGTCGTTCTTATCCATAAGCAGGCCGCGGACATCGGTCATGAGGATTATGTTCTCGGCCTTGAGGGCACTGGCCACATAGCAGGCCATCGTATCGGCGTTTATGTTATAAGTTACACCGTTTTCGTCCGAACCAATGCTGGTGATAACGGGAATATAGCCCGCATCGAGCAGGTCGGTAATCGGTTTGGGGTCAACTTTGGTCATCTCGCCAACAAAGCCGTAATCAACTTCATCTTCCATCTTCTTGACAGTCAACATACCGCCATCTACGCCACATAGGCCCATGGCGCGGCCGCCCTGCGCGTTGATCTGCGCGACGAGGTCTTTGTTGAGCTTGCCCGCCAGCACCATCTGGGCGACGTCGCGAGTCTCCTCATCGGTATAACGCAAGCCGTTAATGAATTTGGACTCTTTGCCGATCTTCTTGAGCAGACCGGTGATCTCGGGGCCGCCGCCGTGCACTAGCACTACCTTGATGCCGATGCAGGAGAGCAGCACAATATCGCCCATAACAGCCTCTTTAAGCTCACTGTTGGTCATGGCGTTTCCGCCGTATTTAACGACAACGGTTTTGCCGTTATATTTTTGGATGTAGGGGAGTGCCTGGCTTAAAATTTCAGCCTTTTGTGCGGTAGTAGTCTGAGACATTAGAAAATCCTCCGTTCGTATGTTTCTCTTAATTCTAGTCGGTTAAACATTTATAGCCCGGTTGCTTCATCAAGCCCCAGCGCAATGTTCATGTTCTGAACCGCTGCACCTGAAGCGCCCTTGCCCAAATTATCAAGACAGGCGGCCAGCAGTACGCGCTCGTCGTTACCACAGACAAAAATTTGCAGATAGTTGGTGTCCGCCAGCGTGTTGGACGGCAGGAAGCCGCTATTAAGTACGCCCTCTCCCATGAATGGCATCACCTTAACAAAGTGTTGGCCGTCATAGTATTCCGACAGGGTCTCATGTATTTGCTGTGCGGAAAGCTTTTTATTCAAAAGTTTGGTGTAAAGCGGTACCGAAACGGTCATGCCCGCATAAAAATCGGCAACAGCGGGGTTGAAGATGGGGGTGTCGGTAAGGCCGGAAAGCACCTTCATCTCTTTTTGGTGTTTGTGCGACTGGGTCAGACCATACTGACGAACCGCATCATATTCCGCCGCGCGGTCGGGCTCAGCGTAAGCGGCGATCATCTTTTTTCCGCCGCCGGAATAACCCGATATTGCGTGACAGACAACGGGATAATCGGCAGGCATAATACCCAATTTTACCATTGGATGAACCAGGCCAATAAAGCCAGTGGCATAGCAACCCGGGTTCGCAATTCGATGCGATTGACTGATTTGCTTGCGCTGTTCAGACGAAAGCTCCGGGAAGCCGTATACCCATGCGGGATTGACTCGGTGTGCAGTGGAAGCGTCAATAACCTTGACATGGTCGCTTTCGACGAGAGAAGCGGCTTCAATCGCCGCGTCGTCAGGCAGGCAGAGGAAGGTGACGTCGGAGGCATTGATGAGTTTTTTGCGTTCGGAAACGTCCTTGCGCTTACCCTCGTCAATCAGCAGGATTTCTAAATCACTTCGCCCCTCAAGGCGGTCAAATATTTTTAATCCTGTCGTGCCTTCTTTTCCGTCAATGAATACCTTGAATTTCATGAGCGAAGCCCCCTTTTTTAATATAACAGGCCGTAGGCCTAAACATTTGTCTCAGAATTTAAAGCCTATTTAATATGGTTTATTAGCGTCTATAGCAGTAAGGCGTGTTTTAAGCTCGGCAATCTGTGCCTTGACGGCATTGGGAGCCGGCCCGCCGATCACGTTGCGCTGTTCGACGCAGGTCTGAAGATCGATTGCGTGGTATAAATCAGCTGAGAAAATTTTACTAAGGCCCTTGTAGGCGTCGAGCGGCAGGGTTTCCAGTGTACAACCGCGCTCAATGCAAAGCTTAACCAAAAACCCGGTAATCTGATAGGCCTCGCGGAAAGGCACCCCTTTTTTGGTGAGATAGTCGGCACAGTCGGTAGCGTTGATAAAGCCTCTGGCAGCTGCGGCTCGCATGTTTTCTTTCTTCACCGTCATGGTTTCCAGCATGGGGATGAAGGTGCTAAGGCAGAGACGGGTTGTCTCGATGCTATCAAAAATAGCTTCCTTATCTTCCTGCATATCCTTGTTATAGGCCAGTGGAAGACCCTTGAGCATCGTTAAAAGCGTCAAGAGATCGCCATTGACTCGCCCAGTTTTGCCACGAATCAGTTCGGTGATGTCGGGGTTCTTTTTCTGCGGCATAATTGAGGAACCGGTTGCAAAGGCGTCGTCAAGTTCAATGAACCGAAATTCAGACGTACACCAGAGGATGATCTCTTCGGAGAAACGCGAGAGGTGAGTCATAATCAGTGAAAGAGCAGCGGCTGCCTCGACACAGAAATCGCGGTCAGAAACGCCATCCAAACTGTTCTGTGTCACGCCGCCCGAAAAGCCCAGCAACTCAGCGACCATCTTGCGGTCAATGGGGTAGGTGGTGGAAGCAAGCGCGCCGGAGCCTAGCGGCATGACATCCATACGGCGGCAGCAGTCGTTTAAACGACCCAAGTCACGTGTAAACATCTGGGCGTAGGCCATGATGTGATGGGCAAAGGTGATGGGTTGCGCCACCTGAAGATGGGTGTAGCCCGGCATAACCGTGTCAAGGTTCTGCTCGGCTTTGATCAGAATTGCATCAATTAGACGGTACACTTGTGTATAGATGTCAGAAAGCTGCTTTTTTAAGTACATTCTGATATCCAATGCCACCTGATCGTTGCGGCTTCTGGCGGTGTGAAGACGCTTGCCTGGGTCACCAATACGTTCAGTTAGCACCTGCTCAACAAACATGTGGATGTCCTCGGCGGTAAAATCGAACTGCAGTGCACCGGAATCAAGATCGGTCAATATACCCTTGAGGCCTTGGACGAGGGAGTCGGCATCCGCCTGCGGAATAATGCCGCATTTGCCCAGCATGGTGGCGTGGGCAATGGAGCCTGTAATGTCTTCGTGGTACATCACATGGTCATACGCAATTGAGGAGTTGAAGTCGTTGACACCGGCATCCAATTCCTTGCTAAACCGGCCAGACCACATTTTCATATAAATACCCTCCTGAAAAAGGATTAAAACCTATAAAAGAAAGTTTTAATTAATTATTAAGACAAGAGAAGCCCTGCCCTACATTGCGGTGACAGGGCTTCTGGTTGTGAAGCGATGTTTTTAATTATTTACCCAGCTTTTCAGCCAACTTTGCCTGAACTTTCAGCGGCAGGCCGAATAGGTTGATGAAGCCCTTGGAATCCATCTGATCGTAGACTGTATCTTCGCCGAAAGTTGCAATCTCTTCGGAATAAAGGCTGTATGCGCTGGTGGTGCCGGCGCCCATAATGTTGCCCTTGTAAAGCTTGACTTTAACCTCGCCGGTGACATTCTTTTGGGTGGAGTCGACAAAGGCAGAAAGCGCCTCACGCAAAGGGGTATACCACTGACCGTTGTAAACCAGATCAGCAAACTTGAGTGCGACCTGCTGTTTGTAGTGCATCGTTTCTTTGTCGAGGCACAGGCTTTCAAGTTGTTCGTGCGCAAAATAAAGAATTGAACCGCCGGGGGTCTCATAAACGCCACGGCTCTTCATGCCAACGAGACGATTTTCGACCAAATCGGTGATGCCAACGCCGTTTTCGCCGCCGACCTTGTTGAGGTACTTGATGATGTCGGCTGTTGTCATCTTCTCGCCGTTAACAGCAACGGGCGCACCCTGCTCAAATGAGATGGTGACATAGGTGGGCGCATCGGGCGCTTTTTCGGGAGAAACGCCAAGCTCGAGAATCTTGTCATACTGCGGCTCGTTCGCCGGATCCTCCAAATCGAGACCTTCGTGCGAGAGGTGCCAGATATTTTTGTCCTTAGAGTAATTCGTCTCACGGTTGATGGTCAGCGGAATGTTGTGCGCCTCGGCATAGGCAATTTCGTCCTCGCGGCTCTTGAGCTCCCAGGTGCGCCACGGGGCGATGATACCCATATCAGGGGCGAACGCCTTGATGGTCAGCTCAAAACGAACCTGATCGTTGCCCTTGCCGGTGCAGCCGTGCGCAATAGCGTCGGCGCCCTCGGCCTTCGCGATCTCTACAATGCGCTTAGCGATAATTGGGCGGGCAAACGAAGTACCCAGCAGATATTTGCCCTCATAGACAGCACCAGCCTTGAGGGTGGGAACAATGAAGTCGTCGCAGAACACATCTACGAGATCCTCTATATAAAGTTTAGAAGCGCCGGTCTTGATCGCCTTTTCGTTCAATCCGTCAAGCTCTGCACCTTGCCCAACATCCGCTGCAACGGCGATAACCTCGCAACCATAGTTCTCTTTCAGCCACGGAATAATAACCGAGGTATCAAGACCGCCCGAATATGCAAGAACTACCTTTTTATACTGACTCATGATAAGCATCCTCCATAAATTGCTTTGTTTGAAGCTCTATGATTAATAATTATACATATTTTTTGCAAAAAGAAAAGGGGGTAAAGCATAATTATTCGATCTTGTATTGAATTTTGTATTAATCTCTAAAAAGACTGTGAAATTAGCATTATTTCTAGATGTGTTTACTTGTTTAGCGCATCTGATCTCATGGATTGTCAGTTTTAAAAGCGATATATGCTTTAATATATACTCTTTTAGCACGATTTACAACGACGTGGCACCAGAACCAATATGAATATATACATTGAAATGGTATACAACCGGACAAGTACGGATCACTTCTTTATATAGTAATCAATTTACATTATTGACATTGCAATTTAAAATATTAAAATAGAATTGTATAATCCATTGAAAACTTTTAGTTATCGCGGTATAATAATGAAAATATGTTACAATCTTTCCTCGAATGAAGGTGATGGTTTGGACGAGGGAATTAAAAGACTAAAAAAACTGTTGTTTTCGCGCACTTTAATTGTCTCGGTGCTTGTGATAGGACAGATTTTAATTTTATTGCTGTTTATCCTCAGACTTTCGCGCTATTTTGCCGCCATGTATGGCGTTTTTATGCTAATTTCTGCCATTGTAACGCTTGTGGTGGTTAATAAGGAGGTTAATCCCTCTTATAAACTGGCTTGGATTATCCCCATTATGATGTTTCCGCTTTTTGGCGGATTGTTCTATTTGATTTTTGGGAATACACATTTAAGCAAAGGTTTGTCGCTGCGTATGCGCCGGGTTGAGGAGCGTATGAATCTTAGGCAGGCGCAGACTTCCGAAGCGCAAGCTCTGCTCAAAACGCTGCCTCAATCCCTGCAAAAACAGTCAAATTATATTTTCAATGCAGGTTATCCGGCTTATTGTGGCACCCAAACGCGCTATCTCACTCCGGGTGAGCGAAAGTTTGAAGCGATGCTTGAGGCACTTGAAAGCGCACAACGTTATATCTTTTTGGAATACTTCATCATCGAAGAAGGCGTTATGTGGGACAGCATTTTAGCGGTGCTGGAGCGTAAGGCCAAAGAGGGCGTTGAGGTTCGCGTTATCTACGATGGCTTTGGCTGTCTACTAACGCTTCCAGACAACTATTTTGAGGTGCTGCGCCAAAAGGGAATCAACTGTATTGAGTTTAACCCGTTGATTCCAGTGGTCACACTGTTGATGAATAACCGTGATCACCGTAAAATCTTGGTCGTAGATGGGCGCATTGGTTTCATGGGCGGTGTGAACATCGCAGATGAGTATATCAATGCTATCGATCGTTTCGGGCATTGGAAGGATGCTGCCGTGCAACTAACAGGAGACGCGGTGTGGAGTCTGACGGCAATGTTCCTTTCCATATGGGATGCCGTTACCGGTGAGGACACACAGGAAGAGCTGTACTACACCCCACCAATGGCAGAGGGAAAACCCAACGGTATCGTTCAGCCCTATTCCGACACACCCCTTGACAGTGAGCAGGTTGGCGAAATGGTTTATCTCAACATCATAAACCGCGCAAACAAATATGTCTACATCTACACACCCTACCTCATTGTTGATAACGAGACGGTGACAGCACTGCTGTTAGCAGCCAAAAACGGGGTGGATGTCCGCATCATTACCCCACACCAGGGTGATAAATGGTACGTGCACATGGTCACCCGCGCCTATTATGCGCAGCTTGTGCGCGGAGGGGTCAAGATCTATGAATATACACCCGGATTTATCCACGCAAAAACCTTTGTAGCCGATGATGAAGTTGCCACAGTCGGTACCATTAATCTTGACTATCGCAGCTTTTACCTACATTTTGAGTGTGGCGTGTGGATGGCGCAGACAGATGCGGTGTGCGATATCCGGGCTGATTTTTTAGAGACGCTGAAGCTCTGCGAGCCAATTACCGCCGATAGTAAGCAGTTAAAATCCGGCTGTGTACTGCGGTTGGTCAGCGCGGTGCTGCGGCTGTTTTCGCCTTTAATGTAAATCAATAAGCCAATAGATGGCATCTAAATTTAAAGGAGGCATGCCTTGTGAAAAGAAACCTTGGTACGGATAAGACAACGCGTTCCAATCAGTCTTCTGAAAAAATGCTTACAATATTAGAGCGCATGTCCGAGCAGGATGAACCGATACGTTTACAGGATATCTCCCGCTTGGTTGGGATGAACGAAAGCACAGCACTGCGCTATATAGCCACGCTGCAAAAGAGCGGGTATGTGGTGCAGGATTCCGACACGGGGCGGTATTCGCTTACCTATAAGATTTGTGCGGTGGCCGCCAATGTGTCTAGCCGCAAAAATATCCGAAATATCTGCTCGCCATACCTGCGCTCGATTGCACAAATCTTCTCAGAGTCGGCCAACGTTGCCGAAGAGCATAACATGATGGTGGTGTATATTGAGGCTATCAGCGGCCCGCGTCAGCTTTTGATGACCACTCGCCGCGTGGGTAACGTTTCTCCCATGCACTGTACCGCGGTGGGCAAGCTGTTGTTGCTCAATTACAGCCAGCAGCAGCTTCAGCAATATATTGCAGCCAAGGGGCTGCCGGCGCTCACCGACCACACTATTACAGAGTCTGGCCGCCTGTTTGCCGAACTGGATAAGGTCCGGGCACAAGGCTATGCCTTTGATAACGAGGAATATGAGCCGGGTGCCAGATGCGTGGCCGCACCTATCTATGACTATACCGGCAATATTATTGCGGGCCTTAGCGTCAGTGGTCCAATCACCCGTATGACCGATGAACATATTTACGAAAAACTCCCCTTCTTGCTCGACGCGGCGCAGCAGATTTCGTTGCGAATGGGCTACGAAGGGCGCCTGTTGCGGTGATATCTCAAACTGAATAAAAAAGCTCCGCCCTGGTTGGTCAAGCACGGAAACGCGCTGACGCCAGGGCGAAATTATGTAAAATTTCCATCGTATCGGCAATAATTCCATACAATATTGACACTTTTGTGGTAGAATAAAAGCTATAGATGGTATGTGCTTGACGCTGCAATTTAATATTTGGTTTTGATTGGAACATAGCACGAAAAAATGGACCGGGCTTTGTCGTGGTCTTATTGCATATGTATATACCAGATGTTTGGAGGAAATAGATGAAAAAGACAGGTGTTCTAAAACTGACAGTATTGGTGCTGCTGCTTTCGCTTTCTGCAATCGGATTATTTTGGGCAACCGCAAATATGGACTTGCAAAGCATTTATAATGGGGGCGGCTCTTCTGAGTCGGCGCAGGTATTGGTTGCATCTTCTGGTGTGCCTGATTCTGAGCCGGAGCCTCAACCTGAGCCGGAACCTTCGAAGCTGCATTTTATGGCGGCAGGCGACAATCTGATTCACGACAACATATATAAACAGGCGGCGGCGCGCGTCGGTGGCAACGGCTTTGATTTTGACCTGCCCTATGAACATGTCGCCGGGCTATTTGAAGACGCTGATATTGCATTTATTAACCAAGAGACCATTATAGCCGAGAATATTTACCCGCTTTCGGGTTATCCGTTGTTTAACTCCCCCGAGGCGGTGGGCGACAAGATTGTGGATATGGGTTTTAACGTGGTGTGCATGTCCAATAATCACATGTTTGACATGGGTGAACCTGGTTTGATTGCTGCAATGGATTTTTGGGGTGCTAAGCCGGATGTACTTTCTATGGGGGCATGGCGTACTGAAGAAGATATGCAGCAGCCTGTTACAATTGAAAAGAATGGTATTACCATCGGTTTCGTGCCAATCACCGAACATACAAACGGCTTGAAGCTGCCTGCCAAAACACCGCTGCGCTTCATTCGCTCGGACGAATATGATCTGATGAAGCAGCAGGTGGAGCTGGCCCGCGCCAACAGCGATTTTGTGGTGGTGTCGATTCACTGGGGCACTGAAAACAGCAATAACACCAACGACAATCAGCTTGAGTTATCGCAGATGTTTGCAGATTGGGGCGTCGATTTGGTGCTGGGGCACCATTCCCACACATTGCAGCCGATGGAGTGGCGAACCGGGCAAGGCGGTAATCGCATGCTGGTGGTCTATTCTCTAGGCAACTTCATTTCGAGCATGCTCGACCCGCAGAACATGCTGGGTGGTGTGCTTGATCTGGACATCGAAAAGGATCCAAAGACAGGTGAAACGACGATCACCCGGGCTAAGATGAATCCCATTGTCACACAGTATGATACCACCGGGCGCAAAGATGTGCGCATTTATCCGTTCATCGAATACACCGATGAGTTGGTCAAAAAGCACGGAATGACGCAGTGGCACGGTCAGTTCTCTCAAACGTATCTGTCCGGTATCATCAAAAAGAATATTCCGACTGAGTTTTTAAATGACGATGTTTTGACGAAAATAGGTTAAAGCAAGGCCTCTGAGCTGAATACAGCTCGGAGGCCTGTTTATATGCGCAATGAAGGCGACACCAATAAGTTTTATAGCACTTCCTTTAACAGCGCGGGGTCGACGTTCCCGCCCGAGATAACAAAGCAAACATTTTCGTCTGGGCGGACATTGAGCTTTTTGGAAAGTGTAGCGGCAACCGGCATCGAGGAAGAAGGCTCGGCTACAACCTTAGCGGCGGAAACAGTCAGTTTCATAGCAGCGCGAATGTCGTCGTCGGTAACGGAAACCAGCGCGTCTACCAGTTGTTCAATCATTTCAAAGTTGTCCGGGTCGGCGTGGTCTGTGCGGGTGCCGTCGGCAATTGTATCGACATTATCAAGCCAAATCGGTTTTTTTGCTCTGCGGCTGGCGCTATATCTGGGCGCCCCTGCCGGTTCTGTTCCGACGATCCGGATGCCGGGTTTAATCATCTTGGCAGCAGTCGCAATGCCTGAGAGCATGCCGCCACCTCCTACCGGCGCCACAATGGTGTCAATATCAGGCGCATCCTGCAAAATTTCAATGGCAATGGTGCCCTGACCGGCTCTGACATAGTCATTTGCGTAAGGGTGAATAAGGGTTCGTCCCTCCTGCTGCACCAGCGCATTAGCCTTTTCGTCGCGCTCGCTTGAGCGGGTTCCGGCCAGCAGTACCGTTGCGCCGTAGGACTTTGTTCCCGCTAGTTTGACAGGATTAACATTTTCGGGCATAACGATCACAGCGTTCAGGCCTAAAATCTTGGCGGCGCAGGCGACCCCCTGTGCATGGTTGCCGCTGGAACAGCAGACTACGCCGTTCTTTTTCTGTGAATCGGATAAGCAGAGCATAGCGTTGAGAGCGCCCCGTATTTTAAAGGAACCTGTAATCTGCAGATTTTCGGGCTTGAGATAGACCTTGCATCCTAGTGTGGCATCTAAAGCGGGAACACGCAGCAGCGGTGTGTGGGCGATATAGGAGGAAATTCTTTCTTTCGCCTCCAATACATCCTGAAAAGTAATCATATGAACAGCTCCTTTTCATTTTTAATTTACATAAATGGGGCGAGCATGACCAATAGGGCTAACCCCGCCGATAGGTGCGCGTTATTTTTTTCAGACGCTCAACTACCTCTGGATTTAAAGCATCTGACCGAACGCGCCATGACCAGTTCTGGCACCCTGTGGTACCCGGGAAATTTACCCGTGCATCCGCCCCCAAACCAAGAATATCCTGAAGCGGAGCGATGGCTAAACGGCTTGGAGACATCCAAGCACCGCATACAGCGCCCCATCCAAAGCCCTCATCTGAACGTAGGCGAAGATAATCGAGGGCAAACGCCTGTGCCTCGGAGTTTGCTTCAGCAAACAGCCACTGCACAAAGGTTGGGGTATCGTGAGTACCGGTGTATATTACGGAATCAACCGGGCAATTGTGGGGCAGGTAGGCACTGTTTTCGGCTGGGTCAAAAGCATAAACCAGAACCTTCATGCCGGGCAGCCCTGATTGAGAAATAAAATTTCGGGCGGCTTCATCCAAATCCCCCAAATCCTCGGCGATAAGCGCTAGATCGGGAAACTGTTGGGACAAAAAGTCTATCAGAGGCTGGCCGGGTCCCTTTTCCCAGTGGCCTTCTAAAGTGCTATGTGCCTGAGCCGGGATGGACCAGTAAGTGTGGAACCCGCGAAAGTGGTCTATTCGAACCATATCGTAGAGCAGTGCGGCATTTTTTATTCGCCCGGCCCACCATTGAAAAAGGGCATCCCGCTGATTTTCCCAATCATACAAGGGGTTGCCCCAGTGCTGCCCCTTGTCGGAGAAAGTGTCCGGTGGAACCCCTGCCACATGAGTTGGCGTAAAATTTTCATCAACTTGAAAAAGAGCGGGCTCTGACCAAACCTGAGCACTGTCGGCTGAAACATAGATTGCAATATCACCCATAATGGTGATGTTACGTGCTTGGGCATAGTGCCTAAGCGCACCCCACTGACGGAAAAAGTGGTACTGTAGAAAAACCTGAAAATCAATTTCGTCGTAAAGCCGGATGCGATATTGCGCCAGTGTTTCGGGATCTCGAAGACGTGCGGCCTTATCGGGCCACCGGTTCAGTGGGCAACCAAAATGTTGGCTGAGAGCGCAAAAAAAGGCGTGGTCGGGCAGCCAGCTAGCTTGCTGCTCCAGAAAAGTGGAACGAGCTGCCGTGTTGCTGTCCCGCGACCAGGCTTTCTTTAACAGTGGATAGCGATTTTCACAAAGCCAGATATAGTCCACGTGGTCGGGGTCAGAAAAGCGAGCAGCAGCCAAATCTTCCGGCGTAAGCAGCCCTTGTTCTGCCAGATCCTCCAAGTCCAGCATCAAGGGGTTGCCAGCAAATGCGGAGGGAGACATATAAGGGGAGTTGCCACTTCCGGGCGGAACCATAGGGAGAATCTGCCAGACTTTCTGGCCGGCAGCTGCAAGAAAATCGATAAATTCGTGGGCGCTTTTTCCCAATGTCCCAATGCCGTAATCACCGGGAAGAGAAAAAACAGGGAGCAAAACACCGCTGGAACGTCCCTTCATTGGAAAGCCTCCAATCAAACTTAGCTGAAAATATTATACATTCTGTGAGAAAGAAAGGCAATGGGAAGAGACCATAACTGTCTATTTATACGAAAAAGTTTTGTTTTCATAAATCAAAAAGAAAAAGCCCCTGACAAAAGTCAACGGCTTTTTTGCTGAGCAATAAGTGTATAATTGTTCATCACTTTTTTGGCAGTGTATTTGAACTATCACGGAAGGTTATGCTTATAATTTTCAATAAAAATGAAACCTAATTAAAGCTTGCACACTGGTCTGATATATTTAAAATGCCGTTCAGGATTAAAATAAAAGTAAATTAATCTACCGGGGGAAGTGTCAAAGCAGTAATCCGTACTTGCAAAATCAAAAGTTGCCATTGCCTTTTCCATCTTTTCCTCCACACTACGATTTTCCTGCTCATAATCGAATGGCCCATGCTCAAAAACAATATACTCGGCTTCGGGAACATCAATCATAAGCATTTGTGATGGCACTTCACCTTTATAATCAAAAGGAAGACGTACACCATAACACTCTGTACGTGGAATACCCCAATCGCAGAGTCTACCATCCGGGTCATTAATGTACGCCATAATCTGACCGCTGCCGCCGTTAGATTCGCTCCCACCATCGTCATCCAATTTGCCCTTGATACTATCGAGTAAGCCACAAATTGTTTCGCAGTCCTGTCCCGGAATAAGACTTTGCTTTTGCCAAAAATCCCAATAGCCATTACTCTCATAGTTTTTTATGTGCAAAAATTTGTGTGCGGGAATGGTTACAAAATAAATTTTAACATCATCTGTAGATTTCATCATACCAATCTCTCCAAGTCCTAAAAAGTAGCGATCGAAAGGGTTTATTTTTGTACGAAGAACGACAGGTTTCGGCTTTTTTCGGTATTCACTTGGAGTTACACCATATGATCCCTTGAAAGCTCTGGTAAAAGCCTCATGTGATGAAAAACCATAATCAAAAGCAATATCCAAAATGCTTTTTTCACTATCCCGAACCTCTTTTAGTGCAAAGGCTAACTTTCTCAGCCGCAGATAATCTCTAAAAGGCATACCTGATATTTCCTTAAATTTTCTGGTAGTATGAAATTCAGAATAACCCAACTTGTGAGAAAGAAACCGTAGCGTTAATGGTTCATCGTGATGATGTCTGATACACTCGTCAATTTCATCAACAATTATTTGAATATTTTTGTGCCACTCGTACATTCGTCTGTTCACCTCGTTTCAATCACTCTATAACAATTATAACGTAATGGAAACTGCATTGCTTGATTTTACTTGCGGAAATCAATGTTTTCTTTTGTGCCAGACTAATATAATAGCATCAATAAGTAAAAGTACAGTTTAAGTGTAATAACTTAACTGTACTTTTCTTTTGGTTGAGGTACGGGACTCGATAAAATGTTTCACATTTTTAAACTCATATTCTCGTGAATTGCTCAGCCTAAAAACATTTCACCGAAATGTTTTACTTACGGCTTCGACCTTGCAGTTCGAGTCCTGTATAAAAAACCAAGGACTATACTTTCGCATAATCCTTGGTTTTGGTCGGAGTGAGGAGACTCGAACTCCTGGCCTCTTGGTCCCGAACCAAGCGCGCTACCAAACTGCGCTACACCCCGATGTTATTAAAACGTAAACTGCCAAAACAGCCTAATAAATATACCATAGTCACAGTGCAAAAGTCAATAGGCTATCCGGTGATCAACGGTATATTTATAACAGAAATGTCTTGGATAAAAGTTGTTAGGCGTTTGATAAGGTAGGACATGGCAGAACAAAATTATTTGTAAAAATCTTTTAAAACCGCTCTAAAAGTACAGTTATCACGAACCAGTACAGAAAACGCGATAAGTTCACCAATGGCATGGTGAGCCTAGAGAATACCAGTGGAAAGCGCTAGTCGCAATACCGAGGGAGTCCTATTCCAGTAAACTAGTTCTGGCTAGCGCTCCATAGTTCTTATGAGCTAAGTCATCGAAACAGATGGTTTTCATATCAGTAAGATTATGTCAAGGCTCGCACAACATCCACTAAAGCGGGGTTGCAAAAGCTTTTTTGTTAACCCGCGCCGATAAAACCGGTTCGGCACGGATTTGGACCAGACCGTCTATGGCGTTACTCAGTGCGTAACTTCCGCTGATACGCAGCTGTGCGCATCTGTAGAAAAAGGCGGTATATCAGTTCAAATTCCTCCACTGTCGCGGCTCTGTGGTGAAACTGAAAGCGTCAGCCCAAGGATAGATCCCTCACATAATTGTAACCGATACAATCTCGGGTCGGTTATTAATTCTGGGGAAAGGACTGTCATTACCTAATCCACGGCTGACCAATAACGCTGGATTACTGCCATACAGCCCCTGACAAAAACGCGGGAAAAGACCCTGACCCGGTGCATAAAGTGACAGCCGTTTACCTAGGCGAACCTGACCGCCATGGGCGTGCCCGCAGAGCATCAAATCAAACGGAAAGCGGCAGTAAGAAAGCTCGTCGATCAAAGCGTAATGTTCAGGAAAGTGTGAAAGAACGATGCGCAGGCCATCCTGTTGCGATAAGGTGCGTAGTGGTTCACGGTTATCGGCATATTCCAGCGTTTTACACGCAGCCTTGATATAATCAAAACGGGAGACGGCCAAGCCTTCATCCAGCCCTAATATATGCACGGGGGACCCGTGCATATACCCGTCAAATTGGGTGTTTTCGAGAACAATTAACCCGACTGCCCTGAAGTTGTCGGCGATTTCAGGCCAGCGTCCAGAGCGGCGCTCGTGATTGCCTGGAATAAGAAAGCAGGGCGCAATGCGGTTCAGTGCTTCCAGTGTTTTGATGGTTGGCACAAGATTGTGGCAATCAGCGCTAAGTGTGTCGCCTGGGAATACGATCAGATCCGGAGTCAGCGCGCGTATTTGCGTAATTAAATTTCTATTATTTTTACCAAACTGTTTGCCGTGCAGATCGGCCAGACAAATAAGTCTTATTGGTTTCGGCAAACCGATATTGAGCGTGTGGCGGGTCACTTGCAGCACATTGTTTTGGTAATAGCTATAAGCGGCTCCGGCTGCACAAAGTGAAGCTGCACCTGTTATTAAGTGTTTCATAGCGTTTCTCACTCCTGACGGCGATATATTAGCAGGTCAAATCCGAGCTCAGTTTCCAGTCGGCTGGCTTGTTGAAGGCGATGGCTACCCTCAATCGGAGTTTTCCAGTAATAGGGGGTCATAGCAAATAGATCGGCTATCAGGCCGTTATCGGTCAGTATAGCGTGTGTACGGACGGGAATACGGCGTTCAAAAGTAAATCCCGAATAGATCGTTTCTTGATAGGTGTTTAAATATGGAGTCTCGTAAAGTAATTGTTTTAAGCCAAGTAGATGCCGTTCGCTTGCCACCGCCAAAAGCATCATACCGCCCGGCTTGAGTACACGCGCAAATTCGGTGGGAACAATCGGCGCAAAGACACTCAACAAGACATCGGCACAGGCATCTTGAACCGGAATTTCAAAGCAGCTTGCCACTGCCAGATGCAACGCCCGGCTGCGACCGGCCGCCGCCTTGACCGCCAGCTTTGAAATATCAAACCCGCAAATAACAGGCGATTGGCAGACCGATTCCAACGCGTGGCGAACGGCATCGGTATAGTAACCCTCACCGCAACCTGCGTCAATTAGCAGGGGGGCGGAGCGACCACGCAGTTCATCCGATATCAGTGTGCAGATACGATCCCTAAATGATTGGTAAATACCTGCATCCAAAAATCTGCGGCGTGCCGCTACCATTTCACGATTATCACCGGGCAGCTTGGTATGCATTTTATTAGGTGGCAAAAGATGCACATACCCCTGTGCTGCCTTATCAAAGCTGTGGCCACTGCCGCATTTGAGTGCAAAATCAGTGCCCTTTAGCGGTGCTTTACAAATGGGGCAGCGAAAAATACAATCCGTCATAATCAAATAACCCAACGAGTTGCCGGGTAGGTCCTTTCTGTTAAGCCTTTCGTACAGTGCCGCCGTTTTTAGAAGATCTGCCTCTTTTGGCCGCGGGCTTTTTGGCTACACTATACCCAAACGTACCGAGCTGCCGCCCTAGCTCATAATATGCACCATGTGCAAATGCAATAAGATCGGCATGGTTGAGCTGAAGCTTACCGCTTTTAGAAATAAGCGATTCGTCGGCGTTGACGGCGACAATGTCCGCCAGCATCATATGATGCGAACCCAGTTCCATTACATCGGTGATGCGGCATTCTAACGAAAGAGGGCTTTCGGCCAGCATAGGGCAGCTCAGCTGTGAAGCTGGTTCGGCTGTAAGATCACAAACGGCAAATTTATCGGTGTCACGCCCAGAGCGAACACCGCAAAAATCCACCGCGCGTAAAAGCCGACGAGTTGTAATATTAATTACGAATTCGCCTGATTGCCGAATCAGCGGGTAAGAAAATCGCTCCGGTCGAACCGAAATATAGGTTTTAGCGGGCTGGGTGTTGACGATTCCCGTCCATGCCACTGTAAAAACATTGGGTGCATCAAGCGTACCGCAGGTGACAAGTGCTGCGGGTAGAGGCGCCAGTAGGGTGCTGCCCTTCCAAGTTTGTTTAGCCATATGCTCTCCTTTATGATGAAAATTCTATGCGAGAATAAAAATTTGTTATCCAAGGTATTTTTGAAGTATATTGACCTTTTCTAAATAAACGGTGGAACTTTAAAACAAAAGGCAAATATTTTTACCTTTTTATTATGCGTTATTTTTAAAAAATTTTCAATTAAGGTGAAAAAGAATCCAATACTGATGCGCTTTGGGTGAGGTTTTGTGTCACCTCGGGTACAGGGTGATTCATAGGATGGTATCAGAATAACTTGAAAGGGGTTTTAGCTTTGGATTTTCGTCAGCAACAGGCGGCTATGTGCTATCCGTCGCATATGGTTTTGCCTACAATGGCACAAACAGACATGACCATGCCGGGAACTATGGTGCTGCCGCTGGCAATGGCATATGTCCCTATGCAGGGCTGGTCACAAACATATGATCCTGCGGTGGGCTTGCAGCGCGGAACGGTATTTCCTGAACTCGATCTGCCGTGGATGGTAATAGGGGGCGAATGCAAATGATTTATGATAACATGAGCTTGCCTGAAAACACACTGCCTCTGGATAATATTATATCGGCTCAAAATCCAAGAAGTATGCAAAACGCACCACAGAGTGGCATGGTGTCACCCAATATGATGCCGCACAACATGAATACAATGTTAGCCGCACAGGAAAACCGGAGTAGCACCAATAATAAATCACAGGCGAAGCAGCAGCTCGCGCATTATTGTTTTGCACTTCATGAAGCGGTTTTATATCTGGATACCCACCCAAATGATCAAAATGCACTGGAGTATTACCGCAGAAAACAGCAGCAGTTAATCCAGGCCAGCGAAAATTACCAAAAAGTTGTCGGTCCAATTCGGTCATGTATGGTTGACACCAACTCCGGTAGCTGGCAATGGGTTGAGACGCCCTGGCCTTGGGAAATTGAGGAGGATTGATTATGTGGAGTTATGAAAAGCGGTTGCAATTCCCTGTTCGCATTACAAATCCCAACCCCAAATTGGCACAGGCAATAATCACGCAATACGGCGGGCCCGACGGTGAGCTAGGTGCCTCTATGCGCTATATTTCTCAGCGTTATACCATGCCGCACCGTACCGTGGCCGGGCTGCTAACTGATATCGGCACCGAAGAGCTTGCGCATCTTGAAATGATTAGTGCGATTGTTCACCAGCTGACCAAAAATTTGAATGCCCAACAACTTGAAGAAGCAGGCTTTATGCCATATTACATAGAGCATACGCTCGGTGTTTACCCTTGTTCCTCTGCGGGAGATCCTTTTAATGCCTTGGCGTTTCAGTCAAAAGGCGATCCAATTACTGATTTAAGCGAAGATATGGCTGCAGAGCAAAAGGCTAGAACAACCTATGACAATATTCTGCGCCTGGTTGATGACCCCGATGTTCGCGCCCCGATTGTGTTTTTACGCGAACGCGAAATTGTTCACTTCCAAAGATTTGGAGAAGCGCTACGTATGGTGACTGAACAGTTAGATTCAAGAAACTTTTATGCCTTTAATCCGGCTTTTGACAAAGCGTGCCGGTAAAATAATTCTTTAGAAAAACTGGCCAACACTCTTTTGGGCAAGTAAACAGTTTTTGGGCAAAAGAAAAAGCCGCTCCGGAGAGGAGAGCGGCTTTTTTAATCTGCCTTACGGCAGTGTTCCGTTTAAAACGTACTACTTACGCAGCAGCGCCAGTGGTGGGGTTCTCAACGGGAGCCTCAACGTCAGGAACCTCAACAACAGCAGGAGCGTCGACGAGCTCTACGTCAGAGAAGACATAGGAACCGAGAACGCGGGTGTTGAAGTAGAAGGCCTCGTCAGACTCGTCGTAGTCGCAACCAGGAATAGCGGTCAGCTTGCCATCAACGATCTGGTAAGCATAAGCGCCATCTTCCATCTCATACATGAACTCACCAGTACGGTTAAACTTAGCATTGTTGAAGTTGATGAACTTCATAGTTGCGCCGGGGTTAGCATCAGCAATAGCTTCGTCAACGTTGGTGTTGTACTGGAACAGGATCTTGCCCTGGCCGGATACGTCAACAGTGAAGATGCCTTCGTTGTCGCCGCCCTTGGTGTTGCCAAAGGAAAGCTCTACTTCATCGTCATAGTTGAACTTGAGCAGATACTTGGTATCATACTTGAGGTTGTCAACATCGCCAGTTACCTCGTAGACAGGGTAATCCAGATAGTTCTTGTCATAGAAAACGTTAGCGGTGATGTCCTCGTCGTGATCATCAAACTCGTAATAAGAGTCGTCGCTATTCTTCTTGTTGAAGGTCAGAGTACCAATGATGTCAGAATCAGAGGTGGTGTCCTTGGCTTTGACCTTAACTTCTACGAAATATGCATAGCCGGAGGTAGCGAACTCAAAATCAGCGGGAACAGTTACGGAAGAGTTGTTGTATTTGGTGCCGTCACTGCCAGCAGCAACGCGCTTCTTGACGATAGAAAGACCGTCAACAAGATCGGAGCCCATTTCCCACTTAGCCTTAACCTTGAGCTTCTCTACATGTTTGTAATCTTCAACAGCAGCGCCGGAGTACAGAATCTGCCAGTAAGCAGCCTTACCATACTCAAGGGTAGCGTCCTTCATAGCGCCTTTGCCAGAGTCGATATCGCCGTCATACTTAAAGGGGCCTACGAGATCAAAAAGATCATTGTTATGATCCGCCGCAAAAGAAACTGCAGCCAGGCTCATAACCATTGCAACAGCCAGAACAAGAGCAAATGTCTTTTTCATTGGAATATTCCTCCTAAATTAAGTTTCATATCTTTCAGCCGACGCTCTCCAACACCGGTAGAAAAATCATATGTGTGTAAAACAAGGCCAAAAAGAGAGAAAGTAAACGTTAACCTTGTTTTGCGGTTAAGTAACCCTCTATTGGAAGATTACTGTAAACATCATAGCATATCTTATCCATGAATGCAACAGGTTTGTTATAATTTTGTAATTATTTTTCGCTAAGAAATTACAAAAATGCAATAATGTTGGCAGTGGTTTTAAGTTTGGCAATTAATACACAATTCTTCAACTAACATTAATTGTCCTGTTTGAGGATCGGCGCTGACGATGAAACCGCAACAGTTTTCTACGCGCCAGTCATAAAATTGACGCTTAGGGCTGGCGAGAGCGGCCATTATTGCCATAATGCTTCCTCCGTGGATAACACAGGCGGCTCTCGAAATATTATCGCAAACCAACTCATCTAAAATACCGCGAAAGGCAGCAACGCAGCGATTTGAAAAATGTTCAGCACCCTCACCACCCGGGGGAGGCAGTGCGCCTGATGACGTGATCCATTCCCGGTAATAGGGGTCAGCAGCAAGCTGGGCATATGTTTTGCCTTCGCATATTCCGAAATCTGCCTCGCGTAGGTCAGTTACCTCACGCAGAACATGGTTTGGGTATAAAAGCGCGGCTGTTTGACGGCAGCGGAGCATAGGACTGCAGTAAACTCGAAGCACCGATGGCATAGAACGGGCAGCAACGTGAGCAAGTTCAATACCCTCGCTGCAGAGGGGCTGGTCAGTACTTCCTATGTATTGACCAGCAAGATTTCCGGCGGTTATAGAATGACGTACCAATAAAAGTGTAAGAGGGAAATTCATATTCCTTTTCCTTTCGATGCATACTTCTATAAAATGAGTTCACATCTGCATGTAAAATAAACAGAAAAAAGCCGCCGCCACTCTGGAGAGGAGGGCGACGGCCTTAAACATTTAACTAATTAGTTACAACCCTTTACTTAGGCAACTGCACCAGTGGAGGGGTTGGTAACAGGGGGAACGGGGGTGGTGGGAACGTCGGGAGTCTCAACAGTGGGAGTCTCGACGGTGGTGTCCTCGAGCTCAAGGTCCATGTCGGAGATGACATAGGTGCCCAATACACGAGTATTAAAGTAGAAGCCCTCGTCATACTTGTCGAACTCAGCGCCGGGAACCTCAGAGAGGGTGCCGTCAGCATTGAGCTGATAGAGGAACTGAGCATAGTCTTCATCGCAAGCAAGGAACATCTCGCCTACACGGTTGAACTTTGCGCCGTTGCCATTCCAGAAATTGAGCTCAGCAAGAGGATACTTGGAAGCAACCTTGGATTTGAAATCGGTATCATAGTATACGAGCAATTTGCCCTGGCCAGAAACGTCAACGGTGAAGATAGAACCGTCTTCGAACTCAAGGTCGGTCTCATCGTCATAGTCGAACTTCAGGGAGTAGTAGGTCTCGTCCTCAAGCTCGGGGGAGCTGCTGCCATCGATGACATAGCTGGTGCTAGAACGGTAGGAGTTTGCCCAGTCGACGTTGAGGCTGATATCCAGCTCAAGATCGTCAATCTTGGGAGCCTTGGACTTGCTCAGGGTCAGGGTGCCGATAACGTCGGTGTCAGCGGTGGAGGTAGTAGACTCCATCGCAATAGCGAGGAAGTAGTAGTAGTTACCGCTGGTTGACTTGCCAGCTTCAGGCTTCTCGTAGTCGTAATTGTCACTAAACAGCTCATCAGCATACATAAAAGCATCGCCGCTATTGTACTCATTTTCAGAGGCAGTAGTAGGTTTGCCATCTGAACCATACTTGTAGTATCTACCGGTATTGTCGCCGGTTGCACTTTCTTCGTTGGTGACCTTCTTCTTAACGATAGAAACACTCTTGACGAGCTTGGAGCCCTCTTCCCACTTGGGCTTAACCTTCAGGTTGCTGACAACCTCGGACTCAGTGACAAGAGACTTGTCGCCGCTTGGATTGCCTTTTGAATCAATGTCGCTCTGAAGGAGTGCATAGTAAGCGGTTTCGCCATACTCAACAGTCTCATCCGTGAGCACCTTATCGTCGGCGTCATAAGAGAAAGGACCGTGCATGGCTACGACTGGATAATAAAGTTTGCCATCGTCGGTTTTCTTAGTGAAAGGACCATCGGGAGTGCCGGTAATGATATCCGCCGCGAACGAAGTAGCGGACATGCTTGCAATCATGGCAGCAGCCATTGCAAGTGCAAAAAACTTCTTCATAAAATGAAATCCTCCTTAAATTTTTCTGATGCCGGGGCTCTCCAACCCAAGCACCAGTTCTTGTAAGAAGTATAACACACACATTTTCCAATTGCAATACCTTTTTAATGAAAATTGTAAGTAATTTGAGAAAAATAAGGCCACATAATTACAAACTGGTAACAAAGCTCTGGGGGATAGAAATTTTATTTCGAGAAGGAAAAATGCTGTTTATCAAAAATGTAAATGTAATGATTGGTATTGGTCATAGCGATTAGCCAGTTATTTTACAGTAAGAATAGTCTTAAAAAATCGACGGGCGATAAATTCGCCCGTCGGTAAAGGTTAGGATATTACTATTTCGCGTATTCAATTGCGCGGGTCTCGCGAACGACATGCACCTTGATTTGGCCCGGATAGTCCAACTCTTCTTCGATTTTTTTGACAATGTCACGAGCGATAATGATCATGCCATCGTCATCCACAACCTCGGGCTTGAGCATCACGCGCACTTCGCGTCCTGCTTGGACGGCATAACATTTTTCAACACCGTTGAAGGAAGTTGCAATTTCCTCAAGCTTTTCAAGACGCTTGACATAATTTTCGAGGTTTTCGCGGCGTGCGCCGGGGCGCGCAGCTGAGATGGCGTCGGCCGCCTGTACAATACAAGCGATCACGGTGCGCGGCTCAACATCGTTGTGATGCGCCTCAATTGCGTGGATAACCTCGGGGGACTCCTTGTATTTCTTGGCAAGGTCGACGCCGATGGCGACGTGGGAGCCTTCAATTTCGTGGGTCATGGATTTACCGATGTCATGAAGCAGACCGGCTCGGCGGGCGACGGTGACGTCGGCACCGATTTCGGCGGCGATCATGCCAGAGATGTAAGCGACTTCAGTGGAATGCACCAAAACGTTCTGGCCGTAGCTGGAGCGATAACGCATTCTACCCAGCAATCGAACAAGCTCGGGATGCAACGAACCAACGGATGTTTCGAGAACGACGCGTTCGCCATCTTGCTTAATCTTGGTTTCAACCTCTTTACGTGCCTTGTCCACCATCTCTTCGATACGGGCGGGATGGATACGCCCGTCGTTGATCAGGCGCTCCAGAGCAATACGCGCGATTTCGCGCTTGACAGGGTCGTGGCTCGAGAGCGTAATGGCCTCGGGCGTGTCATCAATGATGAGATCGACGCCGGTGAGTGTCTCAAGCGCACGAATGTTGCGACCTTCTCGGCCGATAATGCGACCTTTCATCTCGTCGGAGGGCAGCGGCACAACCGATACAGTAGTCTCCACCACTTGATCTGCCGCGCAACGCTGAATTGCCAGCGAAATGATGTTGCGGGCCTTGACGTCGGCTTCCTCTTTCAGACGAGCCTCCATCTGTGAAATTCGCAGAGCCTTTTCGTGGGTTAGCTCACCCTCAAGGTTTTTAAGCAGATAGTCCTTGGCCTGCTCAATGGTAAACCCGGAGACTTTCTCCAGCATTTCAAACTGGCTTTTTTTGACCAGCTCAGCCTCCTCAAGTTTCTGCTCGGCAGATTTAAGTTTGGCCTGAAGGGCTTCTTCTTTCTTATCGAGATTGTCGACCTTCTTGTCGATCGTCTCCTCCTTGTGCTGCACGCGGCGCTCCAGCCGCGAAACCTCGGTGCGCCGCTCTTTGATCTCGCGCTCGGCCTCGGTTTTGAGTTTGAAAATTTCGTCTTTAGCTTCGACAAGGGCTTCTTTCTTTTTACTTTCCGCTGATTTTATTGCTTCACTAACGATACGTTTTGCTTCAGTCTCGGCTGTGCCGAGTTCCTTTTCTGCTACATTCTTTCTATAATTAACGCCTGCGGGAAAGGCAATAACAGCACCGATTACAAATGCAATGAAACCGCATATTACATAGGGCAACATGAAATAAAAAATCCTCCTTTCGCTCTTTTATATTTTGGGCGCCTGTGTAATGCGCTGACTGTATAAACAGCCAAAAATATTTTACATTTTTATTAGATTTCTGTCAAGAAATTTTAAACACAAAACCTGATCAACCAAAGGAAAATATAAAAAAGTGGTATAAGCGGACTCTATCGGACAAAGCTGTAACTAATCGGCTGGACGATTGCGATATTTTGTAAATGCTCTGTTTTTATGACGTGTTGCACAATAATAACAAGTGTTATAGAGAGAAAAAGATCAATTTAAGGGTGACAAAAGACTACTTTTGAAGTCAGCCTAATAAAAAAGCCTGTAAGCGCGCTAAATAGATTTGCCGCCCAGGGAAATAATACTCTCTAAATATCTTTTGATTTTATCGGTTTGCAAATTTCATGGTTTGGCAAAATATACATTATATCCGCCATAAATATGCCGATACATCGCCCAGAATTAAGTATGGAAGGTGGCGTTTTGCAGGAAAAGCGACGTATTGGCTGAAAATCTGTTGACAAGCGAAGAACACAGTGATAGTATCAAGGCAAAGCTTCATCCAAACAAACCTTTGACGGGGAGGCCCACAAAAAACATATCAGAGATAGACCGTCGTTGGGCTGAAAGCGGTCTTTGTGGATTTTTGTAACTGTGCTACCACCCCTGAGTGCGAAATTAAGGCGTTGGCCCCAAGTTCGCCGCATTGACAGCGTTAACAGTCGGCAGAGTGGTGTCTTTTTGCCCTGACGGGCGAGTAGATGCAATTCGGGTGGAACCGTGGAGTTACCTATTATAATGCTTCACCCCGTGCTGGGGTGGAGCTTTTTTGTATTCGGACAGCGATGAAAACCGAGAAAGAGAGGAAAACTATTTATGGTAAAGATTTCTTTAAAAGGCGATGTTGTAAAAGAGTTTGACCAGGGAACGACCATAGCCCAGATAGCGGCTGCGCTTGGTGCAGGCTTGGCTAAGGCGGCCTGTGCAGCAAAAGTTGATGGAAAGGTTTGCGACCTGCGTACCCCCGTTGTGGCCGATTGCTCGGTGGAAATATTGACCTTTGATGATGTAGATGGTAAAAAGGCGTTCTGGCATACTGCGTCACACATTCTGGCACAGGCGGTTCAAAGGCTGTTCCCCGGGGCGAAGTTTGCCATCGGCCCCGCGGTTGACAACGGCTTTTACTACGATTTTGACGTGCCGACTTCTTTTACGCCGGAACAACTTTCTGCAATTGAGGCCGAGATGGCCAAAATCGTCAAAGAAGATATTCCGCTTGAAAAGCTAGAGTTAGATGTACCCGATGCGTTGGAAAAGATGAAAGACCAGCCTTATAAGGTTGAGTTGATCAATGAGCACGCCGGTAAGGGTGAGAAGATCAGCTTCTATGTGCAGGGCGATTTTGTCGATCTCTGCGCTGGCCCCCACCTGATGAGCACCGGCCCGGTCAAGGCCATCAAGCTAACTGCCTGTACGGGTGCCTACTGGCGTGGTAGTGAGAAAAACAAAATGCTCTGTCGTGTTTATGGTACGGCTTTCCCGAAAAAGAGCGCACTTGAGGCGTACCTCGCCGCCGTTGAGGAAGCAAAAAAGCGCGATCACAACATCATCGGCCGACAGCTCAAATATTTCTGCACTTCCGACTATGTCGGTCAAGGCCTGCCACATCTGATGCCCAAGGGTGCTAAGCTGTTCCAGATTTTAAACCGCTATGTACAGGATAAAGAGGAATATGAATACGGCTATGTGATGACTCGCACGCCGCTGATGGCAAAGTCCGACCTGTATAAGCTCTCAGGCCACTGGGATCATTACAAGGATGGCATGTTTGTGTTGGGTGACGAGGAGAAGGATAAGGAAGTATTCGCGCTGCGCCCCATGACCTGCCCGTTTCAGTATCAGGTTTACCTCAATGATATGCACTCTTACCGTGACTTACCCATTCGCTATGGCGAGACTTCGACACTGTTTAGAAACGAAGCCTCTGGTGAGATGCACGGTCTGATTCGTGTACGACAGTTTACCATTTCTGAAGGACATCTGGTTCTTCGCCCCGAGCAGCTTGAGGAGGAATTCCGCTCCTGCGTTCGGCTGATTCAGGAGATCATGACTGATATTGGCTTGATCGACGATTTAACCTATCGTCTTTCTAAATGGGATCCGAACGACACCGAAAAATATATCGGAACGCCTGAGATGTGGAACGAGTCTGAGGGGCTGATGCGCGGTATTCTTGACCATATGGGAATGAAGTATACCGAAGCGGTTGGCGAAGCGGCATTTTACGGCCCCAAGCTCGATGTTCAGATCAAAAACGTGCACGGCAAAGAGGATACGCTCTGCACCGTCCAGATAGACCTTATGCTGGCGCGCCAGTTCAATATGACCTATATCGACGCCGACGGCGAAAAGAAATACCCCTATATCATTCACCGCACTTCGTTGGGCTGCTACGAGCGCACCATTGCGTTGCTGCTTGAAAAATATGCCGGCGCGCTTCCAATGTGGCTTTCGCCCGAACAGATTCGCATCCTGCCCATTGGTGATAATCAAAGCGCTTATGCCAATGATGTGGCCAAAAAACTACGCGCTAAGGGGTTGCGCGTAACGGTCGACGAGCGCCGTGAGAAGATCGGCTATAAGATCCGCGAAGCCCAGCTAGAGAAGATCCCCTACATGCTGGTTATCGGCGAGAAAGAGATTGAAGCCGGTGGCGTGGCAGTACGTTCCCGCAAGGAGGGTGACAAAGGCACCATGCCGGTTGAGGAATTTATCTCGGCCGCCGTTGCTGAGGTGGAATCTAAGGCAAAATAAACTCAAGAATAAAGCCGCCGGATAAGGAATAACTTTCCTTATCCGGCGGCTTTTTAGCATAATCTATCCAACCTATGCAATATTTATATGGAATTTCAGCACTGATAAAGCAGCGAATATAACAGCTTGAAAAGAGGATTTTAACGAATGAGACCCATTAAAAAGCCCATTGTGGCAGTGGTTTTAGTGATGCTTGCCACGTTTTTGCTGCTGGGCTGTCATCAAAAGGATGATAAAGCCACTTTTTCTGCCACGGTTATGCGGGTGGACGAAACATCGGTGTTGGTGCGCCCCGCTGAAGAAACATCAGAGCGCAAAAGCGCCGATCTTATTTCGATAGGACTTACCGACGCCGAGATCACCGATGCCAAGGGCAATGTTCTTTCAGTGCCATCGCTTGCGGTGGGGTTAAGGGTGGATATCACTTATAGCGGCCCAATTGCTTTGAGCTATCCGGCTCAGATTTACGGTTGTTCTAAACTGGTGGCGCACCTTAATCAGGCTCAACTGCCGAATCCGATGATTGCGTTTGACACGCCAGATTTTAGGTTTGTCGCAGGCTTTGCTTTGGAAGGGATGCCTGAAACAATCAGTACGGACGGCGTCTGGTTGATTTCGGGAAAGGTCGCGCAGCTTGATGTGCGTACAGCCGATGGCGTGGAGGGCATGCTACGCTGTGCGAAAAATACCGGCGAAGATATCAGTGGGTTATATGGCGTAAGCTTTGATACACAGACATTTAAGCGGTTCGGAGATGTGACGGCGGAGCTTTCGTCTACAGAAAACGGCAAAGCGCTCGCCCGTTGGCAGCGCGACGGCTACGATTTTATTTTGTGGTTCCCCGAGATTGACAGCGACACTTTTCTGGCGACAGCGGAATCAGTCATCGGTGGGGTAAAAGCAGTTGGTGGCTTTTAAATATGTTTTGAATGATGCCTCATGTGGCGATGTATAGCTTTGACCAGTTAAGTTTAGCTTATTGCCCCACAGTGGTACCAATTTTATTAAAAGGAGAAGGGTTATGAAAAAGCTTTGCATAATAATGATGTTCTTGCTGGTTGTCGTAGGGGTTGCCGCTTGTGCACAAGATGTAAGTGCTCCTGTGACTGATAGCGGTGTTAAAAATGTGCCTAGTAGTGTGACAGAAGATCCCAGCAGCGCGGTAGAACTGCCTACTCGTGGAAACGACACGTCGGCGCAGGAGCCTGCGTCCAGTATTTCTGAACCGGAAGAAAACCTGCCTGTCACATCTGATGTATCCTCACAGCAGTCACCTGCCCAGATCATTAAAGCCGACAGCTCCAGTGTGGTTTTGCGCATGCCAACGGAAGTAAAATTCGGCGAAGCAGCGACCACCACGATCGTCAATAACAGCTCCTATCAGATCTCTTTCGGCGCAGATTATACTTTTCAATATTATATAAATAACGAATGGATTGATCTTCAAAATGAAGAGGGCAAGGAGCGCATGTGGCTCGAATGGGCCTGCCTTGTCGAACCGCAGGGGGACGCGCCGCTCGATTTTGTAATTTATCAGGATGAATTTACCACAGCATTGCAGCCCGGAGAATACCGCCTTCTAAAAAACATCTACCCACGGGTTGAGGGAATGGATTCTCATTTTGAAATAACGGGCAATTTCACAATTAAATAGTTAAAAGCGCTTGAAGCGGTTATAATACCTCCGCCTTAAGCGCTTTTTAATCATTTTATTAAAAAAATCCGCGTTTTTTTCCGTTTAAAGGTTTCAGCTTAATTTTTGCCGCTGTTGCACCATAGCCAAACCGCGTGGAAAAGCGGTCATGTAGATTATCCTGCAAAAGCTCGCGCACCTCGGCGCGCTGCTGTGGGGTGATGGCCCGGTGCGGTAGCATAATTGACTGCGCACCATCGAGATAAAGCAAAAACATGTTGCTCAGCTCAAATCCCAAAAACATATCAGAAAGCTTTATGGTCGAGCTTTTGCCATTGTGTGGCGTGTCGATTTTAAGGGTGCCGCGCGCAAAGGTCAAGGTAATGTCTTTGGACAGTATGCTTTCTTTATTCTTTGAATACTTCAAAATACCGTATTCAATCTGCGCGCAGAGAATGATGGCCCAAACCAGATAGCCAAGGAAAATATAGGCTGGCAGCATAAATACCGGCATTAACCCGAGGTAGGATCCAGCTGTACAGATGGCGGCAACAATGGCTGAAAGTGCAAAAATACGAAAACCAATGCGGTGCCGGGTAACAGCCGCAAAATAAACCGCCGATCGGTAATTGGCTATTGAAGGGGCATAGGTAAAGACGAGGTCGTTCATATGGTAGGCTCCTTATTACTTTCTTTTAACGGTTCCAATATTTTCTGTCCAGTGTGCGGTACTGGATGGCCTCGGAAACATGGCTGGCGTCTATGGTTTCGCAGTTATCCAGATCGGCGATAGTGCGTGACACCTTTAAAATGCGGTCATACCCGCGCGCCGAGAGGCCAAGCCGTTCAAATGCAACCTTCAATAGCTGCTCGGCATCCTGAGTGAGTGGGCAAAACTCCTCAAGCATCGCACGCGGAATGGCACAGTTTGAGGTGATGCCTCGGCCTTCAAATCGGTCAAGCTGGCGGCGTCTGGCACCGGCCACCCGCTGTCGCAGCATGGCGGAGCTTTCACCCGGCGCTTTACCGGTCAGACTTTCGTAGTCAATGGCAGGTACCTCAAGGTGAATGTCGATGCGGTCTAAAAGCGGGCCGCTTACTTTGCCGAGATAGCGACTGATGGCGGCAGGGGTGCAGTTGCACGGTTTGGTTGGATGCCCATAAAATCCGCAAGGGCAGGGGTTCATAGCGGCGACCAGCATAAACTGGCTGGGGTAGGTGATGCGGGCACCCACGCGCGAGATGGTCACTTCGTGATCTTCCAGCGGCTGGCGCAACCCTTCCATGACGGGTCGCAAAAACTCCGGTAGCTCGTCCAAAAAAAGTACGCCGTTGTGTGAGAGCGATACTTCGCCGGGCTTTGGTACACTGCCACCGCCGGTCATACCCGCCGCCGAAACCGAGTGGTGCGGCGAACGAAACGGCCGCTCCTGCACTAGCCCCATGCCCTTTGGCAGCGTACCGGCAACCGAATGCAGCTTGGTGACTGCCACCTGCTCATCATAGGTCATGTCGGGCAGGATCGAGGGTAGCCGACGCGCCAGCATGCTCTTGCCAGAGCCGGGCGGCCCAATGAGCAAAAGGTTATGCAGTCCCGCCGCCGCTACGGTCAACGCGCGTTTAGCCTCATATTGACCGCGCACCTCGGCATAATCCGGGATGGGACCGGATAAAGGCTGGGTGGAGAAATCCAGGGCGGTGCACAGCGGCAGTTGTGTTTCTTTTCGCAGATGCTTTAAAACCTCAGTGACATTTTTTGCGGCATACACTTCAATATCCTGTGCGATAGCCCCTTCCGCTGCGTTGTCAAACGGAATAATGACCTGACGCAGCCCCAGCGACCTAGCACTTAGAATCATCGGCAGCACGCCAGAAAGCGGCCGAAGCTCGCCACCTAGCGACAATTCACCGAGAAAGCCTATGCCGCTTAAGTCGGCCTCAAGTGCCCCGGAGGCATTGAGCAGCGCGAGAAAAATGGCGAGGTCATAAGCGGTGCCGCTCTTCTTCGTGTCTGCAGGGGCCAAATTTAAAACAATTCGTGAAGTTGGAAACTGCATCCCGGCGTTTTTAATCGCCGAGCGCACTCGGTCACGGGCTTCTTTCACCGCGGCATCAGGCAGACCGACAACCTCAAAAGCAGGTAACCCGCGCGAAAGGTCGGCTTCCACCGTTACAAGATAAGCGTCAATGCCATTAAGTCCAAAGCTATGCACCTTTGCGAGCATGCCGGATCCTCCCTTGACTTCAAGTGTTTTTATTATAACGTTATTATCTTAAAAATACAACGGTGAAAGCCGCTTTGCTACCAACCGGATTCATCGGCATTGACAAAGCCGGGTCTCACACATTATGATAACGTTAGCACTTCAAAATGGGATAGCTAATTGCGGTGGCGGGCTTGATCCGAGCAGCTCTCCCGCAAGCTTGAATGCCGTTACAATAATGATTATTACGCCTTTCAATAGCAAAGGTGATATATAAAGCGACAGAAAGTCTGTTTGCAATATGATATTTTTAGGAGATGGGTCTATGCACAGAAATAAGCTGGTCGTTGTCGGTGTTGGTCATGTTGGTTCATACGTTTTGGCGGACGCGATGAAAACCGGTTTGTTTGCGCAAATCGGTGTTATTGATATTTTAGAAAACGTCGCCTACGGTGAAGCGCTCGATCAGGCGCAGGCAACGGCTCTAACCTATATGAATAATGTTGATGTCAAAAGCGGGGGCTATGAACAGTGCACCGATGCCGATGTGATTATCGTAGCTGCCGGCCCCAGCATCATTCCTAACCCGAATGACCCAAAAGGCGAACCGGATCGTGCGCTGCTCACAACAACGAACTGCGAGGTCATTCGCGAGGTGATGGCGGGCATCACAAAATATACGAAAGAAGCCATCGTCATCCTGATCACAAATCCGCTAGATACGATGGTTTACATTGCCGAAAATGAATTTGGTTACCCGGCCGGGCGGGTTTTCGGAACCGGCACGATGCTTGATTCCGCACGCCTTCGCAAGCTGGTTGCCGATACCTACAAAATCGACCCGAAATCGGTGGCTGGCTATATGATGGGCGAACATGGCGGTACGGCATTCCCTGTTTTGAGCCATTTAAACGTTTCCGGCATTCCGTTTGATGAATTAGATCAGTATTTTGAAACGGCAGAAGACATTAAAAATCCCGAGCGGGTAAAATCACTAGTGGTGAGCGCCGCTTATAACGTGCTCAATGGTAAGGGATGGACCAATGCCGGTGTTGCGCAGTCAGCCATCACCATGGCAAAGGCCGTTTTGCTGGACGAGAGAAGCGTATATCCGGCTTCCACCACGCTGCGCGGCCAATATGGTCATGACGGTGACGTGGCGTTGAGCATGCCCTGCATAATTGGGCGCGAAGGCATTTTAAAGCAGTTGCCTGTCAAACTAAACCCATGGGAAATTGAAAAACTAAAAGACTCAATTTCGTTTATTCAGGCAACGATGAGAGACGCAAAGACCGGCCCTGGATTTGCAAAGTAAAATGATGGCTACCGGCCGTTGATATACCTATTTATATAAGGGGGAGCGAAAATGGACGCATTCACACGATATAAACAGTGGCAGAACACCCAACTTGAGGACAGCGACCTTGTTGAGGAGCTTGCCCAGATAGCGGGCAATGAAACAGAAATCTACGAGCGGTTTTACACCGATTTAACCTTTGGTACTGCGGGTCTGCGCGGCAAAATTGGCGCCGGCACCAACTGCATGAACATTTATACGGTGCGAAGGGCGACGCAGGGCATCTGCAGCTGGCTGCGTCAGCATAAAGAGGGCGGTTCGGCGGCCATTGCCTATGATAGTCGCAATAAATCCAAATTATTTGCCGAAGCAACGGCTTGCGTCTTTGCGGCTAACGGCGTCAAGGTGTATCTTTATCCACAGCTGACGCCCACACCCATGCTCTCGTGGGCGGTGCGTTATTTTGGGTGCGACACTGGCGTGGTTGTTACCGCCAGCCACAACCCCGCGGAGTATAACGGCTATAAGGCATATGATGAGAGTGGCTGCCAGATCACCAGCGATATGGCGGACGGCATTTTGAACTGTATTCTGAAAACGGATCTGTTCACCGGCGTCAAGACGATGGCTTATGATGACGCTGTCAAATCAGGGCTAATCGTTCCGGTGGATGATGCGGCCATCAACGCCTATTTTGAAGAGGTGCGCGCCTGCCGCTGCTTCCCTGACGCGGTACAAGGGGCGGATTTGAAACTGGTCTACACGCCGCTCAATGGTGCAGGCAACCTGCCGGTGCGCCGTATTTTAAGCGAGATTGGTATCACCGACCCGATTTTGGTCAAAGAACAGCTTGAGCCGGATGGCAACTTTCCCACTTGCCGCTACCCCAACCCCGAGTTTAAAGAGGCGTTGATGCTGGGCTTAAAGCTGGCGGCAGAAACAGGGGCCGATCTACTCATCGGTACCGACCCCGACGCCGACCGCGTGGGTGCGGCTGTGCGCCACAATGGGGAATATGTACAGCTTGGTGGCAACGATGTTGGCGTGCTGCTCACCGAATATATTGCGCATGCCAAAACGGTAAACAAGACGATGCCCGAGCGTCCGGTCATGATCAAATCCATCGTCACGACCACGCTGACCGACCTGGTAGCAAACAGCTATGGTATTGAGGTGCGTGACGTGTTGACCGGCTTTAAGAATATCGGCACCGAGATCGCAAATCTTGAGGCTGCAGGTGAGCTTTCACGCCTTATCTTCGCCTATGAAGAAAGCTGCGGCTATCTGGCGGGACCTTATGTCCGCGACAAGGACGCCGTTGTTACGACCATGTTGGTCGCCGAGATGGCCGCCTATTACAAAAAAGCGGGAAAAACCCTTATCGACGTCATGGAAGATATCCATAAGCGCTTTGGTTATTTCTGCAACCATGTGACCAATACCATGTTCCCTGGAGCCGACGGGATGAAGCAGATGACTGAGATTATGGATAAGCTGTTTGCAGCACCGCCAAATGCGCTGGCGGGCTATAATGTCGCAACCTGCTGCGACTACCGTTCAGGTGTTTGTGTCAAAGGTGGGCAGCGCTTCCCGACGGGGCTGCCGACTTCCGATGTGCTGTCGCTGACGCTAGAAGACGGCAATGTGGTAGTTATTCGTCCCTCTGGCACCGAGCCGAAGCTCAAGACCTACTACATCGTCAAGGGCAAAACCATGACACAGGCTGAGGAAATTTGTGATACGTTGACAGCCGCCGTTCATAAGCTATTGGGCTTTTAAAAAATTCTTTATGTGATACGCTGAAAGCTGCAGAAAACAAGGGGTTTTGGCTTTAAAAATTTCTATATTAATATCAGAAAATGCTTGCAATTGGACAAACGGTGTGTTATTATAATAGACGCATTTATAACAGGTTTTTTGAAAGAGGTGACAATAGTGAAAGAGGGAATTCATCCTCATTACGAAGCGACGACCATTCGTTGCGCATGTGGCGAGGTCATCGAGACCGGCTCGACCAAAAAGGATATCAGAGTGGAAATCTGCTCAAAATGTCATCCTTTCTTTACCGGCAAGCAGAAGCTGGTAGATACCGGCGGACGTGTTGACCGCTTTAACAAGCGTTTCGGCCGCGATAAGTAATTTTAAGCAGACAATAAGGGCGATGCGCACGCATCGCCCTTATTCGATATCCGCCTTGTTTAGTTTTAATATAGTTTTTGTGTTTTAGTAGACGAGACTAACGAAGAGATTTTCGCCGGGTGAGGACGTGTGTGATAGAGGGGTGACACCTGCTGATAACGCCGCCGAAGTGGAGTAAAAATCAACTTCAAAGACGTCTGCGATAAAATCGCAGAAAATATAACGGAGGTGGAAGAAAATTGACGCAATATAACACTGTTGTGGCAGAGGCCGAGGATGAGTTTATCGAAAAGCGCTCGCGTTTTATCTGCGCCATAGCGCCGGTGCAGACCGCTGAGGAGGCACTGGCCTTTATTGCCCGCCGAAAAGAGCTGCATTACGATGCGCGCCACACCGTTTATGCTTACATATTGCGCGCGGGCAACACCCAGCGCTATTCCGACGATGGGGAGCCGCAGGGTACGGGCGGCCAGCCGGTGCTGGAGGTGATTCGCCGCTCAAACCTCACCGACGTGTGCGTGGCGGTGACACGTTATTTTGGTGGTACTCTGCTCGGGGCGGGCGGCCTGACCCGGGCTTATTCTAACGGGGCCACGCTCGCTGTCTCTGTGGCAAAACAAATAACCATGTGCCAATGTGCCGATTGCCGGATTGTAATGGACTACGGTCAGTATGGCGTTGTAGGTCATCTGTTGCCTGAACACGGGGTGCAGCTGCTGGAAAGTGACTTCGGTGAGCGGGTGACGCTCACTGTCCGGCTTAAATCTGAGGCGGTTGCGGTCTTTGAGAAGGCACTTACTGAAGCGACAAGCGCCACGGTTGCGCTTGAGATGCTGGGCGAGGTTTTTTCGGCTATGCCGACATAAATGGCGCGAAAACGGTCGAAACCGCAAGAAAACAATAATTTGCAAGAAATCTTACGCATACGGCAGGAATTATTTTGTTTTGCCGGTATAATATTAGTATGATACCTAAAAAAGCGGAGGAACCGGGGTAAATGACCATTCGAGAAAAGACTGAGGCAATTGAAAAAGAAATTCTCTCGCCGCTCGCCAAATTATCAAGTGAAGCGGTGCGTGAGCACCCGATGGAACCGTGCACGATTCGCACCGCCTTCGGGCGTGACCGTGACCGCATTCTGCACAGCAAGGCGTTTCGGCGGTTAAAGCATAAAACGCAGGTGTTTCTCTCACCCGAGGGGGATCATTACCGCACTCGTTTAACACACACGCTGGAAGTTTCCCAGATTGCGCGTACCGTTGCCCGGGCACTGCGTCTAAACGAGGATCTCACCGAAGCGATTGCATTAGGACACGATCTGGGACATACCCCTTACGGCCACGCGGGGGAGTATGCGCTCAACGAGTGCTGCCCGCACGGTTTTCGCCATGCGGAGCAAAGCGTGCGTGTTTTGCGCGTTTTAGAAAACGATGGCAAGGGTTTAAATTTAACCACCGATGTTCAGGACGGCATCGCCTGCCATACCGCTGGGCCGGACGCCCAGACCCTTGAAGGCCGGGTGGTGCGCTACGCCGATAAAATCGCCTATATGAACCATGATTTTGAAGACGCAGCACGCGCCGGTATCATCAGCGAAAATGACATTCCGTGGCAGGTCAAATACGCGGTTGGGCGCAGCAAGTCAGAGCGCATCAACAGCTTTGTGCAGTCGCTGGTCGACAACAGCGGTGAGGATATCCGCATGTCTCCTGCGGCGCAGCAGGCGTTCACCACATTGCGCGCCTTCATGTTTGAGGCAGTGTATAAAAACCCGCTTGCCAAAGGCGAAGAAACCAAAGCTATTGCTATGTTGCAGGGGCTTTATAAGCATTTTGTTACACATGCCGACCAACTACCACCCGAATATCGCGCCATGCTGGAAACGGTAGACGTCGACCGTGTGGTGTGTGATTACATATCCGGTATGAGCGACGGGTATGCCGTAAACATCTATCAAAGCATTTTCGTGCCCCGTTCGTGGGGATTTTAAGAGCAAAATAAGAATAGCCGAAAGACGTTTTGAGCGTCCGAATAGCCAGGTCGAATTTTGTTTTTAAGGAATCCGTATAAGCGCGATTTTATGTTAAGGGGGTGTGCGCGATGATTCCGGAAAGTTTTATCGAGGAACTGAAATATCGCTCTGATATTGAACAGGTTGTTTCGCGCTACACCAATCTCAAGCGCAGTGGGCGCAATCTTTCGGGGCTTTGTCCGTTCCACTCTGAAAAAACGCCTTCCTTTGTGGTGTACCCTGAAAACGGCTCGTTTTACTGCTTCGGCTGCGGTGCCGGCGGCGACATCGTCACTTTTGTGCGTATGGCTGAGCACCTTGAATATGTTGAAGCATTGCGTTTTTTGGCCGAACGAGCGGGTATGACGCTACCGGATGAGGTTGAAAACGACGGCACCGCTAAGTTTAAAATGCGCATACTGGAGCTTAACCGATATGCGGCGCGCTTTTTTAACAGTGTGCTTAATTCGACTGAGGGTAAGCGTGCTATGGATTATTTTCAGGCGCGTGGTCTGTCGACGAATATCATTCGTAAGTTTGGGTTAGGTTACGCCCCCGATTCTTGGGACACACTAAAAAAGCATCTGACTCAAAAGGGCTTTACTGAGACCGAATTACTCGCTGCCGCTGTCATCCGTAAAAATGACAAGGGTGGTAGCTACGACCAGTTCCGGGATCGCGTCATGTTTCCCATCATCGACCTGCGCGGTGGAGTCATTGGTTTTGGTGGGCGGGTCTTAGGCGATGGACGGCCCAAATACCTCAATAGTTCAGATACTATTATCTTTAAAAAGTCCCGTGGACTATTTGCCATGAACTTTGCCAAGGCCACCAAACGACCACAGCTGATATTGTGCGAAGGTTATATGGATGCCATCGCTATTCATCAGGCGGGGTTTGACAACGCAGTGGCCACACTAGGCACGGCGCTGACGTCTGAACAGGCACGACTGATTGCGCAATACACGTCCGAGGTTGTCATCTCCTATGATGCCGACGTTGCGGGCCAAAAGGCAACGCAGCGCGCAAACCAGCTTTTTTCTCAGACCGGCGTCAAGGTACGGGTGCTCTCAATGAGTGGGGCAAAGGACCCCGACGAATATATTAAAAAATTCGGAGTCGTGCGCTTTTCTCAATTGATAGAAGGCAGCGCCAACGCCACCGAATACCAGATTTTGAGGCTGAAGGATCGCTTTGCGCTTGATACTGATGACGGCAAGGTTGGTTTTTTAAAAGAATTTTGCACACTGATGGCTCGTTTACCCAGCGCTATTGAGGCGGATATCTACACCACTCGCATTGCATCGGAGCTGAATGTCTCGCGCGAGGCCATTTTGCAGCAAATTACCGCACTGCGCAAAAAAGAGGTGCGCCGACAGGAGAAAAAGTATGATGCCAGCCTTAAAATATATGCGCAGGAAGCGCCCAACCAAAAGCACGATCCCCAGCGTGCAGCGAATTTGCGCTATGCACTGGCCGAGGATAAGTTGATTGTGGCGCTATTAAAAAACGCTGATTATGCTAAAACCGTTTCCGAAAAGATTTCGCCGGAACAGTTCGTGACAGATTCAAACCGTGAGATTTTTTTGGTTTTGATAAATAGACTTAAAGAAGGGCGTAATATCGATATGATGAGTCTTTCGGGCGAGCTTTCGATTGCGCAAATGAACTGGCTGTCGCATCTTCAGGCCACCAACCGTGAGCACAGCTATACACTTAACGACGCATTGGATTACATTGCGGTCATCAAAGAAAAACAGCAGCTTCGCACCAGCGAGCAGGTGGGCTCGATGAGTGAGGACGAACTAAAAGCTTTCATTGATGAAATCGCCGCCAAAAAGAACCCCAATAAAAAATAGGAGGACACACTGTGGCAGGGCAGGAAAAAAACACCGTAAAAGATCTTATAGAACAAGGAAAGGCAAAGGGCAAGCTGACCACCTCCGAAATTAACGATGTGCTTGAGGAGCTGGATTTTGACGTCGAACAGGTTGAAAAGCTTTACGAAACGCTCGAAAGCTGCAATGTCGAAATTGTCGAAAATTATGCACAGACTATAGAAACTGATTTTCCGATGCCCGCCGAAGAAGAGGTGGAAGCCACTCTTACGGTGGAGGGCATCAACATCGATGACCCAGTCAAGGTGTATCTCAAGGAAATCGGCAGGGTTCCGCTGCTCTCGAGCGACGAAGAAGTGGATCTGGCTGTTCGCATGTCCAATGGTGACCCGCAGGCGCGCAAACGTTTGTCGGAAGCGAACCTACGCCTTGTTGTCTCAATTGCCAAGCGCTATGTCGGCCGCGGCATGCAGTTTTTGGATTTGATTCAGGAAGGTAACCTCGGCCTTATTAAGGCTGTCGAAAAGTTTGACCACACGAAGGGATTTAAGTTTTCCACTTACGCTACCTGGTGGATTCGTCAGGCTATCACCCGCGCCATAGCAGACCAGGCGCGTACCATCCGAATCCCTGTTCACATGGTCGAGACCATCAATAAGGTCAAAAAAGTATCGTCCCAGCTGTTGCACAAAAACGGGCACGAACCCACTGCTGAAGAGATTGCAGAAGAGATCGACATGTCAGTCGACAAAGTGCGTGAGATCATGCGGGTTGCGCAGGAGCCGGTTTCGCTTGAAACCCCAATCGGCGAGGAGGAGGACAGCCACCTCGGTGATTTTATTCCTGATGACGACGCCCCCGCACCGGCCGATGCGGCTTCGCATATTTTGCTGCGTGAACAGCTTTCTGAGGTGCTGCACTCATTGACCCCCCGCGAGGAAAAGGTGCTGCGCTTACGCTTTGGCCTTGAGGATGGACGTTCGAGAACGCTTGAAGAGGTCGGCAAGGAGTTTAATGTCACCCGTGAACGTATCCGCCAGATTGAGGCGAAGGCGCTGCGCAAGCTGCGTCACCCGAGTCGCTCAAAGAAGCTTCGCGACTTTCTTGATTAATCAAAAGGAGTAGGACATGCATATTACCCTTGAATCAGACTACGCGGTGCGTATAGTCGATTGTCTTTCAACACAGGAAGCCAGACTGGGCGCAGGCAGCATCGCTGAGCAAACCGGGGTGACACCAAGGTTTACGCTTAAAATACTGCATAAGCTGGTTTCAAGCGGACTCGTTCGCTCATATAAAGGTGCAAAAGGCGGCTATGAGCTGGCACATGATCCCGGCGAGATTACGCTTCGGGAGGTCATTGAGGTTTTTGAAGGGCCGTATACTTTTTCGCGGTGCTTAGACCCTTCACACGTCTGCAAATGTACCATATCAGTTTGCCGCAGTGGTAATTGCCGTTTTCAGCGTGTGTACGACGAGATATCTGAGATAGTACGCGCCAAGTTGGACGAAACGACGTTTGCCGAATAGGGTTACGTTGCAGTGACCAAGGTAAGCGCCTAAACTGTGGCGAAATACATATTATTTGGATTTTTAAGCGAATACCTCGAGAATAGTCAACTTTTTGTATTTTTGTGAGCCAATATGACAAATAGTATGTGTGATTTTGGCTTTAATTGACCATTGCTGTTGGATTTGCTGTATAATTGGCTCTTATCATACGACGAAATACTGCTGAAAAAAAGTGGATTTGACGATTTTTCCAACAGATTGTATTTAATAAGCTTTACATAACTTATTGTATTCCATTTTGTCGCTTTAATTATCTTTGTGCCGCAATAATGCCCAATAACGCCGCTGGTGTGGGTTGCATTCGCAAAATTATTGTGTTACACTAACTGCTACATTATATTCCAGATACAGGTACCCGGGACGACGTGTTGCACTCGCCCGGTTAAAAAGGAAGCGGGTGTGAATCCCGCGCAAAGCCGTTGCTGTATTTGGCCTCAATTGACAGACTGGGTTTTAAAAAACCGATCACTGATATTATCGGGAAGATGTCTGCTAAAGCCGCTGGTCGGCGGGCCATAAGCCAGAAGACTTGCCTGTGATCTGATTGTCCTGTTTTACAGGGCAATGGTTAAACTTTTCTGCGGACGTTCGGAAGGTTTAAACGGAAATCATTTGTTTCCCGTGCTGGCAAAATTCCGGCCCGGGGTGGATTGATTTGCCTTTTTATCAAAGCCTGCGTCGTAAGACCGCAGGCTTTTTGTTTTGCTAGGTATAATATTTCATTAGGCTCTTGACAAAAAAGGATCTATTTTCTCTCTGGACTTCTCCCTAGCCAGCCTAGAGGCTTTGAACATATGTTGAATCAGTTAATATTGGAGGAATCTTATGACCGCCGACTTACTCGCGTTTTATCACAGACAGCGTAAGAAAGCGCTGGTTTTTTCAGTTTGCTTGCTTATAGCGCTGACGTTGCTGCTGCTATTTGGGGTAAATACTGGCGCGATGTTCATCTCAGTTGGGGACGGTGCAAGAATAATTCTCTCGCAAATCACCGGTAATGCCCGCTGGTTGGGTGATATCCAAGAAAATGCCGTAGCCGTCATCTGGCAAATTCGTCTGCCGCGAATATTGTGCGGCATGTTGGTGGGCATGGCGCTGAGCATGTCGGGCGTTATTTTTCAGTCTATTTTGCAAAATCCGATGGCCGACCCCTATACAATGGGCGTTTCAACTGGGGCGGCGTTTGGGGCGAGCCTTGCACTATTTTTCAACATGACTTTTGGACTGCTGCTGCCAGTAACGCCTACGAGCCTGTTCTTCGCACTGGTTACGCTGCGTGTTGTCATTTACTTGTCGGGTAAAGGCGGGGGGCTTGTGACCGGTAATATGATTATATCTGGCATGATTGTCAGTGCTATTTTTTCTTCGGGGATCAGTTTTCTCAAGATTATGGCGGGAGAGAATGTCAGCGCGATTGTATTCTGGTTGATGGGTAGCCTTTCGGCTAAAAGCTGGGACGATGTCGTCCTTTTGGCCCCGGTAATACTCGTTTGTGCGGTCGTTGCGGTCTGGTTTGCCGACCGCTTAAACATCATGAGTCTCGGCGAACGGCAGGCATTGAGCCTTGGCGTTAACGTGCACCGCACCCGGCTTCTTTATCTGCTGTTGGGGGCATTTATGACCGCCGTCTGTGTTTCAGTCTGCGGCATCATTGGGTTTGTCGGCCTAATTGTTCCGCATATGCTGCGGTTTTGGCTTTCAGCCGATAACCGATTGCTCATGCCAATTTCGGGGCTTTCCGGCGCGCTGTTGTTGGGATTAGCCGATAATTTTGCCCGCCTTTTGGGACGGGGAGACATGCCGGTTGGTGTACTCACCACGCTACTGGGCGGCCCGTTTTTTATTTACTTATTTATTAAGCGCCAAGGGGGGGCACGCCTTGACTGAATTGATTTGCGCACAAAATCTCACGTTTTGTTACGGACCGCAACAGGTGCTGTCCGATGTGACTTTTTCGGTTGATGAGGGGGAATATCTGTCGATTATCGGCGAGAACGGCAGTGGAAAATCGACGCTGATGCATTTGCTGTGCGGTTATCTGGCGCCACTGACAGGTCAAGTGCTTTACTGCGGCGGGCGCCTGGAGGGGCTTTCTGATTTGCAACGGGCACAAAGCATTGCCGTTATCGCCCAGAATACCCCAGCAAATTTCCCCTTTACTTGCTTTGAGTTTGTGATGCTGGGGCTGCACCCGCATCGTGCGCGATTTGAGCGCGTCGATGAACAGACCATCGAACAGATCAAAGGTGTTATGGCGCAGACCGATATTCTGTCGCTGGCCGACAAGCCCATCACACACCTGAGCGGTGGCGAGTACCAGCGCGTTTTGTTAGCACGCGCCTTGGCACAGCGCCCCCGTTTGCTGCTACTCGACGAAGCAATGTCCGACCTGGATGCGGCCGTCAAGATTAAGATGAATAAACTTCTAAAGGCGCTTGTACAAAAGGGTCTGACGGTCATTGCGATCAACCATGATCTTTCGACTGCTTATAACTACAGCGACCGTGTTGTCGCGCTGAATCGGGGTAGACTGGTTGCCAATGGCAGCCCGCAAACCGTGTTCACCGCAGCGCTTTTAGAAAATATGTTTGGTATCAAAGCGGAGATTATCCCCGGTAGGGGGCTCTGTGTTTACGATACAATATAAGAAAAAGAGGAAAAAAGAATGAAACGAATCAGTATAATGCTGTTAGCAATGTTGGTGTTGGGCATGACAGCCTGCGGCGGGGCAAATAGCAAACCGGCTTCGGCTCCGGCATCTGGCAGCGCCGAGCCTGAAGTTTCAGCACCTGAAAGTGCGTCAGAATCGGACGCAGGGAAAAAGGTCATCCTGGTGGTGAGCTTTGGTACCAGTTACAACGAAACCCGTGCAGCGACCATCGGTGCGGTGGAAACGGCCATTGCCGACGCCTACAAGGATTTTGAGGTGCGCCGTGCTTTCACAAGCCAAATCATTATAAACAAACTCAAAAGCCGAGATAACGAGCAGATCGACAATGTTGAAGAAGCGATGAACCGTCTGGTGGCGGACGGCGTAAAAACGCTTGTGGTACAGCCCACCCATGTCATGAACGGTTTTGAATATGACGAGATGGTCGAAGCGATCACACCGTTCGCCGATAAGTTTGATGCGATTTCCATTGGAAAACCACTGCTTTCGAGTGATAAGGATTACGCTGAGCTTGCGGACATCATAACCGAAGAAACGACCCAATATAACGTTGTTAAAACCGCCGTTGTGTTCATGGGCCACGGTACCGAACATCCCGCTAATGCAACCTATGCCAAGTTAGACGGTATCCTCAAGGCGATGAGCAACGCAGAGAATTACCATATTGGCACGGTGGAGGCGGCTCCCTCGCTGGAGGATGTCATGACCGGGGTGGCTAAGACAGATGCCACTAAAGTGGTGCTGCTGCCATTGATGATCGTTGCGGGTGACCATGCCTGTAACGACATGGCAGGCGATGAGGAGGATTCATGGAAGACCCAGTTCAAGGGCGAAGGCTACGAGGTTGAATGCGTCATAAAGGGCCTTGGCGAATACCCCGGCATTCAGAAGATGTTCGTGGAGCATACACAGGATGCCATCGACGCGTTGGGAAAGTAAACAATGAAGAGCTTGAATACAATTAGAAAGAATATGGCTGCAATACTGGTGTTGATGTGCTGTGCGGCGCTTACCGCTTGTACAACTCCGATCCAGTCCACACAGCCCGCACAGGGGTCTACAACTGGCAATACCTCCGCCATACAGTTCACCGATGACGATGGACGGGAGATTAAGCTTGACGCTCCGTGCAGCCGCATTATTTCGCTTTATTCCGCCCACACCGAAAACCTCTATGAGATCGGTGCGGGGGAAAAGCTCATCGGGGTATACACAAGCAGCATTTATCCGCCTGAAGTGACATTTCTGCCCACCTACGATTATAAGGGTGACCCCGAACAGATTATTGCTGCACAGCCCGATCTGGTGCTGATCCTGCCGTTAATCAGCCGCAAGGCACCGGACTATATTGCCCAAATTGAACGCGCAGGGATACCGGTTGTCTCGCTTTACCCCGATGACTACGATGAGTTTGCAGATTATATCGGAAAACTGGCCGCCCTCACCGGCACCGAAGAGACTGCGCAGCAGCGCCTGGTAGACTTCTACGGTGCTATTGGCGACGTCGTTGCTATTACTGAGCAGGTAACCGACAAGAAAACCGTATTTATGGAATCGACCGAAAACGAGCTGCGGACCGTTACGCCTTACTCGATGCCCGGGCGTGCTATCGTATTTTCCGGGGGCATCAATCTGGCTGTCGATGCACAGCCCGTCGCAAAAGGTAGCGCCTTTGCGTCGTTTGGCATTGAAAAGGTCTTGGAAAATGCCGATAATATCGACGTTTATGTCTCGCAGCGCGGCGCAATGAATACCGGGGGCAACCTGATGTCGATCAGCGAGCGAGACGGCTTCGATACCATTAAAGCAATAAAAGAAAACAGGGTCTATCTAATTGCCGACAAGATTATCAATTCGCCGACGTTCCGTTTCCAAAAGGGCGTCGCCGAGATGGCGCGTTTTCTCTACCCGGATTTGATGGACGGGCTTTCAGCCTATGAGAACGACGATGCCGCTACGCGGCTGGGCTGTGCCGAAATCGTGTTAAAAGCGCTGCATCTGCCGATTTATACGCCGCCCTCTTCAAAGTATTATGAAACCGAGCAAAAAGGGCATACGTATGGGTTCTTTGAGGATGTGCATTGGAACGATGTCGGGTTTGATGCAGTCGAAACTGCCGTACACGGCGGTTATATCGACTGGGAAAAAGCATCCGACGGACTGGAGTATTTTTATCCCGACCGACTGGTGACCCGTGAGGAACTGGCAAAAACGGTGTTTCTCGTTGGCAATTTCTCGCCCACGGCCAATACCGAGGTTGACGACATTGACGCATGTGAAAAGCCACGAATAGTTCAGACATTAGTCGACCGGGGCATTTTTTTGCTTGAAGATGGCAACTTTAACCCCAAGCGCACCGTGACCAATAACGAAATACTGACGGCACTCAAAGCTACGCTAGCTAATTCGGTGGTGTAATTGAACTAAAGATGACCGGAGAGCATAAAACTTTAAACAAGTAAAAAAAGCAGGCATACCGCCGTTTAAAGTGGTATGTCTGCTTTTTAAGCTTACGAACCCCGTGACTGAGAAGAATCGCCGATAAAAAGAGCGTACCACACAAAGAAAGACCAAATTTTACACGCGTCCACAAAATAAATTTTGCCGTATATGTTCTTAAAATGACGTTATATTATAAAGAGCAAAAGGAGGCGAAAGTTATGAAAGGTTACGCAATGTTAAAAATAGGGATTACCGGCTGGATTGAAAAAGAAAAACCGACAGCTGGCCCAATGGACGCCATCGTACGCCCAACCGCTGTCTCCCCCTGTACGTCGGATGTACACACCGTCTGGGCGGGCGCACTGGGGGAGCGTACAAACATGATATTGGGGCACGAAGCAGTCGGCATTGTCACCGAAGTGGGACATTTAGTCAAGGACTTTATGCCCGGAGATCGGGTGGTCGTACCCGCTATCACCCCTGACTGGAATTCGCTTGAGGCGCAAGGCGGCTACGCCATGCATTCGGGTGGGATGCTCTCGGGCTGGAAGTTTTCGAACTTTAAGGACGGGGTGTTCGGCGAATTTTTTCACGTAAATGACGCGGATGGCAATATGGCTAAGATTCCCGAAACGATTGACGATACGGCCGCTGTCATGCTCTGCGACATGATGCCAACGGGCTTTCACGGCGCTGAGCTAGCAGATATTCAATTTGGTGACAAGGTGTTGGTAATTGGCATAGGCCCGGTGGGACTGATGTCGGTTGCAGGGGCTGTTTTGCGCGGTGCAGCCGAGATATTTGCCGTTGGCACGCGTCCAAACTGCATTAAAATTGCTAAAAAATACGGTGCTAGTAAAATTATCAGCTACAAGACCGGTTCAATTGAAGAACAGGTTCTGGCGCTGACTGGTGGTAAGGGAGTCGATAAGGTGATTATAGCGGGCGGTGATAATGCGACCTTTGCTACGGCCATCAAGACGCTAAGACCAGGTGGCAAAATTGGCAACGTTAATTATTTGGGCGAAGGTGATTCCATTCAAATTCCCCGCGTTGAATGGGGGTTTGGCATGGGTCATAAGCAGATTAGCGCGGGCCTTATGCCGGGTGGTCGTCTGCGGATGGAAAAACTGCTCGCCCTGGTTCAGGCCAAACGGGTAGATCCCGCTAGATTGGTTACCCATGAATTCAGCGGGTTTGATAAAATAGAAGAAGCACTGATGCTTATGAAGAACAAACCGAAAAATCTGATTAAACCGGTGGTTCACATCGAATAATTCAGGCGAGCAATACAAAACTAAAGCCCCGCATAACACTGAGTTTATGCGGGGTTTTTCTTTTATGAAAATCACAGGTTGAAAGTTAGATAACACAGGTGTATAAAACAACCACAAGACCGCATAGCTACAGGCTTTGTTAGCTATTTTAGCAGAGGATAGTAAAAAACAGTAGAAGCAAGGTGATTACCGTTTGAGACTGTTTCAAAACGACGAAAATCGTTTCAATTGGTGTCAGAGATGGTTTCAGAGAAGTGGATATAATTCTTTCATTACAGTTTAATAAACTCATTCAAAGGCAGATAGCAGAGGTGTGAAAAGCACCCTGTTGTCTGCCTTTCTGTTACATACTTTTAATTGCTGACATTAACGTATCTCAAGCTTTTGGAGTTGAGGGATATACACATAGATGCTAAACCAGTGTCTATGTGTTTTTTTATTGTTCTTAATAAGCCGCCTACAGTTGAAACTATATAAGTTTAGAACCCAAATAGGGTTTATTAATGACACTGCATTATGCAAACACAGTTCAGTAAAAAACACCGTACTTTTGTGGGTCATGTTAGAGGCTAGTTTAGCTAAGAGAGATTCATTTCGTTACAGAGTTCCCCCAAGAGGTAGATATATATCTAATATCCGAGAAATTCATTCCCCATCTGCTCTAACAATACGCCTACCCTATTAAGCATGATGCAGGCAAAAAGTATGACAGTTTATCATGCTTGAGGTCACGCATTAGAAAAGTGTGTATACACCAAAAGAAAATCGTATGCGAATTACTTGGTTTACAAAGGTTCTAAATGGTAGATGACAGTTGCAACTATATAAGTTTAGAACCCTAATAGACTTTCCTTAAAGTCCCTGTATCATGCAAACACAGTTTGCAAAAAACACCATACTTTTGTTTGTCATGGTAGAGGCTGGTTTCGCTGAAAGAGGTTAATTGCGTTATAGAGTTTTTCCAAGAGGTAGATATATATCTAATATCTGAGGAATTTATTCCCTGACTGCTTTAACAATACGTCTGACCCCTTAAATATGATGTAGGCAAAAAGCGTGGCAGTTCATCATGTTTGAGGTGACGCATTAGAAAAATGTGCATACGCCAAAAGAAAATCGCATGGGAATTACTTGGTTTACACAGTATGGGAAATGGATACCACAGATGAAAATACTATCTATCGTGGAGGTAAAACGCTAGTTAATAGCAATAAGAACGTTAGAAAGGAGGTAAATATTATGAACATCATTTTAAATGCACAGCAAGCATGTGGCACAGATGTGCTCCCTTTGGTGGGTGTGGCTGAGAGCTATGAGTATGATTCCAATGGCAATAAAGGCAAGCTTATTGGTACTACCTATACTATCCTCAATCCGCAGGACAGATGTACCTCACTTAGAGTTAAGGTCGCTGACACTACTCTGGTAGTGTCACAAGAAGAGCTAGACCAGCATAATAAGCTGTTACAGTTTGTTATGGTAAGGTTTTCAAACTTCACAGCAAAACCATACGCACACAAGACTAGTGGTATGCAGTTATCTTGTACCGCAGATAAGGCAGTCATTGTAACAGGTAACAGCAAGTAAATTACCTAACCCAGTGTGGGCAGTGAGTTAAAACATTGCCCACACACATTTAAATGGAGGTATCGTCATGAATGATGATTTGTTCGATATGCTCCCCGAGAGGGAAACAGACCCGATAGAGCGGGATAACTGGTGGGACTATTTAGACCTACTAGAGCCTTATGATGATGGTAGTCACTGCCCTAACTGTGGCTATCCTCTTGAGTAAAAGGTAGTAAAAAATGCTGACATCTCTAAAAAACTTGAGGTGTCAGCGTAAAGAAAGGTGGAACGTATATGATTTTCTACATAGTAAAGATTATATGGTGCTTAATTGAAGTAGCCTTTAGCGCAACAGATGGTGGAAGAATGGAGAAACTTACAGAGCTTAAGCAGAAGCTCCATGCTCTGTGGGAGTATCTAACCAATGATAAGGTTTGGGCTTCCGAGAGGCATTGGTATATTGTACTAGCTATTTTAGGAGCTTTAGCCACTGGATTTAGTACCTACGGCTGTGCATTTTGGTATCTCGAAAAAACAGGGGTAGACTATACCGCACTTTGCCCGCTAATGATTCCATGGGCTTTAATAATGCTCGTCGGACAGTCAGGCTCTGGAAAAAGCTATTGTGGTCTTCTTTTGATGGCACAGTTAGCTATAGCACTACCAGATACCAAGCTTTTTGTACTAGACTACAAGGGTGCAGAAGAGTTTGACTGGTTGCGCTCTGTAGAGGGTAGCCGTTATTACTATTACACGCAGTGTGTTGAAGGTCTGGCAAAGGTTCATGGTATATTGAGACAAAGGCTAGAGGGCGATAGAGACAGACATCCTGTGTTTGTATTCATAGATGAGTATAATTCTATGATATTACACTTGCTCGCACATGATAAAAAACAGGCAAGCATTTGCCAAAGTCAGTTAAATGACATCCTGTTTATGGGCAGAAGCCTACAGGTGGGGGTTATTTGCAGTTGCCAACGACCCGACGCAACGGTTTTACCTAGTGGAAGCAGAGACCAGTTTGCAGTACGCATAAGTCTTTCCACCCTATCACGTGAAGCAAAAGAGATGGTGTTTGGGGACGCAAAGGAACAGATACCAGAAGACTTTACAGGTGGACAAAGCAGAGGTTTTATGCTAACTGATGGCAAACCCCTGCGGCAGATAAGAGTGCCGACAATAAATAACATGCCAAAGCTACAGAGGTTAATATTTAAAATAGCAGTTGATGATACTATCTAAAGCGCAGTTCCTCACACAGCCCATAATTGCCCGTAGCTTATTGGCTCGTAGTATGTCAAGCCCTGCATAGCAGTATATTTTAGGCTTGACATACGAGAGCAATAAGCAAAATAGGCATGGGGCTGTGTGGCTGATAGTAAACGGTATGAGGTCCTCTAAGGCTTGGGCGGTGGGTGGCGTTGCCGAAGGCAAAAGCCATCCCCCCGAACCAAGGACTTAGAGCCGCCTTCGCGGTTTATTTGATTAGAATATAGAAGAACCAAGCCTTTAATTGTAATTATTTGGGAATGAGGTAATTGCTGTGAAAAGAAAACAGATAGAAACCGATAATTTTAGTTTTAACTCCAGAGCAATTATAAAAATTGCTGGGGCACAGACAGAGGTAAAGATTTTAGGCAAACAGCCGTTAGCACCTATCGTGAAAATATCAAAAGACCACTATAAGCGGGTAGTTGAATGGCGTAACAAAGACGGGGTTAATATTCCAGTTTTTGAACAGGCTAAAGCTGACGAACTGTGTGACAACACAGACGGTGCTAAGCTCTACACCTTTAACCACACAAGCACTAGGGCACAAAATATCCGCTCTGCTATGCGTTCACTTCGTGCAGTTGAAGACACAATTAATGCAAATATCACAGGTAGTGAAGATTTGGACAGATGTCTCTTTTTGACGCTCACGTATAGGTATAATGTTACAGACCCACAGAAATTGTATACAGATTTTAAAATTTTTAATAAGGCAATGCGCCGTTTCCATGACAAACACAACATACCCAGATACGAATATATTTGTGTTGCAGAGCCTCAAGGCAGAGGTTGTTGGCATACTCATACGGTACTTATTTACCCCTGTGTTGTGCCTACCGAAGTTACACGTCAGTTAATTAATAAGTGCTGGGGACGTGGGAAGGTAGATTTTCAACATATGTATGGAGATAACATAGGAAAGTATTTTGCGGCTTATTTATCAAATGTTGAAATAACACAGGCAATAGAACAGGGAATATTGAGTGATATAAGACCTGAACAAATAAAGCATGTGGAAATCAATGGAGAGAAAAAAGCAGTAGTTAAAGGGCTTCGGTTGCCGTTTTATCCCACAGGTTTCAGAATAATGAGGACAAGCCGAGGTGTTAAAAAACCTCTTGTATTGAAAAAGAGGGCAGATACTGGGGCGTACTTTACCGCCAGAGATGTAGGAAATTTTGTTCATCAAGATACCAAAGTGTATGATAAAGCATTTTTACTATCTGATGATGAGGGCAACGACGCTAACGCCATTCGATATATGAGATTTAATAACAATATTGATACCGACTATAGAGATGTAGATATTGATATTATCAACAAGATTGAATACCAGAAGCTACTTGATGAAATCGATGAATCTAGCGACTATCGTTACCTTATGTAGGATAACTTGTGTTTCATAACCGATACATCAAACAGTGTAGCCTTATTAGCGCACACCATAAAACTGTACATTTGTCAATATTTAACTGTGGTATTTTTAGTTAACCTATACAAAAATATAGTACATGTGTAAAGGAAAAGCACAACCATCACAGGTTGTGCTTTGTGTTAATGGGTTAACGCCATTTTACATCTTTAAACAGTTCTCTTTCTTCATCTTGCGATATTCTCTCCAATTCCTCACCAGTATAGTAGTTATCGTTAGGGTCACTACCACCCCTTATGCGTTCTTCCATATCCCCATCAACGGTATAGCCCCTACCACCAGATGAAGTACCACTCTGCTGTGCATTACCGCCTGTACCCGCATTGTCCTGTGTCTGCTCTACGGGCTTTTCAACTGGTTTCTCTGCCACTGGCGGTGTAACTGGCTTCTCTACTGGTTTCTGTACGGGTGGTGTGACAGGGGGCTTCACCACTGGTGCTTTGACTGTGATAACTACGGAACTTGATACACCACTCTTATTCTCGGTCACCTTAACTGTGGCTGTACCCGCTCCTACCAGTGTAATGTCTCCGTCTTCGGTTACGGTCACTATGGTGTTGTCGGTACTCTCCCAATCAAGTACTGAATACTCTACGAAAGTAGGGTAGAGGTGTGGTGTTACGGTTAAGGTCTCTCCGATGTCACCTGTGTGTTCTGCAATACCTATGTCTACCCGTTCCATGAGGACTTCTGCCTTTTCGATACCGTAGTGTGTCATTGCCATGTCTAACGACTTCTGTAACTCGGCTAACGCCTTTGTGCTCTGCTCCTTGTTCTCTATGGTTACGATAGGGTCGTTTACGTCTAAGCGATTAATAATTGCGTCTGCTTCACGCAGGACTGTCTTTACTTCGTCTGCGTTGCCTATTGCGTCTTCAAGCATGAGCATTGCGTTGAGCCTTGCTAACTCTTTGCTTGCGCTCACTAAATTGTCAACTTTCACGTTGTGACCGCTATATTCGGTCTTCATGCTACTTAAAGAAGCAGATAGAGGTACGATGTCAAAGGTAGGCAGTTTAGTTGCGTAGACTGCTATAGCAATGCCTACTATTAGCACTGCAATAATAAAGCCAATGAGCGTAGTTTTTTTAGAACGTATCATTATAATTATCCTCCGTCAGTATAGCGTTATCCTCAACAGCTAGGTCAGTGACGGCAAAGGTTACCGCCACATTCCCCACTGCTGAGGCAAAAAAAAGAGCACTCAGCATACAGATAGTTTCTGTACACTGAATGCCCCGAACAGTACAAAAACAATACCCACAGACTTGTAATCAAATACAACAACAGGTATAATAATATTTGCATTGGTGGTTTATCCATTGGTACAGAGCTAGACCCTCTGTGTTAGGTCATAGGCGATTCGCAGTCGTCTGTGACCCTTTGCTTTTTATGCACTTTTTGTGCCTCATACACATTATAGCTTGTACTGGTTAATATATCAAGATATTACGTCCAATATATTCCTGTATATTACTTAGAATCTCAGTGTGTTTATGTTTAGAAATCAATCATATTATAGTCGTTAAACTGTTAGTAGTCTTTATTGATTTATGTTTGCATAGTATTGAGCAATTACAATATCTTCTATTTTCCTTTTAATGCTACGAAGATTATTGCTTTTTATTAGAGTATCTATTTCTGTTCTAACACATTTTATATCCACTGTTACTTTTGTATTTTGGAATATTTTAGCGATTAAATTTGTAGCTGAGCCAATTATAAATCTTTCTTTTTCATCAGGAGGTAATTCGACAAAACAGTAAACCATATCAAATCTGGATTTTAAAGGGTCTGGTATATTTTCAATATATCTTTTTCGTGTCATATTTGAAGTAAATATAATAATATATCCATCTAAATTATGCTCAACACCATGTCTATCAGTAAATTTCCCATCTTCCAATAATTCATAAAAGAAATGAAACACACTTGAAGTCGCTTTTTCAAACTCGTCAATAAGAATAATTTTAGATTTTGAAATCTTCATTTTATTAATAAGTTCTCCACCATCCTCGCTACCAATATAGCCCAGTGGCGAACCAATAAGACTGTTCAAAACACCTTCATTAGAGTAATTGCCAAAATTTATTTTTATTAAATTTGGTCAGGATACATTATTTCCGAAAGCATTTTAGCGAACTCTGTTTTTCCAATGCCAGATTCCCCAGTTAGAATAAATAAAGGGATTGCTTCAATTAGAAAGTGAAGCAATTAATAATTTAAAAACACCTCCTTTTAAGCTTGAAGTGTTGCGGGACAAAACGTATACTGTTACCATGGAGGTGGACGAATGCTAAAAATAGGCGACTTTTCAAAACTAACGCATATTTCTGTGCGAATGCTGCGCTACTACGATAATCAAGGACTGCTAAAGCCCTCTTATATTGATCCTATTACCGGTTATCGTATGTATTCGGCAGAGCAGATGCCTGTTCTGCAAAAAATTGTTTTGCTGAGGGATCTTAATTTTGGAGTGGCTGAAACCAAAAAGCTATTGCTTAATTGGGATGATAAATACTTGATTGAATGCCTCCGAGATAAAATTAGTGATATCGAACATATCATTGAGATAGAAAAAAAGCGCAAAGAACAGATTCGCTCAGCGATTTCACATATTGAAACAAATAAATTCGAGCAATACTATAATGTCACAACAAAAGCAATACCTTCTTATCCGGTTATTTCTCTTCGCAGAAAAGTAGAAAACCATTTTGAAGAAGGTAAGCTTTGGTCTGAACTTATGGATTTTGTTCGTAAGGAACACATTGAATACGATAAAAGTAGCCAAAATAATGTTGCAATCTACCATGATGAGGAACATTTAGATTCCGATGTTGATATTGAAATATGCCTTATTGTAAAACATTTAGGTAAAAACAAAGGTGCTTTTACCTACCGTACCCTTGAGGGGGTGGCTAAGATGGCTTGTATGATGGTCTATGGCCCCTATGAGAATATTGCTAGTGCTTACTATTCTTTTGTAGAATGGCTTGATAAAAATCAGCATTGTACAATGGGCGGTACATCTCGCCAAGTAACCATCATCGACGGTCAAGATACTGATAATCCAGCAGAATATCTAACTGAAATCCAAATTCCGCTTGTTGAAATCTGAACTTTAATTATATAGGGCTGCCTGTTAGGGCAGGCCCTATTTTATTACATTTCTCTTCTAACCCAGATGCCCAGTAAAATCAATGAAATACCAGGAAGTACAAACGGTAAAAGAATATTAATATTGGCTAAAGGACCAAAAACCATCATGCCAAAAGGAATTGCCAGTGAAGAAAAAAGATCTACATAAGAAAAAGTGCGTCCCATATAGGTTTCTTCAGTGTTCTCTTGTATATAAGTAATCAGCGGGGTGTAATATAATGGACTGCCTACCCCCATGATCATCATAAATATTGCAAACAGTACGATTCCATGAGTTGGCAGCAACAAAAGCATTGTGATTCCAAATATGATGGAGGACAACCCCACCAGTTTAAAATGGGGGATATGTAGTTGCCGGCATGTCATAAACAAGCTGGCTGCCAGGGCTCCAATAGAAAATGCTGTCTCGATCACGCTAAGCACCCAAACCTCACCGTTTATATTCTTAGACGCTAAAAGTGGCGTAAGCTGAGAGGCTGGGACTACTAAAAATTGAAAAATAGTATATAAAAGAATACTATTTCGCAGCGCATTAGAATTCTTAATATAGTAAAATCCCTGCACCAGTCTTTTTTTTGTATTTTCGTTGGTTTGCTTCACATTGCGTGCCGGTATCACTATTGTAGAAAATAATAAAATGCTGAAAATCGCGGTCGCCACGTCAATCAGAAAAACATAATGCATAGCCATCAGGCTCATCACGAGGCCGCCAAGTCCAGGAGAGATTAGTTGAATGACGCTCCATATGCCGGTGCTGATACTGTTTGCTCTCATCAGCTGTTCATCGGGAGCAATCTGCGGCAATATACTTTTTGAGGCGGGGAGCTGAAACCCTGTGCCGAGAGAACGCAAAGCATTAAAGAAAAACACCCAACCGATACTGTCTGCGCCGGTTATAAACAGAATGACTAGAATAAAAGTAGAAAGTGCAATCATCGAGTCGCTTAAAATTACAATTCTTTTTGGTGGATAGCGGTCGGCCAAAACACCGCCGTACAGCATCACCAAAGCCTGTGGCAAAAAAGTTGTAATTGTAACACCTGCAACCATACTGCCAGAGCCTGTTCCTAGCGTAACATACCAAATAATAGCCAGTGATACGATTGATGAACCCAGCAAAGAAACGCCCTGACTCACCATGTATGCCGTCAGCCTATACTGCCAGGCACTTCTTTTCAATACGTCCATTTATGCTCTCCTTACAGATGCCTGCCGGTGATGCTGGCAGGATTTGTTTTGATTTCTTCGGGGCTTCCTACAGCGACGATTTTTCCTCCGCCGCTTCCACCCTCTGGGCCAATATCAATGATCCAGTCCGAAGAACGAATAATATCTGTGTTGTGTTCGATGATGTACAGGGTATGTCCCGCATCTGTGAGCTTTCGGAAAATTAACAGCAGCTTTTCAATGTCCTGAAAATGCAGACCGGTAGTTGGTTCGTCCAGAATATAGACCATATGCTTTTTTTGTTTTCCGCTGAGCTCTTTAGACAATTTGAGCCTCTGTGATTCGCCGCCGCTTAAGGTAGCGGTGCTCTGACCCAATTTTAAATAGGGTAGCCCTACTTCATCCATCACAGATAGCTTTTGTACAATTTCAGGTGCATCCGAGAAAAACGATATGGCCTCCGAAATGTCCATGTGCAGAACATCTGCAATGTTCTTTCCTTTATAAAGCACCTCCAACACAGACTCTTGATACCGGCTGCCTTTGCACTGGGCACAGGTGACATAGTGATCGGCCATGTACTGAAACGTCACTTTGATTTGCCCCTGCCCTTCACACACAGGGCATTGCCCGTCCTTGGAATTAAAACTAAAGTGGCTTTCTGACATTCCAAGTTCAATGGCTCTTGGCTGTTTTCCATATAATGTACGGATGGCATCAAAAACGCCAATATAAGTGGCTGGTGTTGAACGTGAAGATTTTCCGATCGGGCTTTGATCCATCTGCACAAAACCGTCTATTTTTTCATACCCCTCAAAGGACTGATAGCTTTTACAGCTATTTTTTTTGTTGTAAAGGGACTCATTCAACGCCGGAATTAGTGTTCCAAAGACCAGTGAACTCTTACCGGAGCCACTTACTCCAGTAATGCAGCACATGGCATGAAGGGGAAAGTGGGCATTTACATTTTTAAGATTGTTGCCTGTACAGCCTTTTAAGGTCAGCCATTCAGCAAGGGTTCTTTCGTTTAGAGGGCTACGCACATTCTCCCCATTGAGATAACGTCCGGTAGCTGAAAGAGGATTGCTTTTTACTTCATCAACTGTTCCAGCTGTTATAACTTTTCCGCCATGAACCCCCGCTCCGGGGCCGATGTCGATAATATAATCCGCACTAAGCATAGTATCCCGATCATGCTCCACAACAATTACTGTATTGCCCTTGTCTCTCAGATGTTTTATGGTTTCAATCATCAAATGATGATCCCTTGGGTGTAAACCGATGGAAGGTTCATCCAAAATATAGGTCAGGCCGATTAAATCACTGCCAAGCTGACTGGACAAGCGCACACGCTGCAGCTCGCCACCGGAAAGAGTCGGAGCTGTTCGGCATAAAGTTAAATAGGGTAGCCCCACTTGCATCAAGTTTACGATTCGGATCTGTATTTCTTGTAATACTTCGCTCGCTTTGATTCTTTGATTTTCAGAAAGTAGATTGCGCAAGCTGTATATCCAGTCCTGCAGTTGAGCAATGGTCAGCTTTGTCAATTCTGGTAGGCGGTACCCCATAATTGTTGTATACCGCGCTTCGGGACATAACAATTCTCCGTGACAAGTTGGACACGGAACCTCGCACATATATTGCTTTTGCGTATTATTGTCTGATTTGGATTCCCGGAATAAGCGCTTTATATGCCCAATGGCGCCTGCTGCCGGGCGGTTTATTTCAGTGTCCCTGCCACCGGACGTATATCTATAGCTGTAGGTCTTATCTCCTGTGCCGTAGAGGACTGCGTGCTTAAAGTCATTTGGCAGATCTTTCCAAGGCTTATCTAAATCAATATCCATATCGTTCGCTATACAAAATAATTCACCGACCATCCAGTTTCCGGTCGGTTTTCTTCCCCGCAGTTTCCCAAAGTAGGAAGAGGCACCATCTAACACCGAAAGATTGTCGTTTACCACAATAGAGTCAGGATCTACCTCATATAAAAAACCAAGTCCGTTGCAGGTGTGGCATGCGCCCATATGCGTGTTTGCATTGAATCCCCCAACCGTCGGCATTTGGAACAGACTGCCGCATACAGGGCAGCGATTTTTATTCTTACTGCCTTTTTTGACAGGAACACCGCAATACGGACAGTAGGGCGTGCCAATTGAAACATAAAGCATTCGAAGAAAATCCAAAATGCCGGTTAGGGTTCCCACAGTGGAGCGGGGATTTTGGTTTCCTTTTTTCTGCTCAATTGCAATGGTTGGAGTCAGTCCTTGTATGGTATCAAAATCCGGTTTTTCAATTAGCTCCTGCATTTTAGCTGCATTTGACATATTATCGAGATATCGGCGTTTCCCCTCCGCATAGATGGTATCAAACGCCAAAGAAGACTTACCGCTTCCGCTCACACCCGTAATGACCGTGAGCTTGTTTTTAGGAATAGCAACATCAATATTTTTTAAATTGTTCTGTCGGCATCCTTTTAACAGCAGTAAATCATCGTATTTTTTTTGAGGTGTGGTAATACTGTAGTTATTTACGACTGGCTTTACAAAAAATTTTGCCTCTAGCATATCCGGATCGACTACTTCGGATTGCGCTAGCACACCCAGAAGTCTTAGCTTTGATTTAATTGCTTGCATATATTCTGATGGCAAACGGTCTTGCAAACTCAAAAGCTCTTTTTCTGAAACATTCGGATCCACGGTAAGCTCTGCCATTTCATCCAGCAGGTCTTTTTCATATCTGTTTAAATCGCTATATTTTTTCGTGCTGAGCTCTGTCCACAAATCCCACGGAAGAAGTTCCAGACCCAGCAAACTGTTAAAATCATGGAGCAGATTTCCTTTGACCGAAATCCATCCTTTCCAATTTTTGTTGTAACCGAAATCCTCCGGATGCTGAGCGCCCGACCTGCACAGTATCCAAGCCTGCCCGCCCAATAGATACCCTGCATCCGATGGCATATCCTCAGTGTTAAATGTAATACCATAATGTACCCGCTGAACATCATCCAGCTGTGCATCCATCCGTATCCACCGTTTTGCATCGGCGTTATAATACTCGATAAGCCAGTGATCTTCATACAAGATGTCGCTCTGAAAGTAATTGGCAAAACCTACCCGAAGACGGGCGGGGATGCCCTTGTAACGCAAAAAGGACACCAAAAGCAATGCATAGTCCCTACACATTCCAATTAAACGTAACTTTGGTGGTCTTATTGAATTCAATAGACTCTGGTCAATTTGAAATAATTTTTCTAGCATTTGCGGCACGGTACGCAAAAGCTCTTCTTCTAACTGGCGTTTGCTAAATGATATACCATAAAGCTTGCCCTGTGCGCCATGAATGACAAGCCCCTGTACCATTTGCAGCAGTTCTTCTGGAGACGTCGGTAAAGCTTCGTACCTACTTTGAAATTTGTAGGGATTAGTAATAGTACTTTGTTTTGAATAAAACGAAAAATCCATCTTAATATACCCCCTCAAAACCGACCGTAACCCTTGACACCGTGTCAGAGTCAAGAGGGATTATCTCATATATAACAAAAATATTGCTATTTGAATTTTTTAGATAAAAAAAGCCGCCACGATGGTGACGGCTTAACTTAATTAATATATAACTTACCATGGGCAATTGAGGTTGTGTTGAAGGGTGTTGGACAATGTAGTAATCAAATAAATCAGGTACAGCTACCCATTTGTTTACCATGCTCTTTTTTCAGAACCTCAATAAAATGGTCTACAATATATGGTGCAAATTGGGTTCCGGCGTTATTCTTAAGTTCTTTTATCGCATCATTTAAATTAAGAGCTTTTCGATAAATTCTGTCGTTTGTCATTGCATCAAAAGCATCTGCCACAGCGAGAATGCGACAGCATATGGGGATTTCTTCACCCCTTAACCCTTTTGGGTATCCATTGCCGTCCCAACGTTCATGATGGTACAAGATATATTCTGAGACAAGCGAAAGCTCCGGTGTATTTTGCGTGATGCGATAACCGATTTCGCAATGCTTTTTCATTTCGATCCACTCATCTGGTAAAAGAGGGCCTGGTTTTTTAAGGATGCTTTGGTGGATACCGACTTTCCCAATATCGTGCAATACCGATAGAAGTGATAGCTCGTTCATTGTCTTATCAGAAAGCTTCAATTCTTTCCCGATCGCTTCACAATATTTGAAAAGCCGTTTTGTGTGCTCCTCTGTTTCCATGCTTTTTTCATAAAGCGTTGCAAGCAGTGTGTTCACAATCGCGTTTCGGTAGCTTTTTCCGTCCAACAACTTTTGATGGTACATCCATTCTTCGGCCTGTCGAATGACATCCTCCATTTCCTGTCCCGGGTTGCTTCGCTCAGCACAGCCCAGAGATACGCTTAACTGTAACGTGCCAACTTTTCTCTTCTTAAAATTCTCTCTTAATTGTTCGGTTGTTTCTTCAGCATAAACAATCGTCCTATTCGGTAAAATCAGTAGAAATTCATCTCCGCCCCAACGTGCGACGATATCATTCGGCGTACAGGTTTCGTTAAATACGGCGGATACGTTTTTGAGAAGTTCGTCACCTATAGCGTGACCAAAAACGTCATTCGTAATTTTCAATCCGTTCACATCACCCATAATGACGGAAACAGGGACGCGCTTGTCCAGATTTAGCTTATTGAGCTCTGTTTCAACAAAGCGACGGTTATACAGACCAGTAAGTGCATCATGGTAACTAAGATAGAGAATCTCATCTTGATGTTTCTTTTCTGAACGAATATCCCTAAAAACCATGACTACTCCAAAAATTTGTCCCGATTCATTTTTAATTGGTGCTGCACTGTCGGCTATCGAAATTCTTTCGCCGAACCTATTTACAATAATAGTATGATTTGCAAGTCCAATTATTTTACCGGTTTTTAAGACTTTCTCGACGGGGCTTTCAACGGGCTCTTCGGTTTCTTCATTTTTTAGCACAAAAATAGTCGAAAAGTCCATGCCGATTGCTTCATCTTGGCCCCAGCCTACAATCTTCTCTGCGATACTATTTAATGAAGTGATTTTGCCCGCTAAATCGGTTGTAACCACGCCGTCACCGATAGATTTTAATGTTGTGTTTAACAATTCTTTTTCAAAAAAAAGATTGCTTTTATAAGTTTCTCGGTCTGTGACATCAAAAATAATTGAAAAAAGCTGTGGGGTCTCCTTGAGGCCAATGGGGCAGGAATAAGCTTCAACAAGCCTGATTTCGCCACTACTCAGCCTGTGTGGAAATATAAAATATTCTTGCTGCCGTTCAAATGCAGATCTTCGTTTTTTAGCAACTTCGCTCGCTGGAAGCATGTTGATATCCTGTATGTTCATGCTTAACAATTCAGATTTTTGATAACCATAGAATTCACAAGCGGAAGGGTTGGCATCTAAAATTGTTCCGGTGGTGGGATCGATAATAAGCATATTGGCTACATGGTGATTAAACATAGATTGCAATCGCTGCATAAGCACAAGATGATTTTCTTCAAGCTCTTTATAGGTGGTGATATCTTTTCGGGAAACAATAATGTATTGATGACCAGCCTTAATAGCCAGGGATAAACTGGTTAAAAAGTGGTGTGTTTTTGTACCAATGCTCAAAACTTCTTCATATAGCTGATTTTCGTTTTGTGTGATGGCCTGATAATAAAAAGCGGCAAGTCTTTCTCCAGTTTCCTTTCCCCAGACTTCCACAGGTGTCTTCCCAGCAATCATATAATTCTGAAAGCCTGTTATTTTTTCATGGGCGGCGTTTAAATATATGTAATAGAAATTGCCGTTTATATATTCCGCCATAAACATGCAGTCTTGTGCACTGTTAAACAAAAAATCCAAATCGATGTTAACATTGGTGATATTTTGAAGCTGTAGCGCAAAGGTTTCACGATCTAACGCGAAAAAATTTAACTTAAACCATTCGCGCTTGCGTTTATTATAGACTTCTTCCAGTTCAAAATGCTCGATATTGGCCAGCTTTTGAAAGAGGGTGGAAGTATTCAAATCGAAATCGGCAAAAAAATCAATTACACTTTTATTCGTCAATGCATCGCTTTTTACATTAAAAACTGCTTCAAACGCAGGGTTTATTTCAAGAAAAGTGCTATCAACAATGCTGCCATATCTGTCAAAAATAGTTCTGCAGCACGCGTATGCGTAAGGTAACGAATTCACTAACTTTTGAGAATAGCATTCAAACATAGTTGATCATCCTTTCTGTTATAGAAACTATAATACAATACGAATAATAGACTTTTATATTATGCATTTATCTTTCTAAGCTAATTGATTGTTGATCATTGGAGATAAAATTGGAATTCTTACTCATGCAATGGTGATTAGCATGCAACAACGGTTCCTGTTAGGGGTTAAACGACCAATGAAACATTGCTTTAAATTCTTCTAAAGTTGTTTATTTATGGCCTCTTTTACATAACATATCAGCATGCTGGCTTTTCTTAGGTGTTAAAGGCAGCCTGATGATAATCTTTGATACTTATGGCGCGTTACAAAAAACCGCGCTTAATGCCTGTAATTAGAAGGAAAGGAATAATGCAAATTGGATATGCACTTTGACGCCGTCTATTACGAGCCTGCTGTACTAGATTATGAGTTGGGGCAAAAGCTGAAAGAAAAATATAAGCAGCTACCCTGGACACCAATTCAAAGTCACAACCGCATTCCGGAAATGAGCGGTGCTGAGAACCGGCAGTTTGCGGCGCTTAAAAAGCACTTAATTATTGGGGTACGCAAAACACATGCCTACGTACCGAATCATAAGGTGTCTGATTGGCTAGTGCCATATACCTCTTCCGGATGCCGAGCGATGTGTTTATATTGCTATCTGGTCTGCAATTATAACAAATGTGCCTATCTGCGGCTGTTTGTCAACCGCGAGCAGATGATGGACAGGCTGTTGAAAAAAGATGCATCAGCTCCTGTGCCACAAACCTTTGAGATTGGCAGCAACAGTGATCTTCTACTAGAAAATACCGTTACTGGAAACTTGACCTGGACTATTTCGCGTTTTGCGCGTGAAGGTCGTGGACATCTTACATTTCCGACCAAATTCGATTTTATAGAGCCGCTGCTTAGCCTTGATCATGGGGGCAAAACGATATTTCGCATGAGTGTGAACCCACAGTCGGTGATAAGTCGGGTTGAATTGGGTACCGCGTCTTTAAGTCAACGCATTTCAGCTGTCAACGCCATGGCCAAGGCTGGATATCCGGTCGGATTGCTCATTGCACCGGTGATTCTGCTTGACGACTGGCAGCAGCTCTATGGTGAACTGATAGAACAACTGGCCGATGGTTTGTGCGAAGAGATACAGCGCACCGGGTTTATCGAGGTTATTCTAATGACCTACAGCTTTGTGCAAAACGCTATCAACACAGAAGCTTTCCCCAATGCTGTGCCGCTTCTAGACCGGGCGCTGATGACCGGGCGCGGGCGGGGCAAATACTGCTACCGTACTGATGTGCGTGAAACAGCTGAGCGCTTTTTGAGAGAAAAACTGTCTCAGAGGCTGGGCGCGATGCCAATATTGTATATTTCGTGAGAGAGGCAAATAAACGTGGGCTTTTTCAGAGAGCTTGTGTGGGACGGCGCCGGTGTCCAGTAGATCACCTGACGAAAATCTTCATGACTTCGGTTGATTCTCGACATTTTCAAGAAGCATAGTCGTTGTTATTCCCACCTTTTTTTAGATTATAACCGAAATTTTACCTTTTGCATACCGGATTACATTAGAAATTATTGAAAGCTGGTTTTCTCGAACTCGATGAAAAATATGATGCGTAAAGTGAATGTAATTGGTGTAAGAAGCAACTGACGAGTAATAAACAAATTACCTAAACAAAAAACATACATTTGGATTAGATGCATTTACAAAAACCGGAGAGGATCAAGCTGCGCGCTTTGCCCTCGCCGGTTTTGTCATTGTAGCCTATTACAGTAAAAAAGGGATTCTCACTTGTGTGAGAATCCCTTTTTTACTAGAGTGTTTAGTAAGCCGATTTATATTTTCTTAGGCTTTCCACAAGCCGTGAAGATTGCAGTAGGCATAAACTTCTTCAACCGCATCGCCTTCACAAAGAGTAAAACATGCTTCGGGCTTTTCGCCGGGATTCAGGTGCTTCATCTGCTTGCCCTGCTTTGTCAGAAGGCTGATCCACTCAATATAGTGCGCTTCAATCATGGGGTGTTCAACAGAGCCAACGCTGACAACAACCTTGTTGCCCTCAACTTTGACCATAGGAACGTGCTTCTCTTTTGATGCGTCAACGACACCGGGAACAATTTCTTTCATCTTTTCTCCGCAGCAAACAACCGGGACGCCCGAGTTCTTTACGTAGGTAATAATGTTGCCACAATGTTCACACTTAAAGAATTTCATTTCAATTCAATCTCCTTCGTCTGATATTTTATTTAGCAAGCCTAAAGATATTTACCTTGGCTTGTCTATTAGAAACTTTAGAACATGATGAATGCCCAAAATTTAGGTAATTCTTATAATAGCTTATTACCTATGTTAGCATGGTCTTTCCATCAAATGCAAGCATTTTATATAAATATAATGTGAATTAAAATAATGATTTCGTTGCACTTTATAAAGTCGAACTTATTTTGTTACTTGTGTAGAAATTTACAAATAAATTATATTCTGATAAAATAAAACAAATTTGCATTATAATAGATTGAAATATGATGAGAATTATGAATTTGCGATTTCTTTTTTAAGGAGTGGAAAAAGAGCGATAAAAGCATTTTTCAAACCCATAATTGACAACACAAGACATCGACCCATGTTAAATATAAGGAACGAGATAAAAAGGGGGACTATATTTGAATCCGATTATTGAGGTGAAAAACTTCACTAAGAAATACGGCGACTTTATTGCTGTCAACGATATTTCATTTAGTGTGGAAGAAGGCACTGTTTTCGCTTTTTTAGGGCCTAACGGTGCCGGAAAAAGCACTACCATTAATACGCTTTGCACAATATTTGAAAAAACGTCGGGGTCGCTTTTTATTGACGGCAAAGATGTTACCGAACAAAAAAGCGAAGTTCGGTCTGCGATTGGGGTCGTGTTTCAAGATTCAACATTGGATGCAAAAATGAGCATTGAAGAAAACCTAAAAATGCATTGCGTTTTTTATAATATCCCCAAAAGGGAAGTGGAAGAGCGCATACAATTTGTCCTAAAGCTGGTGGATCTGCTCGCGGAAAGAAAAAAGCTGGTCGGCGCGCTGTCGGGCGGCATGAAGCGGCGAGTAGAAATTGCCCGCGGATTAATACATTACCCCAAGGTTTTATTTCTTGACGAGCCGACAACCGGGCTTGACCCCCAGACAAGAGCCCACATCTGGGAGTATATTATCAAACTTCAAAAAGAAAGAAACATCACTATTTTCTTGACGACCCATTATATGGAGGAAGCCGAAATCTGCAATAAAATCGCCATCATTGACGGCGGTGTTATTGTAGCGCATGACACCCCCTACGCCTTAAAAAAGAGATACACAAGAGATAAAGCCTATATCAATACCAATAATGAAGCGGAACTTGAAGCTCTGCTGGCGCAATATGACTTAAACTACCTCAAAAAAGACAGCTATTACAGGGTGGAAGCCGAACAATTGGAGCGCCTTTTGACGGTGATTAGTGCGCACAAGGAGCATATTACGAATATTGAAATAAAAAAAGGAACATTTAATGATGTGTTCTTAGAGATTACCGGCAGACGGATTAGGGAGGAAGCCTAGGATGAATACCGTTTTTGCATTGTGGAAAAGGGGCCTGAAAGCGTTTGTCAGAAACAGGACCGGCCTGGTTTTTTCGTTGATATTCCCCTTTTTCTTTGTTTATGTATTTGGTGCAATATTTAAAAGTGATTTTGTCGAAAATCCGATTGCCTATATGCTGTCCGGTGTTATTATAACCACGGTGTTTGAGAGTGCACTTAACCTAGCCTCCACCACCGTTGATGATATGGTCAGCGGATTTATGAAAGAGGTTTTGGTTTCGCCAGCAAAAAGAATCTCGGTTGCAATGGGCCAATTATTATCTGCCGCCACGGTTGCTACGCTGCAAGGGGTGATGATATTGGCAATTGGCCTCTTCATTGGCATTAAATTTACGGTCTGGACCACGCCGCTTTTTGTTCTATTGTCGATGATCTGTATAGGGGTTGTTTTTTCAGGTGTGGGTCTTTTTATGGCAACAAAGGTTCGTAACGGACAAACCTTCCAGATAGTCAAGACAGCGGTAACGATGCCGCTGACCTTTCTCTCCGGTGCCTACATCCCTTTATCGATGCTGCCCGGCACGCTCAGATATGTCGCCTATTTGAATCCCATGACTTACGCCACTGCATTTTTTAGAATGATTGTCTTGGAAAAAACCAATCTGCCCATCGCTGAACTTGCTAAGGAAGGGTTGGTTGTTGATATCAATGGCTTTATGGTGACGCCGCTCATGACCTTTGTAATCATCATCACAATTGGCTTGGTGTTTCTGCTGTTGTCGACCATTTCTTTTATTAAGACAGATTTTTCTCGTTTGAGCAGAAGCGCGACCGACGCCAATGCAATATGGGGCTAACGTCTATTTAAATTATGGTGCATTGTCTTAGCGTCATTGTCCTCAAAAAAGCCTCCTGTTAGGGTATTAGCCTGCAACAGGAGGCTTTTCATTTGAATATATTAAGAAACGTCACTTGTTTTAATGCTCAGTTGGAAAACTCAGCGTCTTATGTCGGATACTTATAACGCAATCGGCAACACTAATATTGGAGGTGTTTTTATTATGGTATCGCGTAAATCGGTTATAACATTTGGCATGGTCGCGATTCCGATCGCGATGTATACAGCTACGCAGGATAACGACATCCATTTCAACCAATTGCACAAGGAAGATAACAGTCGCATCCGATACAAGAAAACCTGCGCACACTGCGGTAAGGAAATTGCGTCAGGGGATATTGTGAAGGGCTATGAGTATGACAAGGACAAGTATGTCGTTGTTACAGACGATGAGATCGAAAAGATCAAGACAGAAAAGGAAAAAACCATTCAAATACTGCATTTCGCTCAACTTAATCAAATTTCCCCCGTCTACTACGAAAAAACCTATCAGGCCTCACCCGAGGCGGGGGGCGAAAAGGCTTTCGAGCTGCTGCGCTCTGCGCTGATGGCTGAGCAGAAGATTGCCATAGGCAAGGCAGTCATGGGGACAAAGGATACGTTGATGGCGATTATTCCGCGCGAGGACGGTATCCTTATTTCCACAATGTTTTACGCCGACGAAATAAAGGCGCTTCAAAAGCCGTACTCCAAGCCCGAAGTCTCTGAACAGGAGCTGGGCATGGCCAAGTTGCTGATTAATTCGATGGACACGCCCTTCGACCCCGCCAAGTATAAAGACGAATATCAGGAGAAGCTGCGCGCACTGATCGAAACTAAAATTTCGGGTAAAGAGGTTGTCGCAGCAGAGGCAGAGAATCCAAACAAAATTATCGATCTCATGGAGGCGCTTAAAGCTAGCGTTGAAAAAGCTAATAAAGATAAGGAACCGGCGTGAGTGTCACACAAAACGAGAAAAAGCAGGATGCTGTTGCATACTTGTTTTGTGATTATGTGCGTCGCAACACGTAAAAGCTTATGACTGCAAAACTAAACGCGTATAATCAAAAGAGAGATTTTGAAAAAACATTGGAACCGGAAGGTGCAATGGAAAATACTGCTGAAGGCCTGAGGTTTGTCGTCCAACACCATATGGCTCGTAGGGATCATTACGATTTACGCCTTGAATGGGGAGGGGTGCTTCTAAGCTGGGCGGTACCTAAGGGGCCTTCCTATAACACCCGTGATAAGAGACTCGCCGTACAGGTGGAGGACCATCCCCTGGAATACAGGAACTTTGAGGGGACAATTCCTAAAGGGGAGTATGGTGGCGGCGTCGTGATGATCTGGGACGAAGGCAGCTGGCAACCCCAGGCGAATGTGGATGAAGGGCTCCGCCAGGGGTCTCTTAAGTTCTCCCTAAAAGGAAGACGGCTCAAAGGCAAATGGGCTTTGGTGCGTATGAAAGCGAAGGAGGGCGAAACGAAGGATAATTGGCTTTTGCTAAAAGAAAAAGACGAATACGCTAACACCGACGACAGGGTTTGCGAGTTTGCTACTAGTATTCGCAGCGGGCGTACGATGGTGGAAATAGAAAATAATGAGAACGAAAAATTGATGAGGAATCCTTTTAACAATGCGGATGTACAGCTTGCCAAATTGGCCAGTGAAGTCCCGGCGGGGGAGGATTGGCTCTATGAACTTAAATATGACGGCTACCGAATCATGGCGTTTGTAGAAGGCAACGGCGCCCGTTTGCAAACGCGTGGCGGCCATGATTATACAAACCGGTTTGAAAACGTTGCCGTTTCACTCATCGATTGGGCCGCCGGAAGGCCAATGGTCTTGGATGGGGAAATGGTTGTCACCGACGCGTCTGGTAAGACGGATTTTCAGGCCCTGCAAAACTATTTGAGAAGTCCCAAGGATAAAATGCCCACTTATATCGTATTTGACCTTCTTGCGTTGGATGGTGTAGACCTTCGGGGGCAACGCCTAATCCAAAGGAAAGAAACGCTTAAAACCATTATGAAGGATGCCCCCAAAAACCTTTATTACAGCCGGCATTTACAGGGGAACGGTAAAGAGAGTTTTACCTCTGCCTGTGAGATGGGAATGGAAGGAATCATCGGAAAAAAAGCCGATTCAGTTTACAGTGGAACAAGAAATGGCGACTGGATCAAGCTAAAATGTGATAAAAGACAGGAGCTTGTAATAGGTGGATATACGCTGTCTCAAAAGAAAACGCGGGGGATCAGTTCGCTTCTTCTTGGCGTCTATGAGGGCGAGGATTTTATCTATGTCGGACGCGCCGGCACTGGCCTGAGCAAGGCGAACGTAGAAGAACTGGAGACAAAATTTAAAGACTTAAAGAGGTCGGAGCCCCCTTTTAAGCTTGCACCCAAGCCCAGAGCAAATGAAACCATCGCCTGGCTTAAACCCAGACTGGTTGCTGAAATAAAATTTGCCGAATGGACCCAAGACGATTTGTTAAGGCAAGCAAGTTATAAAGGTCTGCGGACGGATAAGGCGCCTCAGGATATAAAAAGGGAAAAAGCGGTGGACGAGGAAGAACCTGATCTATCAGCAAAAGAACTGGAGAAACCAATGGAGTCAAATAGTAAAAATATCATCATCGAGGGAATAAAAATTACAAGCCCCGACAAGGTGATATTTGACAATCCGGTTATCACAAAGGAAGATGTGATTCGGTATTATGCGCAGGTGGCCGAGTGCATGTTGCCCTATGTGCGCCACAGGATTTTGAGTATCGTGCGCTGCCCGAAGGGGGTGTCCCACTCTTGTTTCTACAAGAAGCATCCCAGTCCGGGCAGTCAGGAAATCGTGACAGTACCAATAACCAACAGCAACGGCGAAACGGAAGATTACTTTTATATCGAAAACGCGGCCGGCCTTATAACTGAAGCGCAGATGGGGACATTGGAATTTCACACATGGGGAAGCCGTATAAGCACGCTTGAAAAGCCGGATATGATGGTTTTTGATTTGGATCCGGATGAGGGAATGGACCTCGAAACGGTGCGCCGTGGCGTTCAGGACATGAAGAGTATCCTTGTTGAACTTTCTCTCAACTCCTATCTCAAGACCAGCGGTGGAAAAGGATACCATGTGGTTGTACCTTTAATGCCTTCTGTTTCATGGGAAGCATTTCATGATTTTGCCAGGCGTGTTGCTGAAGTAATGGAACAGAAATGGCCCGATCGATATACCAGTAACGTCAGAAAGGTGAAAAGAACAAACAAGATATTTATTGACTGGATTCGAAACGGCAGAGGTGCCACAAGTATTGCACCCTATTCCATAAGAGCAAGAAAAGGGGCGCGAGTGTCCATGCCCATTACATGGGATGAGCTTGATACGGTTGCACCAGATGGTGTTAATATGGTAGAAGCACTCAAACGGATCAACGGCACCGACCCGTGGAAGGATTTTTATCAAACTCATCAGCTGCTAAAGTAAAACGCTGCGCAAACGAGCGTATTTAATTCTCGACGTTCGTTGCTGATGGTATAGATTTCGCTATTTGTTTATAGAAGAGTCTTGTACTCTATAAACCCCAAAAGCGGCGGGTTAACTGAGAGGTTAATCCGCCGCTCAGCCTTGTCAGGGTTTTTTAAAATAATCTAATTGTTCCAAATTTATATGTGAAATGTTACAATCATGTATTGAAATGATAGTGAGGCTGGCCTTTGAAGTTGGGGTGTGGAATCTGTCAACTATTAACGACTTAATCACAGAGGGTATGCCGTTGACAGTAGTCCCCAAAGACCTTCGACCATTATTTATATATTCAGAATATTGATGGAGGAAGACGCTGAAATATGTTGAATTTTAATCGAGGGCCAAACAGCGTGTTAAAATTGCATGGCCTATTAACTTTACGAAAAAAGCCGCGGTTTATTCTAAACCGCGGCTAATTATTATATGAAAACAATCAATATGATTATATTCGACATTTTTCTGCTAGTCAATAGGGCATTAAATAAGCCCGGCTATTCTAAAGCACAGCTACCAAATCGACAATAATCCAATGCATATTATTATATTCGTCTTTTTTAGACTCGTCAATAGGATAAAAGTCACTAAATATCTTTAGATCTCTTTTTTAAAAACTTTTATAAGCCCTTAAAAACAACGTTATTTTTATTCATTAGCCGTCAGTAAGATGGTCATAACGAAAGGAGTTTTAAATATGCCAAGAAGAGGCGAAAACATTTACAAGCGTAAGGATGGTCGATGGGAAGGACGTGTTTTGGCGCCTGATGGAAAATACCGATACACCTATGCAAAAACCTATAAAGAAGTTAAAACAAAAAAACAGATTTTACAAAAACAAATTGCTTTTAAAACAACGTCGGAATCCCAAATGGCACTAAATGCAGCCACATTATTTGAAAACTGGCTTAATGGTGAGCTTATCAATAAGATAAAACCCACAACCTATGATAGCTACTATCGATGCCTTGTAAAATATGTTATTCCATTTTTTGAAGAGTCAGGTAATGAAAAGCTGACAGCTAAAAAGGCCGCAGAATTTGTTTGTCACATTGGAGGCAATGCAGATTTATCCGAATCTTATAAGCGTAAGTTACTTTCTATTTTTAAAACAGCGGTTAAAGAAATTATGAAAGATACGCAGGAGTGTGAGAGCATTATAAACGCCGTGAAGCTGCCTAGAAAGGCTGAGGCTAATGTTCAGGTGTTTTCAATAAGGGAACAACGCCTGATCGAAAAAGCAATTATCAGTGATCAAAGCTGGGCTGCACTTGGCATTTTACTTTGTTTTTATACCGGCTTGCGTCTTGGAGAGGTATGCGCCCTAAGATGGGGAGATATCGATTTTGATGCGGGTACGATGTTAGTGGAAAGAACGGTCTCTCGTATTAAAAATTTCGAGGATGAGGAAAACAAGACCAGACTGACGGTTGGAAACCCCAAAAGTCGGAAGTCCATCAGAAAGATTCCAGTTCCTGCGTTTATGATTGATATATCTAAACAATTTAAAAAACAAGATAGTAATGAAAATTTTTATATTCTCACAAGCACTCTGGTACCAATGGAACCACGGACCTTCCAAAAGCTTTTTAAACGCATTCAAGAAATCTCTGGGGTCAAAAGTCGAAAATTTCATGCTATACGGCACACTTTTGCAACCCGTGCGCTGGAACTTGGGGTCGATATTAAGACGCTAAGCGAGATATTGGGCCATGCAAATGTCTCTACGACACTTAATATCTATGCACATTCGCTTTTTGAGCAAAAAAAGAACGCTATGGATCGAATGAATAATATGTATATCATGCACGCTTCGGATAATGCATTCGCCGTCTTAAACCCCGTCATAACAGCATAAAAAAGCTTTAAAACCTTGGAAAAGAATAGTCCTGCCGCGGTTTAGAATAAACCGCGAATGGATAATTATGCGACGGTTTAGTTTAACTGATAAATAATGCTTTATTCAAGTCCAAAGAAAAAGATCTGCTAACAGGACAAAGACAGATTAACGACTTTAGCAAAAGCGCGGTAGTTAGAGCAAAGATTCAACAAAGTACGTTGACTGTACATGACATAATTTTGGAGGAAAGTATATGAAAAACCTGTCGATTGGTAAAAAGCTGTCCTTAACATTTGGCACTTTGTTGCTGCTTTACGCCGGGGCGTTAGCAATTGCGCTTCTTTTAGGCATGCGTACGGTGTCGACTTCTTTTCAAGGATTTTACAACGGCCCACATAAAGCCATCTACGCTTCTGTGGATTTGCGCAGGGCATTACAAATTGTTGAAAAAGATATTCTAAAACTTATTAATGAAACCGATGTGAATGAAAGGCAAAAACAACAGGATGAGATGTCAAAAGCCGCCGCAGATTTTTCCGCTAATTTAACTTTTTTAAAAGAGAATCTGACAGTACAGGAAAATATAGACTTAGCTGATGCTATTTTGCTTAAACAGCAGGAATTAGCAACGGTCCGACAGGAGATTTTTAATTATATTGACCGAAATAATGCCGATAGCGCTTATCGCGTATATAGCACGCAGTATGCGCCGCTTGCTCAAGAGGTACTCAATTTAAGTGAAGCTATTAACGAGATTACCAACGAGGTCGGCAACCAGTATTATAGCAATGCGATATCGGCTCAGGTTATGGCAACCACAATTGTGATAGCCTATTTTGTAGCTACCATGCTGGTCGCAATAGGGTTTTGCGCTTATATTATCCGCAGCATCACAAAACCACTTATAGAAATTGAATCAGCGGCGAGAATGATGGCGGAGGGAAAGCTGGATGTTCAAGTTCAGTATACCTCCAAGGATGAAATGGGCTCGCTGGCTAATAGCGTCCGAACGCTGATTGCCAATCTGAACGATTACATAACGGATATTGACCATGTTCTGGGCCGAATGGCCGACGGCGATATGACCGTTACGGTAGAGAAAGAATATCAAAATGATTTTTCACCGATCAAGCAGTCCATGCAGTATATCATCACAGCATTAAATGATGTACTGGCTCAGATCAGTCAGGCTTCCGAGCAGGTGGCGGCTGGTGCTGAACAGATGTCAGCCGGTGCTCAGGCTCTTTCACAAGGGGCTACGGAGCAGGCAAGCTCCTCAGAAGAGCTGGCTGCATCAATCGCCGAGGTATCACTTGGCGTTAATCACAACGCCGAAAATGCGCAGCAGGCCAGCATAAACATGGCTGAAACCACTGCAAAGATAGAGCAGGGAGACCGGCAAATGCAAAAACTGGTCCAAGCAATGGATAATATTGAAAAAACTTCGGGCGAAATTCAAAAAATTATTAAAACCATTGATGACATTGCATTTCAAACCAACATTCTCTCTTTAAACGCGGCGGTTGAGGCAGCCCGCGCCGGTGAAGCCGGCAAAGGCTTTGCAGTGGTTGCTGACGAGGTGCGTAACCTGGCTAGCAAGAGTGCCGAAGCAGCCAAGAATACCACAGTTCTTATTCAAACGACACTGGAAGCTATTAAAAATGGCGACCAGATGATGACAGAAACCCAAAACTCAATGCAACAGATTGCGCATAAGGCTGAATTGGCTGCTCAATCGGTGCAGCAAATTGCGACAGCCTCGGAGCGGCAGGCCAAGTCTATTGAGCAAATCAATGTGGGCATCAATCAAATATCCAGCGTTATCCAAACCAACTCGGCCACATCCGAAGAAAGCGCTGCCTCAAGCGAAGAGCTATCTGCACAGGCCATCACCCTGCAGACACTGATCGCTAAGTTTAAACTTACGGATAACATTGGTGTTAGGCCCGAAAAAACTGTTAGTGATGTAAAATATTTCTGATAGCCGGCCGAACCATTTGGAATGGAGTACGGTATGAATTTTGTGCTTGAAACCACGTTTAAACCGGTTTTGCAAGTTTTTGAATCGCTTCCGGACGAAGAGATTCGACACATGAGACGCGTCGGTCATTTAGTGGGGCTGTTTACACAGTGGCTTATTGATATAGGATTTCTAAAGGATTCTTTTGAAGATCACCAGTTTTTTGGCCTAGCGGCATCCTACCATGATATTGGAAAGGCGTGGGTGCCTAAAGAAATTTTGACCAAGTCTGGCAGACTAAGCAGCCATGAACGGGATATCATGTGCCATCACCCGGAACTATCCATGAATATTTTTGGTCGGGTAGCAGATATAATTTGCACAGGTCCCTTTGCTCAGGAACTTGCTCTAATGCGTGACTGCGCACTTTATCACCACGAATGGTGGAACGGCGCTGGATATCCCTATAAAAAGGCTTATGAACAAATTCCAATGGTCGCACGCATTACTGCCATTTGCGATGCCTATGATGCCATGACAAGTAACCGAAGCTATGGTGTTGCGCATACGCATGAATTTGCCTGTCAGGAACTTATGCGTTGTGCTGGCACTCAGTTCCAGCCCGGACTGGTTTTAAAATTTCTGTCCAGCCATATCAGCCTGGCCGATGCTACGCACCTAAAACAGTGGAACCTTAACAAACGCTGCGATTTTAGCTAAAACCGCACAGCACACTGCGAAACATAGTTTAAGCAGTGTGCTATGTAATTTTATAATGCCAAGTGCCGATGGAGCTATAATGGAACAAAACATTAAATTTTCTGAAAATAGCCCCCTGTTTTATAATCTATTTCAAAACGGTCGAATAGGACAGATTATTTTGGATGCGCAATATCGAATTGTTTTCGCCAACCGGAGGATACTAGAACTTTTCGGGTCTAAAGAGGTGGATGTTATCGGAAAAACTTTTGGTCAGGCCTTCCATTGTACCAGTTATGCAGGAGGCTGTCCAAGATGTGTTAAGGATATCGACAAAAGCTGCAACTTGGTACATGCTGCCAGACTGATTATCAGAGGCACTGTCACAGATGATAGTGCCATCGCCTATTCTTTTTATCGTAACCAGCATACTTGTCATAAGTGGTTCCAAGTCAGCGGTTGTGTTTTTACTTATAATAATGAAAATTTTCTTCAACTTTCTTTTTGTGACATTACACATATGCAGCAACGCGAAAGACATTTAAAAGATCTTTTGCTTTTAGATAACACGACTGGTGCACTCAATAAATATGGACTAATTAAAGCGATTAAAAGGCGTATAAGGATTGGTACAGCAGTTAAAAAATACAGCTTGTGTATGCTTGATTTTGATAATTTCAAGCAACTCAACGATAAGAATGGGCATTTATTTGGTGACCATGTTTTAGAAAAGTTTTCAGATATCGTTCATCGGCATCTTCACAAAGGGGACATTCTGGGACGCTATGGCGGCGAAGAATTTATTATTGTTTTCAATGGTGCCGACGAACGTCAGTCCTTGGAAGTTCTTAAAAAAATTCAAAGTGAGTTGGCCAGCTATTATGTTAAAACGGTCCGACTCCCTGTGACCTTTAGCGTTGGAATTATCACAGTAGACAGTAGTACACCTCCGACATCTTATAAGGCGTTGGTGGGGCAGGCCGACAAACTGCTCTATAAGGCCAAACAACTTGGTCGCACCAGAGCAATAAGTCGACTGGGCGAGGCGATGCTTATAGCCCCAAAATCGAAATCCTAACAAAATTAGTTGCAAGAACTGAATCAAGCATTATTGCGGCACGCTATTATTGTAAAAAATAGGCGGGTTGACATCTAGCAACCCGCTTTTAAAATTCATTTGATAGATAATAGGCAAAAAGCCTGTCAGAACAGACGCAATATCACTAAAAAATTAAATCGAAGTACAGGGGAGACGTTTTCCTTTTCAGCTGTCAAAATCCCTTTACACATCCTGTGTGCCATGTCCGCTGGGGGAGGTAAAGATGCAGATGCCCTCTTCTGCTTTTTTTGCCTGATACATAGCTTGGTCGGCGTTGATAAAAAGCCGAGTAGCAGTTATGCTATCGCTATATGCGGCCAGACCAAAACTGGCAGTTAGCTTTTTAGTTGGACATTCGTTAAAGGTTAATGTGCGTAGCTTCTGTTGCAGCTGCTGACAGGTTTCTATCGCTGCATTCATGTTGACATTATGAAACAATAAACAAAACTCATCGCCTCCGTAACGGTATACGTCCGCCTGAGCGCTGTTTTCTTTCAGAATATTTGCAAAAGCCACCAAGTAAGAGTCTCCGGTGTGGTGCCCCAAACAATCATTTATACCTTTGAACTTGTCTAAATCTACAATGGCTAGAATAGTGCTTTCAGATGGGCTAGCATCAATATCCCGAAAGGCATCATGCAGTGCTTGGCGGCTGAATACACCGGTTAATTCGTCGGTGCGCAGCCGTTTATGCAACAACTGCCGTTCCAATTCTTTTTGGATGCTCGCCTCATTTTTATCAATTTCATACCTAATTTGAATAATGGTAACTAATGAAGAGGCTATCAGTATGAATAACGAAAGCAAGAAATTGATGAACTGTTTTGTGTTACTGAAAATACTGATCCTATTTGGGTCCCACTGTATAAAAAATGCTGCGACTATAGTAGCCGTTATACTGGTCAGTGCTGTCACGCAAGTGAGGCAGTAGTTGGCGTAAATAGTTGTCAGAACGACCGCAATAGCAAATAAATAATAAATAGCAGGAAATATACTGTGTACAGTCACCAGTATAAAGCATATAGCTACAAAAATTAACGAGATACTATATATTTTGATCGGCTGAGACAGTCGTTTAGCATGCATAATCATAGTGGTGGCGATAATAAGTGCCAAATTAGCACACGCGGGGACAGCCATATATTTAAGGATATATTTGCTGACTGTTATGGTCAGCAGGTCTGAGGAGATCAGAAAGATACTAATGCCAATCTCGGCTATGATGGCAAACAGCACAAGGCTCACAGAAACCCAATAGTGTACACGAAGCCAATCGTTGTCAATTTTCTTATATTCCTGCCTAATTTGATTGATATGCAGGTTCCCAGTTTCTTTCGCAACGACTTTTTTAATTTGTTCTTTTTGAATTGGCAAGTGCTTGTTGTTCAAGGATATCGATCTCCCATGGTATATTCAGTTTTCCGTAATTTTCCAGCTCTATGGTGAGTTCTATAGTTGTTGTGTTAAATAAAGTAAAATTCAATTATGTGATTTTTTATCAGCTTATATAAAAATATTATATCATGTGAAAATAATCATTGTAAAATATTACATGCTTATATAACTAAAAAAAGACGGACATATGAGGTGGTTAGGCTTGCAACACTGGCGGCTGTGCTGCCGCGGAAGCAGACCTTGTAGGAATTGATATCCTTTCGCCTCAGGCCGTCGCTATTTTTCTAAAAATATTTGGTGTGCTGTATCGTTTTGGCTGGCGGAAAACAACCTGCTGTCGCCTTAAAGTATGCAAAAACGACCTTTCACCTGCCCGTGTTTTGATCGGGGTTATTCAGAAAAACATCTTTCTGGAAAAAATAGTAACTATGACTAGCGACGCGGCACATCTTAGAACAGTGGGTGTTTTCGCTAAAGCTTGTTTTGTTTTTTGTTCTGGTACATGTTTTCGTCCGCTATTTTTATTGCGGAATACAGGGCATCAATGTCATCAGCTTTTTTGACGCCACAGGAGACCGAAATGTTAAAGTCGAAGGGATTGGTTTCGTTAATCTGTTGGTTGATACTATTAAATATATCAAATGTTCGCGCAGGATCGTCATTTTCACACACGATGATAAATTCGTCGCCACCGAGTCGCACGACAAAACCGTATCTATCCATTAAAGTCATTAAAGTTTTCGCAATAAATATCAGTACTTGGTCACCGACTCCATGCCCAAAGGTATCGTTAATATTTTTAAAGTAATCGACGTCAATCATGCCCACAATGAATGAGCGGTCGTTTCCATCCCGCTGAAAGCTGTTAATCCAGTTGTCGAGATAGTTTCTTGTATAGCTGCCGGTCAGCGCATCATAGTTGGCATACCGCATATAAGTGTCTCTACTGTTTCCAATTTCAGAAATGATGCTGTTTGCCATCTTAACAATGCTAATTTGCAAAATTATAAAAACTAGCACAAGCCCTAGCATAAGCCCAACAATACTAAGTAATGAAATGCGGTTTAGGCTTTCATATACCTCACTCGTGGGTTTGCCGATCCCAAACAAATACCGCTCGTTGATAGGCAACGCAATAAAAGTCAACATCATTTTTCCGACACGGTGTCGTGTGTAAACTTTATTTGGCACAATGCTTTCCGGTGTATCAACGTAAGTATCAATTATATTGACAATAAATCCGTTTTGGGACATCCATTCCAGATGCTTTGAAATATCTACGGCAATGATGTCGTGACCAAGCAATTGGTCGTTCGACAGAATCGGAGAACACACGATAATCTTGACATCTTCGCTCGAACTTTCAAAGACATATTCTGTCTGCGCGGTGCGGTTAAATAGATTCATATAATGTTCAAAATACTGCCTGCTCTGACTGGTGGTAACCAAAGGATGATCGTCTACATATCTAATCGCAAAGATAAGGTCTGGAATGACTCTGAGGCCATCGTTATACTTTGAATCTGTCAGAATTTGGAGTGTTTTCCAGTCCATCTGATCACTTTTGTATTGATTAATATATTCTTTGATAACGGTTCGGCTGGAGAGACTGTTTGCACTGGACATACAATTGTTGACCAGTGTCGCGATTGTTTGCTGCTTTGACTCAGCTAATAAGCTAAAGTTCTCGGTTACTTGATATTCCAGCTGCCGACGCATCGGTATAAAGATCAGTAAGAACAACAGAGTCGTCAACGTCAGAAAAAAGAGGCCATATGCTTTTTTAGTGTTTGTAGTGAGACGATTCATAAATTATCCTCTTGTGTTAACACAGGTCTGAAAAAAGTATAAGTCAGATTTTAGATGGATGTTAACTGAACCAGTCAGCCTTATAGCTATCAAAATTCCCCTACAGTTTACTAACTATTGTAACGGATTTCGACAAAATATCAAGTAGTTTATAGGTTTTGATCAGGCAGCATCAGGCGAGAAGGCAATGATGCTTAAATATAAACATACACCGGACCCCTGTTTTTAAAACAGAGGCCCGGTGACGTAGAGTTATTACGGCAAGGGTGAGATACTTTTGCTTGACGAAACTAATGGCAGACTTTTTGCATGCGGGTTAACAATCAGCTGTGTACCCTGTGCGCTTTAACGCAAAAAGCATTCATGTGCGCTGCGCTTTCTACAACCTTTTCAGAATATTTCCTGCTGCTATTCATAGAAGGCTTTTGAGATGTATTAATACTTTTCTGAAAGGTCACTTAAAGAATCGAGGTCAGACTCGGTTTGCACTATTTGCGTCGGTACCAGGGGTTCGGCTTTAAAGCTAGACTTAAGTTTGAATCTTTTGACCTCTTCACGCAACGCGGTAGCCTGAGCCGACATTTCCTCGCTTGTGGCTGAATTTTCTTCAGCGGTTGCCGCATTGGTCTGAATCACCGAAGATACCTGAGAAAGCTCCAGCTTAATCTCCTCGATAGCTAAAGCCTGCTCGGCAGAGGATAGCTTAATCTTGGTTATGCTTTCATTTGCAGCCATGGCTTTCTGCTCGACTTCCTGTAGAATCTGAGCTGTTTTAAATGTTATTTCGGTTCCTTCTACCACCGTTGCATTGGAGCGTTCAACTAAATCGGTGGTTTGCTTGGCTGCCTCCGCCGATTTGGCTGCCAGGTTACGGACTTCGTCGGCTACCACGGCAAACCCCTTGCCGGCCTCGCCGGCGCGGGCTGCTTCAATGGCTGCGTTAAGTGCAAGAATATTGGTTTGGAACGCGATATCTTCGATGACTTTTGTGATGCTCGCAATCTGCGAGGAAGCAGTGCTGATATTCTCCATGGCCTTTGTCAGCTGCGACATATGCGTATTGCCGGTGTTAACACCTTCTCTGGCCTCTACGACATATTTTGTCGCAACCTCCACGTTGGCGGCGTTTTCTTCAGCTTGCCCAGAAATTTTTGATGCTGATACGGTGAGATCTTCAACGGCAGCAGCTTGTTCGGTAGAACCGGTAGCGAGCGCCTGTGCACCACTCGACACCTGCTCAGAACCAGTACCGACCTGTTCGGCAGCGTTGATAATGGTTTGCATGGTATGGTTGAGGTTGGCGACTGTGCTGCTGATAGTCTGTTTGAGCACAGCAAAGTCACCGGGATAATCCTGTGTGACCTCTATTTGCAAGTCACCCTGAGACATTTTTACAAACTTATCGATGACATCGGCCATAATAGCAGATTGCATGGCATTAGAATTTCGAATTAGATTGGCCATGCGTCCCATTTCGTCACGGCTTTCGTAATTGATGTGCGCTTGCATATTACCCCGTGCAATGGCTTCAAAAGAAGATACAATTTCGTTTACCGGCGTCAGAATGGATTTGCGAATGGCAATGATAATTGCTACCGAAAGAAGTAATGATACAACACCACAGATAATAAGCGCCAACCGAACCTGCGTGACCAACCTAGCAGCGGCGATACGCTGCTCAGTGGCATGGGCTTGAGCAGTCTCGGAAAACTCGCTTAAGATGGTGGCAGCCTGATCAAAGGGCGGCACATAGGAATTAAGAAACAAAGTATATCCTTTATTTCGGTTAGATTCCGATGGATCTTCCAGCAGCTTTGAAATCTGACGCCGTACTGATCCCGCTTGTTCTAGCAGCGCGTCCACCTGTGTTATCTGCTCAGCGTGATCGCTATTTTGTTGGTTGGACATATAAGCGGCCAATGATTCTCGGGCGGCCAGTCCGTCCCGCTCAGCCTGCTCAAGCAAGCTGGCCACGGTGCTAGCGCGTGTTTCGATAAAGGCACGTTCCATATAACGCTGCGCAGACACCATGTTGTGGCGGATACTCCAAAGTGTCGTGTTATCAGGTAGCGTGTAACGTCCGTATAGCTCTACCTGTGCATTGAGACTGTTGACGCTTTGTAGTGCTATAGCAATGGAAAGCAGCAGTAAAAACAGTACAGTACCAAATCCGATAATAAGCTTTTTACCAACAGATAGATTTTTCATAGCACGATGTTCCCTTTCAAGATTTATTTTCATCTTGTCATTTATACTGCTTAGGCAGCGAGACATTTTGGTGAACCATTAGAGAGCTTTACCTATAAATGATCTTAAAATTGTGTTGTTCAAAAGTGATTTGGGCTTAATAGGCCTGTTGCTTTTTTAATGTGACCGACCGTCGCTCTAGACTGGACCGATGTGGTCAAGATTAAATAATTTTAAAACCTCCTTCTCGTTATTATAACCCCTAATAGGAAAATTTTCACTATAATTCTGCCATAAACGCATATTTTTGTCAAAAAGTTACTGAATTAGTGACTCAATTATGTTTTATAGATATAACGGTTACAGTGGCCAAAATGACATGTTTGGTTTAGTAATTTAAACCGAGTATATTAAAAATCGACAAAAAGACCCGCCGTAGTATGTTTTCTACAGCGAATCTTTGCCATGTACGTCAGTCTTTAAAGTTTTATAAAGGGCGAGATTAACAACTTCTTTTTCTATAAGTACTTTATATTACCGCGACAAATCACTGTCAGCTCTAAGCCGCTGTTACAAAATAAATTATGTCTTGGCGGCTTGAAAAAAGTGGTTCTCCGATTGAAAGTTCTTCTCCGAATTATTAGAACTGTAAGCAGGGCAGTTAAGATTTAAACGGTAGAGCAATTTTATTTCAAGCATCGCATTGCTGACAAGGGCGCTTTCAATTGTTGAAAGGGTGGGGTCATCAACCAACACAAGGCGCAGGGAGGTACCGGTATCCAGCAATAGTCGAACTGTTGTATTGAGTTTGCCACGGGCTGGGGCATTCGTAATTTGTTGTTTAAAATAGGACTGCGGAAAGCTTTCAAACCCAAAAACCAGCATGTGCGGAGTCGGTGATTCATAGTTTAGGCTATAGTGCAATTCATAGATGCCGGCTTCTTTAATGAAAAAAGTATCGGTGGGCGATATATGGCCTATGGCGGCATTTTCAGTAAAAAGTGGATCCCCAAAGTTTATGGGCTGCCCGCTTCTAATGGTGGATAACGCTTCGGCCTGGGGGTATACGGCTGTGATATTATCCTCGCGGGAGCAGGGGATTAGGCTGCAGCCGCTTTCGTCAGGTTTGTGACCAGCTTTCGCGGTGGGGCGAGGCTTGCTTGAAAACGCAGAAGTTATAGTCTTTTCTTTATGTGCAACCGATAAGTTCTGGTGGCGGACTTCATTGAATTCGGCGGGAAGCTGCCCAGGCATTTGAGCGGGTAAGGCAAAGGCGGCGCTGTAGCTGGGCTGAGCCGATGCAGAATGGCGTTTTAAGCTGTTGACGCTAAGGCGAGCATTGGGCTGGGAACCGGTATTTTTAAACATATCTGCCAAGAGACAGTGGGTGGGCTGTGTGGCGGTTTTAAGATAAGGGTCTGTTGGCTTTATGCTAGAACCGGCGCTGTTATTATAATTCACCATACGTTTAATCTCCTTTCTATCTCATTATATGAAACAAGAATTAAAGCGTTCAAAGACCATGTTATTTGCCATCAAAGATTTTGCATCGTATTATCAGATTTTTAATAGCGGGTTGTATTCCTACATGGTGGCATATTATACTATTGACAAAAGCATGCGCTTGGAATGAAAAACTTACTGGAGGTTTGTCGAATGAGAACTTTAAAACCTGAGGAGCTACAGAAAAATCCTTTTAGCCTGATTGGTCAGGACTGGATGCTGGTGACAGCTAAAAAAGGTGACAAGGTCAATACCATGACGGCAGCGTGGGGTGGCCTGGGCGTTATGTGGGGGAAAAACGTGGCGTTTGTCGTCATCCGTCCCGGGCGTTATACCAAGGAATTTGTCGACGATGCTGACACCTTTTCGTTGACTTTTTTCAATGGCGGCTATAAAAATGAACTGGGCTATCTTGGCAAGGTATCGGGCCGGGACGAGGACAAAATTGCCAAGTCGGGGCTGACGGTAGCATATGAACAAGATACACCCTATTTTAAAGAAGGCAAACTGGTGTTGGTGTGCAGAAAGCTTTATAACCAGCCGATGACCCCGGACTGTTTGATTGATAAGGCATCGGATGAAAAATGGTACCCCAACAAGGATTACCACATTTTATATATTGCTGAAATTGAGCAGGTTCTAACGGAGGACTGAGCAGCTGCAATGTAAGATTTTGATAAACGCCGGACTTGTACCTTTGATACAAGTCCGGCGTTTTGATTGGGGAGTCACTTGTTCGACAGGAATTACTCGGCCATAAAGTGCCGATTTTTACTATAAAGCTCCGAAGCGCGAATATTTTGTTGAGCTGCTATGCCATCGCGAAGCCCCGTCGAAAGCAGCTCGGTTTCAAAAACATCTGGAATATCTGAAAGCTTTCGAATGCCCTGCCGCGCATAGCTTTCTGCAGACATGGGTAGCAACTTGCTTAGTGCAGAGATATATCCAGACTCCTTATCAAGACGTAGTCGGATCCGCATGCTGACAAAACAGAGAATGGCCCCCTCTAGTGGCGAGGGTAGGCTTTGCGCGCTGTGCTGCGCATCAGATAAACAGTGTGTGGCTGCCTCGTAATCACCATCCCGCAATAGATAATAAGCACAAAATGCCGCGGCGGCGGTTCTGCCCCACAGCTCACCAGTTTTATCCGACAGGGCATACCCCTGCTTGAACAGCTCCTTAGCCTTAAAATGATCTTCCATCGCAAAAGCCGTGCGACCGTAGTGAACATAAATCCACAACGTGCCGGGCCATGGTTCATTGCCGAGCATGCTCAGGGCTTTTTTAAAATGCGAGCAGGCGCCCGCATAGTCGCGGCGCTGTCGGCACAGCTGCCCGTAATCATAATTGGCGGCGGCCAGCAGCAGTCGGTTTTCAGATACCGAGGGAAGCCTTTCCAGTTCTTCAAGCGCCTCAAGCAGATAATAGCTACTCTTGTCGTACGCACCCCGTAGACAGAAGCAGTCTCCCCGCAGCCGCTGAAACTGTGCGGTCATGACCGGGTCGTTATAGCGGGTTAGCAGGCGGATGCCGGTATCGGTGTAGTGCTCGGCCTGATTGACGGCTTGCAGGCATAGCGCCGACGAGGCCAGTAGATAACAGGCGCGTATCATAGCAGCATGCGCCGGCTCTTCGCTGCCGGCGGCGCTCAGCGTGCCCAACAGCGTGGCGCCCTCTTTCAGATTGCCACAAAACAGAGCAATACGCCCTCTGATTAATGTAAGCATCCAGGAAAGAGGTCGTGCCGCAGTAGCATTTTCCGCCTGAAGAGCCGAGAGTTCCTGCGCAGCCTGCAACGCCTCCTGTGCCAACGCTTCGGGAGAGGCGAAGGGCCGCTCGTTGCCCACCAGAAGTGGAAAAGGTTCGCAACTGTAGGCGCTTTCAATTTCCAGCGCACGCAGGCGGTATTCCAAGGCTCGCACATTGTCCCCAGCCAACTTAAAGTGGCGTGATGTTCTGCGACAGGCGGAACTCTGGCGCGGTGGGCCGTTTTGGGTGAGCAGTTCGGCAATTTGCAGATGCAACGGACGTCGCTGTAAAAAAGTCATCCGTTCATAAATCAGCTCGCGAATGCGCCGGTGGGAAAAGCGGTAATAAACCTCGCCAGAGTCTAGATATTCTTCAATCAACCCCCGACTCATCAGCGCCTCCATACCGCCTACAGCGCAGTAGTCGTCGCCGCCCAGCAACGCTAAGAGAATTCTCCAGGGGGCCTCCTCGGGGAATAACGAAATCAGCTCCGCAATGTGCATGGCGTCATCATCTGAGGCGCTCAACCGTTCAAGCAAAATTTCGTCTAGCGTACCCGGCGTTTGCGTTGCCCCGCCGTTACGGCGGTAAGCTTGCGTTAGCTCGGTGAGCAGATAAAGATTGCCGCCAGTTTCGCGAAATACCCGATCCGCCAGCGTTTTGGCGGTTTCCTCGCCAAGTTCCTCGGCCAGCAGCAGGCGGGTCTGTTCACGGTTTAAGGGCGGTAGCTGTTGCTTTTGCAACAGACTGTCGGCAACCGCTCTGCCCAAAACCGCTTTATGGGAGGGACTGCAGCTGGTGCGGCAGGTGAGCACCAGCATGAGGCCCGAATCCAACCGGCGCAGCAGCGTGTCGATTAGAGCGAGGCTATCTGGGTCTATCCATTCAATATCCTCAAGAACCAGCAGGATTCGCCGGCGTCGTGCAGCGGCTCCGATAGCTATCACAAGGCAGTCTTCAAGCGATTGGTCAGGCTGGCGTATTAGCGCGGGCGGCGTGGCGTCGGCTTCGGAGCTCTCACGAAAGGCGGAAAATGCCTGCCCCAGCCGTGCCCTGACCGGTGCGGGTACTGGGACATCTTCCGTACGAATTAAGTCTGACAAAGGGAACATGATGCGTGACCATGGGGCAAGCGGCATGTCCTTCTCGGGCTGCAGGCAAGCAAAGTTGAGAACAAAAAGCGTCGACAGGTCACAGGTTTGTAAAAATTGCGAAATCAACTGGCTTTTACCTGAACCGAATTCCCCGATGAGCAGTTGAGAACAGCGGCGCGCGGTACCCGTGGCAAAAGCCTCCGCCGCGGTGCAAAGCGCTGTGTACACGACCTCGCGCCCCACGAGTCCCGGGCTTTTGATAGGTGATACGGGCGTGGCGGTGCCGCTCCATTCGTTCATGATCTCATAATACTGTGCGGTGGTGTCCTCCTGCGGATCGGCACCCAATTCGTCCGAAAGCTGCGTTTTCAGGCGCTGAAAGAGCTGGGCAGCCCGGGCGTACTGCCGTGTCTCACGCCATCGGGTCATTAAGAAGGTTACCATATGCTCGTCTAAAGGCTCTTCACGCAGGTATTCCTCGGCCCATTGTGCAGCAGGCTCGGGGCCCTGTGTTTCCAGAGCGGTTTGTGCCTGTTGCGCCAACCGGCGCAGATAGCGGTCACGGAGATGGTCTCGGGTTCGGCTGACCCATTCTTCATAACAAAACGCGTGCTTGACCGCGAAACCTTTGAGGAACGGTCCGCGATAGACCGCAATTTCACCCGCCAGTACAAAACTATCGTAATCGCAGGTATATTCGCGATCAGGGTTGACCATCACCAGCGATTTTTGCGGTGAGGTTAAAAAATCCTTACCCAGCACCTTTTTAAGCGCATAGAGGGTGTTGCGCAAATTTCTCAGCGCGGTTGCTTCGTCAAGGCCTTCCCACAGCAGGGCGATTAGTTCCTGACGGGTGGCGCTGCGCTGCACCAGCATGTAATACAAAAGAGCCTCCACCCGCCTGTACGGAAAGGTAAGCAGATGTCCGTCAAGCTCGACGGTGGGTGTTTGTAGAAGCGATACTTTTAGCATAAAGACACCTCCAAACTCACTTTAACTTTAAGTATACGCGAAAAGGCAAAAGGGGCGCAATCCCATATTTTGATATTTTATGCAGTATCGCCTTTGGTAGCAAGTGGATTTTTCTTGCGTGGGCTGCGACACACCGCTATAATAAAGGGGACAATACAGCATGAAGGGCGGCGGGTACCAAGATGCAAAAAGAACAGGTTTTCGAGTCGGTTCCCAATTTTAGTGAGGGGCGAGATCTCAAAAAAATTGAACAGATTGTCGATGCCTTTCGCGCAAAACAGGGAATTAAGTTACTGGATTATTCCACAGATTCGGATATGAACCGTTGTGTTGTAACGGTGGTTGGCCAGCCCGAACCCTTAAAGAGTGCGATGGTCGAGGCGGTGGGTACTGCGCTTTCAATTATCGACATGACAAAGCACGAGGGGGCCCACCCCAGAATCGGCTGCGTAGACGTCATCCCCTTTATCCCAGTGCGCAATTGTACATTGCAGGAGGCCGATCAGTTGGCTAAAGCGGTGGCCAAAGAGGCGGCAGAGCGTTTTAACCAGCCATTTTTTCTCTATGAGGCCTCTGCGACTGCGCCGCACCGCAGAGATGTGGTTGATATCCGAAAAGGACAGTTTGAGGGTTTGACCGAAAAGATGAAAAATCCGTTATGGAAGCCTGACTTTGGCCCGGAGACCATGCATCCCACCGGTGGTGCGACGATTATAGGCGCGCGCATGCCGCTTATCTGCTTTAACATCAATCTAGATACGCCGAATGTTGATATTGCACGGCAGATTAGCCGTCGGGTGCGCAGTATTAACGGCGGATATCATTTTGTCAAGGCCATGGGCATCGCTGTCAGCGAGCGTCATCTCACCCAGGTGACCATGAACCTGACCGACTACACTAAAAGCGCCATTTATAGCGTTTTTGAGGCTGTTAAGATGGAAGCACAGCGCTATGGCGTCCGGGTGATCGGCAGTGAGGTGGTCGGCATTATCCCCACAAAGGCGTTGGTAGACTGCGCGGAATATTATCTGCAAATCGAAGATTTTTCGATGGACCAGCTTTTGGAAAGCTATCTGTAATAGTAATATATTAAAACTGGGCCGTGACGGTAAGCGCAACTGCGTGAGACTGCTGCGGCCCGGTCTGTTTTCTAAAAGCCAATATGTTCCTAAAAAATACAAGCCTTGAAACTTTATGACAATATGTTTTTCACTTTCCTATTGACTTTAGATGCCTCGATACACAATACATTGAAGCGGGCCTGTGCTAAAATGCCGCACAGGCCCGCGGGGGGAAAGAAAAAGTGTTAGGTTAGAAAAGACCGGAGATTTTTCCGCTTTCATCTACGTCGATTTTCTCGGCGGATGGAATTTTGGGCAGTCCGGGCATGGTCATGATATCGCCAGTGAGTGCTACTAAAAAGCCCGCGCCAGCCGATACCTTTAAATTGCGCACCGTGATGCGAAATTCTTTAGGCGCGCCCAGAAGGGCGGCATCATCCGAGAAGGAATATTGAGTTTTTGCCATGCAAATAGGCAATTTGTCATAGCCCAATGCTGTTAACTGTGTCAGTTGTTTTTTGGCATTTACGGTTAAATCTACGCCATCTGCTCGGTAAATTTTGGTGGCAATAGCGTTGAGTTTAACTTCGATGCTGTCGTTGATGTCGTAACAGTACTCAAAGCGCGCGGGTTGCTCACACAGGCGCAGCACTTCTTCGGCCAGCGCTATGCCTCCCATACCGCCCTTAGCCCAGACCTCAGACAGCGCCACATGAACCCCAAGCGCTCTACAACGCTGCTCAACGAGCGAGAGTTCGGCTGCTGTGTCGGTGGGGAAGGCGTTGATCGCCACGACGCAGGGCAAACCAAAGACCGATGTGATGTTTTCGACGTGCTGCAACAGATTTGGCAGACCTTTTTCAAGTGCGGCGAGGTTTTCGTTGCCAAGTTCTGCTTTAGGCACGCCGCCGTGGTGCTTTAAGGCGCGCACTGTTGCGACGATAACCACCACGGCGGGTGCAAATCCGCCTGCGCGGCACTTGATATCTAAGAATTTTTCTGCACCGAGATCCGCGCCGAAGCCTGCTTCAGTTACAACGTACTCGCCCAGCTTCAAGGCGGTTTCGGTCGCTGAGATGGTGTTGCAGCCATGCGCAATATTTGCAAACGGGCCACCATGAATCAGCGCCGGGGTGTGTTCCAGCGTCTGAACCAGATTAGGCTTGATGGCGTCCTTTAACAGCGCCGTCATGGCACCCTCGGCGTGCAGGTCGTGCGCGATCACCGGCTTGTCGTCATAGGTGTAGGCGACCACCATTCGCGCCAGACGCTCCTTTAAATCGGAAAGACTGGTAGCCAGGCAAAGTACCGCCATCACCTCGGAAGCGACTGTGATATCGAAGCCATCTTCGCGTGGGACGCCGTTTGCCTTGCCGCCAAGGCCGCAGACAATATTGCGCAACTGGCGGTCGTTCATGTCGACGGCCCGCTTCCAGACAATTTTGCGGGTATCAATCTTTAGCGCGTTACCTTGCTGAATGTGATTATCGAGCAAAGCCGCCAACAGATTGTTTGCTGCGCCAATAGCGTGAAAGTCGCCGGTAAAATGCAGATTGATATCCTCCATGGGGACGACTTGCGCATAGCCGCCGCCTGCAGCACCGCCTTTGACACCGAAAACCGGTCCTAAAGACGGTTCGCGCAGGCAAAGCACCGTCTTTTTGCCGAGATTGGTGAGCGCATCAGCCAGTCCGACGCTCGTGGTGGTTTTACCCTCGCCGGCTGGGGTGGGATTGATGGCGGTGACGAGAATTAGCTTACCTTTGACCGGCATATCTTTTAGAGAATGTATATCCAGCTTAGCCTTGGTGTGCCCGTAAGGCTCCAGTATATCGTTGGTCACACCCAGCTTTTCTGCAATTTTACCAATGGGCAGCAGTGTGGCCTGCTGGGCAATTTCAATATCTGTTTTAAACATGTTGCGTCTCCTTTTTAGGTGTTGGGGCTGTCGTCGAATGCCCGCGGCAGGACGGTTCTGCCAACGGGCATTCGACTTACAGAATTTACGCAGAAAAAATGTCAGGCATTACGGTGAATGAAGTTGGCTGGAATGGGCGGGCGACGCGCAAACTGTGGCCTTCTTTGCGATGGCACGCTTTGTGTCGCCGAAAGTTAGGTGTTTAGCAACTGTGTATAAACGCCACCATAAAGACCGCCGGCTCATTACAGCAAAGGGTTATGCTGGGCGCAAACGCTTGAATCTGAACCGCTTCGCCACAACTAAACGAAACAGCCTGACCTCCGGCTCTGATAATACCGCTGCCCTGCACACAATAAAGTACCGCGGTTTGGGTTTCAGTTACTACGTCCAATTTTTCTGGGCTTATCAATGGATATTCACCAGCTGTCGGCATCTTCAGACAGGAGAGGGTCCCGTCGCATTTGCCTTTACGCAGCATCAGGTTGAAATCTACACAAGTACCCTGCGACTTGGTGGCGGCCCCGCCGTCAAAGCAGTGAATTTCTCCAGGGGTAAGAATCACGGGGCGGCCACCGTCGTGTGTGAGCAAAATGCGCCCATCGAGTAGAGAGATGTAACGTTTATAATCCGGCAAGGGCGTAAAATCCGATTCCGGCAGGTTAACGGTGGCAGAGCTGATCCGCCAGAGAAAATCGTGATTGGCATACTGCGCGTCGGGAGGGAATATGGCAATCTGGGTGGTCACTCCGCCACTCCACTGACTGACAGTAAAAGCCTCCGGGGTGATAAGAGAGATAACGGTATTCATTTGTACACCCTTCTTTCTCCGAAACGGCCTAGAGCGCGGATAAAACTTCCTGATAGATGCTATCTGCCAGCGGTAGTGCTTGCGCCATAAGCGCTTGACCCTCCTGTCGGTAATGGCTGGCAAACGTCTCGTCGGTTATACTGCCGATGTTGATGAGTACATTGAGCCAAGCACCCTGCATGGCAGCTTTCAGACTCAGGGCAGCACAGCCCAAATCGCTGGCGGCGCTGGCGTTCGAACGCCCCACCACACTTTTGGTGAGTTTAAGCGCTTCATAAGCCAACTGCATCATCTCAAAGGGCGTTTCGGTGCAAGCCTTCAGCGCCGTTTGCATCGCCTGGGCGCGTACACTTTTTTGTTCTTCTGTGTCTTTGGGCATGGCAAACACGGCGCTGACACCGTTAAAAGCCTCGGTATCTCGATCGATGACGTCAAGATAGCGATTTTTCAGTGCTACCGCTTCCTGCTGCGCTGCGGTAATCAGCTCCTGCCAATCCGCATACTTCTTTTTCCCTACGGTTAATGCGCAGACCATAACGGTTAGCGCCGTGCCCAACGCACCCTGCAGGGCAGCTGCGGAGCCGCCGCCGGGAGCGGGCTCTGACGAGGCCATCAGATCTATGAACCCGGTTACGGTACGGTCGACAAGTTTCATTTTGATACTCCTTTTCCGGCATGTATCAGCCGATAAGATGATTTTCCATGACCTGTTTCTTATAATCAAAGTTCTCAATTTTCAGGTAATATTCGGCGCAGTCAACCAGTGCCTTGGCAGGGGTTAGGCCGACGACCTCGCTGCCGATGATCGGAACGCCCCAACGTTGAGCCTCAGCGCGAATGACTTCAAAAACGCGGTAAAGCGGGGTGCCTTCATAGTTGACCATGTTCATTGAGACCTGCGCGACGTTGCGTTCTTCCAGCATGAGGCCGATGGCTTTGCAGTACTTAAAGCCGCCGGAGGAGCCACGTATGGTTTTAGCGATCTGTTTGGCGATTTCGACATTTGACGTGCCCAGGTTGACGTTGAACGCAACCAACGGCATTCTGGCGCCGATGGCGGTGATGCCGGCGGTGGGGTGAATTTTGCGCTCGCCAAAGTCGGGCGCCCACTCGGGCTGCAGAAGTTTCTTAGGCATACCCTCAAACTGGCCTTTTCTTACGCTGGCCAGATTGATGCGGTCAGGTGAAGTGGCGGAATCCTCATACAGAAAACTCGGGATTTTCAGTTCTTCCCAGATGCGCTGGGCAACGCGCTTTGAGATGGAGACGCATTCCTCCACGGTCATATCCATTGTGGGGACGAAGGGGATGACGTCTGTTGCACCCATGCGGGGGTGTGCGCCTTCGTGCTGAGTCATGTCGATTGTTTCAGCAGCCTTTTTGCAAAGTAAGAAAGCGGCCTCTTCAATGCCCTCGGGCGAGCCGACTAACGTAAAAACGCAGCGGTTGTGGTTTGCATCGGACTGAACATCCAGGAGTGTACAACCGGGAACGCTCTTGGCGACCTCGGCTAAGCCATCAATAACAGCCTGATCGCGCCCTTCGCTAAAATTTGGGATGCACTCAACAAGTTTTGCCATTTAAATATCCTCCTATATGTATTCAATGAAATGTCGGTACAGATTTAGCCAACAAAGTTCTTGACAAAGGTCTTAATAAACCAGATGGTTTGGGGTTGATAAATGATATCCACCAAAAACGCACCAACGATTGGGACAATCATCATGGCGCGGCGTGACATGCCGTACCGCTCGTTGACTGCCGTCATATTCACGATGGCCGAAGGCGTAGCGCCAAGGCAGTGGCCACAAAGACCTGCGCACATGACTGCCGCGTCGTAGTTTTTGCCCAGTATGCGGAAGACGACAAAGTAGCTGATAAGGACCATAAACACAACCTGGCACAAAAGCACAACCAGAACGCCGCCGATAAGGCCGGACAGCTCCCACAGCTTTAGGGTCATGAGGGCCATAGAGAGGTAAAGCGCCAGCATGACATCACCGATGCCCTCGACCAACGGATAGTCGAATCTATAAAAGTGGGCGGATTCATTGATATTGCGCAGAATAACAGCGACAAACATGGCGCCGACATAAGTGGGGAAGGACATGTTAATCAGCTTGCCAATCCAGCCCGAGACAATGGTGCCCAGTGCCATGCACACCAGAATAGCGGTGACGTTCTTAATAACATCGAGACCGCTGAGCTTTCCTGCCGAAGTGGCGTTGACTGAGGTGACGTCGGTGTCAAAATTCTCGCTGTCGTCCGGCTTAAGGTCATATTTGACGATCAGTCGACGCCCCACGGGGCCACCGACCAGCACAGCGGAGATCAGGCCAAAGGTTGCGGCGGCCATACCGACCAGCGTGCCGGAGCTATATCCCATCTCGGTAAAAGTTCCGCCGTAGGCGCCAGCTGCACCATGTCCACCGACCATCGAAATGGCACTGGAAAGCAGCGCATAGGGTGCGTCTAGTCCCACTGCGGTGCCAACGGTGATGCCAATTATATTTTGGAAAATCGACATAACGCCAGCGATCAGCCAGTAGATTATCAGCAACACGCCGCCCTTTTTGAGCAGCGAAAAGCTAGCCCCCAGACCGATTGTTGTAAAGAAGGCCAGCATAAATGGAGATTGGAAGGTCGCGTTAAAAGTAAAGGAGAAACTGTTGGTCACATGACCAAGGTAGGTGACAAACATAAACAGGAAGCCGCCGACCACCGGCGCCGGTATACAATACTTATTCAGGAATTTGACTTTGCTTTTGACAGCGTAGCCAATCAACAGCAGAACGGCGGCCATAGCTACCGTCATTATGGCATCGGTGCTAATATTAAGAACATTGTCGACCATTTCAAAAGTCATTTTCGTTACCTCCTAAATTTGTTTTACACGATGCGTATCCTTTGACCTGACTTCCTTTGCGCCCTTCTCGAAAGGAGTGTTTAACCCTTTGATGTCATTATAGCAACGCGGCATCTGAAAAACGTATAATTTTAAATTCGTTAGTATGGGAAGGCTAAAACAGTATTTTATTTGTAACGTATAGGATTAAAAGTGCAAGATTCTAGTGCTCGTAAGGGCATCAGGGGGGCTACCTTTCTTTAAAAGTTATCCTTTTTTCTACCCTAGCCGTCAAATTTAGCATCTATATCGGCACAGAAAGCGACAAATGCGTCGAAAAAACGTATAATTGCGAAGTTGTCCGTTGCTGGGGTGTGTGTACTGTCTAACTTCAGCTGGCTTTTCAGATGACCATAAGCCCTGTTGTTAAAGCATTTCTCAACTATATTATAAGACTTAAGGTGCGTATAAACAAAAAGGTCAGGACTGAAAGCGTGTTTCAATCCTGACCTTTACCGAGACGCTTATTATCATTTGTCAGCTTTGCGTTGCAAGTAGAAGCGAACAAAACTATCCAGCGTAAAATCGTTAAGCTGCGATAGATCGTCATCAATTAAGCGAAAAAAACAGCCTGGAATTTCCCCCGCCATTAAATTTTTGCGAACGCAGGGGTCGCAGCCCAGGCTATGATTGCGAGGGTTCAATTTACAATCGGTATCCTTGCAGGTACAGAAGTGTTGTTTTTGTGTTGTCATATTGGTCGGTTCCTTTTTATGTATTAGAATAAATTTAATTAAGTTCTTAGCGTTACGGTTGTTTTAAGACTTTTAAAACCTTAAACACGCATTTTATCACTAACTGCCATTGCGCTTTTTCTCTTGCGGTAATGACGCAGAATAGGCATCCTGCTGCCGCCACGTTGTCAACGGTGATTCAAAAGTAGATCAGAATATTTTGTAATAGCCTGCTCTAACTCGGCCAAGCTGATGAATCCCGCCTCGCGCAAAGATTCTTTGCCCATGACAAACAGTATGACGGCAGGCACGGTAAAAATACTGAAAGCTGCCGCCAGCTCAGGCGCGTCGGACAGCTCCGCCTGAACGGCTTTGACTTGAGGATATTTTGAAAGTAGCGCCAATAACCTTGGCTGTATGCTTTTGCATACGCCACAGCCCTCGCCGCTGAAATAGACCAAAACCATATCATGTGCGGTCTTTAATGTACCTATTTGGGATTTTGAGTATATTATTTCCATGACACAAAATTGCCTCTCAAATTATTTAAAATCTTCTTCAAAATGACAGTGCTGAGGGCGCGTCTGGATATCGTCAGATCGGTATTGTGTTCTAGTAGCTTTATTTTTAGCCTTGTTATAATACATCTCTTTATCGGCAGCAGCTAAAAATGTATCTTCATTGTCGCCCTCTTTAAGAACGGCGTAACCCATGCTCAATGCAAGAGTATAACATAACTGATCACTTTGATTAAAGATGGCAACATTATTGTTTATGGTTTTAATAAAGTCCATAATCTCTGCCGTGCTGGCCCGTTCGCCCACAATGATAAATTCATCGCCGCCCAGTCTTGCGATAAAATCCTCGCTACTGTTACAGGACTTACGCAGAAGCTCGGCTGTGCGCACCAACGCTTGATCGCCGATAAGGTGACCGCAGCAATCATTTATTTTTTTAAATTCGTCTAAATCTAAAACGAGTATAAATAGCAGGTGCTTTTTGTACCGCATCCTGATTCGGCGCTGAAGATGCTGGTCTAGACGCCGTCGATTATTAAGACCGGTCAAATGATCGGTGAGAATTTCGGCGTTTTGTTTATTAATATAGATGCTGGTACATCCCAGCATGGTGCAGACCCAGATAACCGAAAGCCCAAAATAACGTACCTGCAGCGTAGCGGCCACTATGATGCCCAGCGGGTAGATTACCAGCATCTGATTCAGCCCGTTATTTGCTTTCCAGCCGTTTTTTAACGCGTCGTTAATCGCAATGCCACTTGCTGCGATAAGATAGGAAAAGGTAACCACCGTTAGAATAATTAACCATGGGCCGCGTGCATACCGGTTGTCTTTAGATATAGCAAAAATCCAACCGGTAAATGGACTGAGCAGTATCAAAATCACGCATATGAAGGCGGGGATAGCATAATAACGGGTGCGCCGCCAAAGACCAGCCCGGTTCTCATAAATTTTAAAATCGGTATACATCAGCCACAAGAGACAGATCCACGGTATAAAGAAATAATACAAAATGGTCGAAAGATAATTCACGATTCTCATTATGGGTAAGGGGTTTTTATCCGATAGCCACATTCCAGCATCAAAAATAAAAATAAGCAGATTTAAAAACATAATGCTGTTAAATATCTGCTGATCAACAGACATGTTTCTAAAACTGTGTTTATTTCGGCTGGTCAGCATCAGTAGTAAAACTACAGCACCGACAATGTTTACTTCCGCATACAAAAAAAGGCTGTACATAAGGAAGCGCCCTCCTTAGCCTCTAGCGGCATCATCTTTCCGCTTGTCGATATCGCCGCGGCCCAAAGGGACGCCATAATAGTCCCAAGACGCCACCAGTAATCGATGCCTCTTTTAAGAAAAATCGACAAGGGCTTTATAAGAACGCGAGAGGGGCTGCAATAAAATGATTTTTGATTTGTTCGACATAAAGAACGGATTGCGCTTGCTTGCGCTGCCGTCTTGCCAAAAAGGCGGTCGTACTCGTCTTTTTTTTGCGCCGTTTCGACAAATTTATTGTAATTTGTATAGTTCTCAAAGTCAAGCAATGTCAAAGTAAGAACTTCAAAATTCTTTTTAAAGAAAAATGTTTTAAGCTAAAAATAATTGCGAACAAAGGTGAAAAATGAGGCCGAATAAAACTTATTGTCAAAAGCAATTTACAGCGCATGTCAATATTGATAGAATAGAATTATAATATGCTATGAAAGGATAGGATATCGTGCTTTGGAAAGATAAATATGCGTTAGGTGTTTCGGTTGTGGATACGCAACACAAGGAGTTGTTCCGGCGTGTTGAAGCATTTGTTAAAACGCTGCGTTCACCTGCCAGTTGGGAAGAAAAAGTTTTGCGCGTCAACGAGACACTAGAGTTTATGAAGGCCTATGTGGTTGAGCATTTTAACGACGAAGAGGCCTACCAGCAGCGCATCGGCTATCCTGGTTATCAAGCGCATAAAAAAGTGCATGATGATATGGTTGGCTATGTGCTGGAGGTCTCGGCTCAGTACGAACGCAGCGGCTATGACGAACAGCTGATGCAACAGTTCGCTGGTAAGCTTTTGGCCTGGCTGATAAACCATGTGGCAGCTGAGGATCAGCGTATTGCCGATTATGCAATTGCAAAGGGGGTGTCTGGTAATGCCCACTAAATTCTATGTGCCGTTTTTACAGGCCACCTGCAATGTGTTTGAGCTGATGCTGGACCTTTCGGATATCAGCGATCGTCCGGTTGAAAGCTTTAAGTGCGAGGACGAGCTGGATATTTCGATTGAGATAGTCGGCGATCTGGTCGGTGAGGTTGTTTACCGCTTTCCGCATGAGACCTCGCTGAATATCGTGAATATCATGAGTGGCATGGAGATGGAGCTGGTGGATGATTTTGTCATATCAGCCATATCGGAAATCTCAAATATTATCAGCGGCAACGTCATGACCATGTTGGCCGGGGAGGATTTGACCTGTGACATCCGTCCGCCCAGACTGAAAAAAGCTGATGAAAGCAAACAATATGCTCTGCGTAACAACTGTTGCATCTCAACCTCAGCGGGGGATGTTTGTCTAGAGATACGGCTGAATCCCAACGATCCCTCGAAACAGGCTGAGAATTAGGGCTGCTACGACGGCCGACTTTACATAACGTTATCATAGCCCCAATGAGCCTTGAGCATTTAATTATGCCCTTATTATCAAATATTAGTATATCTACTATCAAAGCCCCGGTTCACGCGCGAGCGTTGGCCGGGGCTTTGGCGTGGTGGCGTTAGAAAGTATCAGTCAATTGCGGTTGGCCGATGCTTAAACGGCCTCATGAAAGGTTCGCATAATCACTTCCTGTTGCTGTTCGCGGGTCAGGCGGCTGAAGTTGACGGCATAGCCCGAAACGCGGATGGTCAGGGTCGGATATTTTTCGGGGTGGTTCATCGCGTCAATCAAGATGTCTCGACTCATAACGTTGACATTGAGATGGTGGGCGCCCTGTACAAAATAACCGTCCAAGATGTGCGTAAGGTTTTCGATGCGCTGTGCGATATCCTTGCCAAGCGCCTCGGGGACGATGGAAAAAGTGTTGGAAACGCCGTCCTGGCAAATATCTCTGTACGGAATTTTCGCGACCGAATTCAAAGAGGCGAGCGCACCGTTTTCGTCGCGGCCGTGCATGGGGTTTGCGCCGGGGGCAAGCGGCTCACCAAATTTGCGTCCGTCGGGCGTGCTACCGGTCTTTTTGCCGTACATGACGTTGCTCGTGATGGTCAGCGCAGACAGCGTGTGCTTGGCCTGACGGTAAATGGGGTGCTTTTTAAGCGCATTAGAAAAATAGGTGATAACCTGTACGGCGATATCGTCTGCACGGTCGTCGTCGTTGCCGTATTTGGGAAAGTCGCCCTCTACCTTAAAATCGACTGCTACGCCCTGCTCGTCCCGAATGGGCGTTACCTTGGCGTACTTGATGGCCGAAAGCGAATCGGCTGCTACCGAGATACCCGCGATACCAAAGGCGGTCAATCGCTCGACGATGATATCGTGCAGCGCCATCTGGCTAGCCTCGTAAGCATATTTATCGTGCATATAGTGGATGATATTTATGGTGTCCACATAAAGCTCCGCGACATAATCGAGCACTTTTTTGTAGCGGATCATCACTTCGTTGTAATCAAGAATACCCTCGGTTACCGGCGCAATACCCGGGACGACCGGCGTTTTTTTCAGCTCGTCCACACCGCTGTTAACTGCCATGAGCAGTGATTTTGCAATATTTGCCCTCGCTCCGAAGAACTGCGTTTGCTTACCCACACGCATGGCGGAAACACAACAGGAAATCGCGTAGTCATCACCATAGACCGGGCGCATGATGTCGTCGTTTTCGTACTGAATCGAATCGGTCTCGATGCTCATCTTGGCACAGTACGCCTTGAAAGCAGGGGGCAGATCGCGGCTCCAGAGCACGGTCATATTCGGTTCTGGGGCGGTACCAAGGTTGGTCAGCGTATGTAGGTAGCGCAGCGACGTTTTGGTGACCAACGGTCTACCGTTGACACCGATGCCGCCGATGGCTTCGGTGATCCAGGTGGGGTCGCCACCGAACAGTTCATTATATTCCGGCGTTCTTAAATGGCGCACCAGCCGCAGCTTGATGATGAACTGATCAATCAGCTCCTGCGCTTGTTGCTCGGTAATAACCCCATTATTTATATCTCTTTCAATATAAATGTCCAAGAAGGTTGAGGTGCGGCCCAGCGAGGTGGCCGCGCCGTTGTTTTCTTTGACGCCCGCCAGATAGGCCATGTATAAGAACTGGACAGCCTCCTGCGCGTTTTGCGCCGGGCGACTGATGTCAACGCCATATTTAGCGGCCATTGACTTCATTTGGTTTAAAGCGTGTATCTGCATGCTGACTTCTTCGCGGGTGCGGATGCGCTCGTCGGTCATCGAGCCGTCGAAGGAAGCCAGGTCTTTTTTGCGTTGTTCAATAAGAAAATCAATGCCATAAAGCGCAACCCGTCTATAGTCGCCGATGACGCGGCCGCGGCCGTAGGCGTCGGGAAGGCCAGTCAGCAGACCTACGTGCCGGGCTACCTTTGTCCGCTCGGGATAAGCGTCAAAAACGCCCTCGTTATGAGTCTTGCGGTAGGCGTGAAAATTCTGTTCTACCGTGGGGTTAAGCTGATAGCCATACTGCGCCAGCGCGCTGCTCGCCATTTTCAGGCCGCCGTAAAGGTTGACTATCCGCTTTAAGGGTGCATCGGTCTGCAGGCCGACAACCACCTCATTATCCTTATCGATGTAACCGGGCGCAAAATTATCGATGCCAGAGATAGTGTTGGTTTCAACGTCCAGAATGCCTTTCTCTACTTCCTCTACAATCAGCTGGTGGCATTTTTCCCAAACGGCTTGAGTTCTCTCGGTAGGGCCAACTAAAAATGCATCGTCCCCCTCGTAAAGTGTATAGTTTTTCTGAATAAAGTTACGGACATCAATTTCATCGGTCCAAAGACCGGCATTAAAGCCCTGCCATGCAGTAGTGGTCATCATGCTTCATTCCTTTCTCAGTAAAAATAGTTTCGGTAAGCATTTGCTGTAGCTTTCGAGTTTCATCCTTGTCCATGGGCAGAGTGCCCTGCAATGGACATTGAAAACCCATCTGAGCATATTTGTTTATGCCAAGGGTGTGATAGGGTAGCAGCTCTATTTTTTGGATGTTCGGTATACCGCGAAGATAGTGCCCAAGCCTTTTGATATGGGGTGGCGAGTCGGTCAGCCCCGGCACCACGACGTGGCGCACCCAGAGCGGTTTGCCACTATTGATGACAGCTTGTAAAAACACGTTTGGAACTGCAATATCCCCACCAGTCAGCGCGGTGTAGTCGTTAGAGCGGTAGTGTTTAACGTCAAAAATCACGAGGTCGGTATAAGCTAAAAGGGTCCCATAATCGCCGTTGCCATAACCAGCAGTATCCAGACAGGTGGGAATGTTTTCTTTTTTGCACGCGCGAAACAGTTCAGTCAAAAACGTTGCTTGCAGCAGTGGTTCACCGCCCGAGCAGGTGACGCCGCCTGTTGCACCGTAGTAAGGGCGGTAGCGTTTGAGCAGGCTGACAAGCTGTTGGACATCCATCTCTTTGCCTGAATCCAATTGCCAGGTGTCCGGATTGTGGCAGTATTGGCACCGTAATCGACAGCCCTGGAAAAACAACACTGTGCGAATTCCGGGACCGTCTACAAGTCCCATGGTCTCGATGGAGTGTATTTTCCCTTTTGGCATATTCTCACCACCTTCTCATGTGTTTGGGCAATAGAAAAAGCCGGCAATCCGGGCGTAAATTGCCCAGACGGTCGGCTTCAACGATTATACTTCATGTGGTTAAATCCACTTTTCCGTCAGTCATATAATCTGTGTAAAAATTTTAGCATGGTCATAATTTTTTGTCAATTCACATTTCTCAAAATCCTTTTAGCTTGGTCGCTAGAATTTAGGACATGCTGTATAAAAGTTAATTAACGCAAAACGCGGTGCGTCACGTAATAAAAGTGTGTGATGCGGTGGAATCGACAAGGTAACGGGCGTAGGGTCTAAAATACCGAACGGTTGAAAACGATATATGTTGCGGGTCGTGTTGACAGCCCAAAACAGGGATGCTACTATCGTACATAACAGCTTTTGATGGCAATAGATAGGCCGCGCGTCATCACATAGAAGGCTTTTATTAAAGGAAATAAGATCATCCGTACCAACCTAAAGAGCATTGCCGAACTTGTGTAAAATAAAGATCGATGCCCATAGACACCGACCTTTAGGATATCGTTTGGCTTAAAGTGGAAGAGCCTGTTGTACGCAGGTTTTTTCACCGATATAGTTCATCAAAAAGATACCGAGAACGGTGCTGCCCCAAAGGGAACAGCGGTATAGGCCAGAGAAATCCTATGCAAAGTAGTCACGCCAGACCTCCAAAAAGGGGCGCACTGGCTCGGGCTCTGGCAGGTGTTCACCCAACAACTTTTCCATCCAGATCATATCATACCAGGTATTAAATTTAAAGGCGCATTTATGAAAATGTGCCACTGTCCGATAGCCCAGCCTTTCGTGGAATTTCGGGCTGTCGGTGGTCAGGTGTACATCTTCACCAGTGGGCAAAGCAATGCAGGCATTGAGATTTAAAATGTTTTGATGGCGCAGCACCGCCTCAAGCTTATCATAAAGCGCCCGGCCAATACCGCCGCCGCGGCAGGTCTGGGCAATATAGATGCTGCTTTCAACCGACCGGGCATAGGCAGCCCGGTTTTTAAAGGCCGACGCGTAGGCGTAGCCTACTATTTCACCGTTATGCAATGCGACCAAATAGGGGTAGAGCGCGAGCGTTTTGCGGATACGCTCGGCAAATTCCTCAATGGAGGGTACGGTGTACTCAAACGAAATAGCGGTGTCTTTAACATAGGGCGCATAGATTTGCAACAGAGCCTTGGCGTCTTCTGGCGAAGCGGGTCTGATGATAACGGGCTGTGACATAACAATTCCTCTTTTACGCATTAATTTCGCAAAATTAGTATAGCACAGGGCGATGGCTATGTAAAACAATGCTTTTGTTCCGTTGCCGCAGGTGCTTAGTTTTAATATTTTATTCAGAAAAGGAGCGGGACTCAAATGAAAATAAAAAAGGTTACGCTGATCGGTTTAGGCGCTATGGGTGTGTTTTTTGCACCGAAGCTCGAGGCGGGTTTGGGTAAGGGTAACTTTAGAGTGTTGGCCGACGGCGCGCGCAAGGACAGGCTGGAGACTGATGGGGTAACCATCAACGGTGTGACGCATCATTTTACCATCATTACCCCAGAAACGACCGACGATCCGGCCGATCTGGTGATTATGGCCGTTAAAGATACCGGCCTTACAAAGGCCATCAGTGACATCAAAAACCAGATTGGTGCGCACACGCAGGTTATTTGTGTAATGAACGGCGTAGACAGCGAGGAACGTGTTGCCGAAGTTTATGGCTGGGATCATGTGTTGTATTCCTATATGCGTGTATCGATTAATATGCGAGACGGTGTGGCTAATTTTGACCCTAAGATGGGCAAAGTGCATTTCGGCGAGGCGAAGAACGCTGAGGTTTCTGATCGGGTGCGGCAGATCAGCGCGCTGTTTGATGCCTGTGGGGTTAACTATCAGATTGATGAGGATATGGTCAAGGGCCTTTGGTTTAAGTTCATGTGTAATGTGGGTGAAAATCTGACATGTGCATTGTTGGATGTACCGTTTGGGGCCTATCGTGTCAGCGAACACGCCAACGAGATTCGCCGCGAGTCTATGTGGGAGGTTGTTCGCATCGCAAATAAGCTGGGCATTGGTTTGGGTCAGGCGGATGTGGATAACCAAGAAGCACACGTCAGGAAGATTCCTTTTTACAACAAGCCTTCTACCCTGTTGGATATAGAGGCCGCGCGCAAGACCGAGGTGGAGATGTTTGCTGGAAAAGTTATTACCTTGGGCAAAAAGCTTGGCGTTAAGACACCGCTAAACTGGATGTTCTACCACGCCATCAGCGTGCGCGAAGAAAAAAACGCCGGACTTTTTGAAGACGAATCATTTTGATTAAATTTACCTGTACTCTGGCTTCGATGATTATACCGTTATGCTAGCGTCCATTCAGGCTGCTATGCGGGCGTCAGGACGGGGAAATGTTGGCCACGGCAGAATGATACTTTGTTATTGTATAGGTGAAAAATAAACTAAAATACGTGGAAATAGTTTGTATTATACCAAGAAATGCGTTATAATGACCCTAGTTTTTTCCGATCTTATTTCCGACGCGTGGCAAATATATCGGAATGTTTCATCCAAAAGCGGGGCAAAAAGGAATTTATGAACAATATAATCAGATGTAATCTTGGCGAGTTGCTGCTTTGCCTTTCAAAAGCACAGGACTTGATATCACCGGTGCTGGCCAGTCACCAACAGCAAGTGGCCTATTTATCATACCGTTTGGCAGAACAGCTGGATTTGTCGGTGCAGGAGCGCAAAGAGATTTTTCTAGCTGCACTGGTGCATGATATCGGCGCACTTTCAACAAATGAGCTGCTGTCAATTACTGAACATGAACCGATTACAGCCTATAACCATGCCTTTAAAGGCGCATCGCTGGTGCAGGAGTTTAAGCCGCTGCGATCTATTTACAGGTTAGTTAAATATCACCATGTTCCTTGGTCTTACGGAGAGGGTTTGCGCTTTAACGGAGAGACGGTACCGCTGTATAGCCATATTATCCACTTAGCAGACCGTGTTTGCACTGGAATACAAAACCCGAAACAGAATGTGCTTTCCCAACTGCCCAAGGTGCTTGAGGGGGTTCAACAGCGATCAGGGGCGCTTTATATGCCGAATTTCGTTGCCGCACTCAACAAGCTGAGCAAAAAACAGTATATCTGGCTTGACCTGATCTCGCGCGATCCGGTAGAGATGCTACCGACGCAGGAGCTGTTTGATAGCCTGTTACTGGATATCGACGATATTATAGATTTTGCAATTCTTTTTTCTCACATTATAGATTTTAGAAGCCGTTTTACCGCTTGCCACTCTGCGGGTGTCGCGAAGGTGGCCGAGTATCTCGCCAATCTGACTGGTTTTTCCCCGATTGAACGTAAAATGATGCTCATAGCCGGATACCTGCACGATTTGGGTAAGCTGGCGATTGACAATGAGATTCTAGAAAAACCGGATAATCTTCAACTGGACGAATTTAACGAAATACGCACGCATACTTACTACACTTATGTTTTGCTTAATAAAATTCAACAGTTTGATACCATTAAAATATGGGCAGCGTATCATCATGAGAGGCTAGATGGTAAAGGCTATCCCTTTCACATTGTCGGTGAAAACCTTCCGCTAGGGTCTCGGATTATGGCCGTTGCAGATGTTTTTACTGCAATTACGGAGGATCGCCCCTACCGCAAGGGAATGTCGATGGAACACGCAACCAAAGTACTGAACAATATGGTGGATAATGGCGCTCTGGACGGAAATATTGTTAAAACGGCCACTGATAACTTTGCCCTTATCAATGACATTCGTGCAGCGGCACAGAAGGTGGCTGCAAGACAGTACAGAAACTTTCTTGGTATAATGCCGGATAAGAAGACCGATCAAGAACTGCTGACGCTCTAGGCAACGTATGGTCTGACTGCATGCTAGAAAACGCTTGCTGATTTGAATTTCGAATAATACCCTAGCTGAAAGTTTTTGAAATTAGAATAAAAACCACCTTGCATTTGCCTATAAATTGCGGTATAATCAATAAGCGATTTGTGTATGCAGGTATGGTGTAATGGTAGCATCTCTGCTTCCCAAGCAGATCGAGCGGGTTCGAATCCCGTTACCTGCTCCACGAATAAAACCGCTCTAGAATCACGTTCTAGAGCGGTTTTTACTTTGCTATGACCACACTCTTGACCACACTTTATATAAAAACTATTCTTTGCCTAAGATGTGGTTAAACGCACTGCTAAGGGCGGCGGCAGCGATCTTTGAATCATCCCCTATCAAATGTCCGTAAGTTCCGAAGGTATCCATATCTTTGCTGTGGCCTACTAACTGCTTTACTAATCCTTCTGGTAGCGTTTTAGCCATCGAAACAAATGTGTGGCGCATTTCGTAAGGCGTTATTTTGGGTATACCGTTATATAAACAGTACCTATACCAACGATCTCTAAAATTGTGCTGGGTCGAGATCTCAAAAACAGTTTGGCTGGTTAATGATATTTTCCGCTGATCTTCTATTACCTTCAATACTTCAGACGTCATAACGAAAGCGCGAAAGCGGGTATATGCAAGAGCAGATAACCAGATTATTGTTAAATTATCGGAGGTGTAACATCATCCTCTCAGCTCAAAAACACCAACATCTTTGCTGGTATCAGAAGAAGTTATTTTTAATCGAGTAAGTTCTGCTGTAAAAGGCGAAAAACTCTCCCATAGAATTGAAAGCAACTTTTCCGTCTGCCCTAGCTCAATCGAAGCAATCGTCATATGTGGAGACCAGTTTTTTTGCTTAAGCGAATATAGACAACCTTTATCAGTGCAACAGTTATCGAATTTTTCATGTATATTCGAATGAAGTTCCAATAGGCCATAACTGGAACAGGGCGCTAAAAAACAATAACGCGCATCGGGGAAAAAACCAAAATGGTTAAAAGAAATCTGTATTTTTTTATGTTGTGCTACAACCTTGCTAATCCACTTGAACAGACTTATCTCATCAAGTTCTGTATAAATGCCAAACGTTATATGAGGTTCATATGCATCAATAGAGATGCCTTGCGCTTTTAATTTTTCTTTGATTCGGTATACTTTTTGGTTAGTTTGATTATCAAATGTGCCCATCACGCATAGCGTCCTTATTTGGTTCAAAATATATCTCCTTGCCTCACAAATGGTGTATTTTTAAGCAAAGTATAACATTTGGAGTAGATTTTGTCACTCGTTTGCATCGCAGTAAATAAGATGATCTATAAAAACTCAAATCTTTGAAAAAATAAAAGCCAGAGAACTATTTTGAACTTTCTCTTGGCAGTCCAGATTATCCTCCTGCTGGTGAGTAAAGAAACTTAAAAACGACGTCTATATTTCTGGGGAGAATAGTTGCAATCAAAGGTGAGGGAGGCGGTATCGCCGCATTTGATGCTGTTTGAAACAGTCTTTTCATCCACAGGCGGCCATAAATTCGAGTACGTAAAAAAACAACCACATCAATCCTGATATGGTTGTTGTAAGTATTATTTTTAGGCTCTAAAAGAATCTGCAACCGCGTCCACAACGCCTGCAGCAATTGCCAAAACGCCCCCAACGCATCCATCTGCGGTACCAATAAAACATAAAATTCATCCTTCCGTTAGAAAATATAAGCTAGGCGTGAATAATGCCCTATATGGATTGTATGCAAATTTCACGTCGCAAGTGAATTTAAAAGGAGTAAAGCGTATTGAATAAGCTCTTTGCATTTCTATCAATGATTTTCTTACACATCGTAGATGATTACTATTTACAAGGATGGCTCGCTAATGCTAAGCAAAAATCATGGTGGGAACAAAATGCACCAAATAAGATGTACCAGTATGATTATATTTGGGCCTTGGTCATGCATTCTTTTAGCTGGGCTTTTATGACTATGCTGCCGGTGGCATTTTATTTAAGGTTTAAAATTGGTTTTTGGTTTGCTTTCTTTTTTGCGCTTAATCTAATTATTCACGCTGTAGTTGATCATCTAAAAGCCAATGTAAAAGCGATTAATTTGTGGACTGACCAAATTATTCATATAGGACAAATTGTAGTAACGTTTCTATTTTTGCTTAGAACTTAGGGCGCCTCGATAAGGAAACAAGTTTGACTAACTACAAAAAACTCTAAAAATTGAGACGTGTAAGCACTGCGCCGTTTATCAACATGATGGTTGATCAGAGTTTTAATGTTGTCGGCAGTGTAATGAAGGTCAATTTTGTAATATATAATATCAGAAAACTACGCCCTAGAAACGGCCTTTAAAGTCGTTTTTAGAGCGTAGTTTTTAAATGGCACCGCCGGTGCGTTTTGATATTTCTTTGCAAATAACTCAAAGTCAACACCTTGGAGCATTAATTTTGCGGTGCGTAGCCATGCGCTATTTAGGAGGAAAGACTACCAACAGCAGCATTTTAAAAGCTTCTTTGGCAAATACCGCGTGCGGTTTTTTGGCGGGCATAACCAGTGTTTCGCCGGCCTGCAGGACATATTCTGTTCCGTCAACCCAAAGCTGTCCAGTACCTTCTAAAATGGTAACCATCGCGTCGCCATCGGAGTCATGCGCGCTTATCTCTTCACCCTGCGCAAAGGCGAACAGAGTGACACTGACTGCCTTATTCTGTGCCAAGGTCTTGCTGACGATCTGTCCAGGCTGAGCGTCAACCTGTGACGCAAGTGAAAGAACTGTTTCATGCGCTAAATTTTTAATCATGTCCATACACCTCGCTGTCGTGTTTTTTAGTCGGTTTCGATCGCATTTACGGGACAACTGTCTCGTGCTTCAACGGCTTTTTCCTGCAGTGACGCTTCAACCTCATGAGAGACAGCTTCTGCAAGGCCAGCGTCGGTCATGTGGAACACCTCGGGACAGAGGCTGGCACACAGCCCACATCCAATACATGCATCATTTACTAACGCTTTCATTATCACACCTCCTGATGCTATTTTGTACAAGTTTGTGCCGTAAACGCCTTTTATAACCTTATTATATAAAATTTATCTGATTAAATCTGTTGTAAAAACAACAGCCCAGGATTTTTTAGTTGCAATATTATACAAAGTATGCCAGCAGAGCAGAAATGCGTCGGCCCCTTTTGCCAAAATGATAGACATTCTGGAAAAAGAGGCCGACAGCAGGAAGAAAAAGAGGGATTGCAATAATGAAAAAGATTAGAAGATATCAGAGCATGACGCCATCTTTAAAAATGGCGATTTCGCGGGCACAGCCGCGCTCGCTTTTGGTTTGCGAGCCACTTGCCACTTCCAATACGTGGTCAAGCAGGCGGTCTCCGGCGTCGTCGAGGGATTCCCCCTGAGCGACCGTGCCGGCGTTAAAATCGATCCAGTTCCCCTTCTTTTCAAAAAGCGGGGTATTGGTTGAAATCTTTAAAGTAGGGGCGGGTGCGCCAAAAGGGGTGCCGCGCCCTGTGGTAAATAGAATTAGATGGGCGCCTGCGGCGGTAAGCGCTGTTGCGCTTACCAAATCATTGCCGGGGCCACTTAAAAGGTTCAGCCCCTTTTTAGTGACGATATCGCCGTAATCAAGCACATCGACAATCTGGGCACTGCCGCCTTTTTGAACGCAGCCACAAGATTTATCCTCCAGCGTGGTGATGCCACCGGCTTTGTTGCCGGGACTTGGATTTTCATATACGACCTGTCCGTGGTTGACATAGTATTGCTTGAAGTCGGAGATCATTTTAATGGCCCGGTCGAAAACCGCTCGGTTTTCACTGCGGTCGAGCAGAATTGATTCTGCGCCAAACATCTCGGGAACCTCAGTCAGGATGGTAGAACCGCCTAGCGACACCAATCGGTCGGAGAATCGACCGACCGTGGGGTTTGCAGTAATGCCGGAAAGCCCGTCCGAACCACCGCATTTCATGCCCACGACCAGCTCACTGGCGGGTATCGGCTCGCGCGTAAATTTTGCAGCGTACGCGGCTAGTTCAGAAAGCAGCGCAGAAGCGGCGGAGATCTCGTCCTCAACATCCTGACAAATCAGAAACTTAATACGACTATCGTCCCACTGTCCTAGCTCTTCTTTAAACTGCGCCATTGTCAAATTTTCACACCCCAAACCTAAAACCAGTACGCCTGCGGCATTAGGATGGCGGGACAGCGCGGCCAAAAGCTTACGAGTCTGAGCGTGGTCATCACCCATTTGGCTGCATCCAAACGGATGGGGGAAGGCGTACAACCCCTCAACCGTACCGGCAACCAGATGTTGATTGGCTTGTACCAGATGCTGGGCGACACTGTTGACGCAGCCCACGGTTGGGATAATCCACAGCTCGTTACGAATGGCCGCCCGACCATCGGGCCGCCGAAAGCCCATAAAAGTTTTAGGCTCTATCTCAGGCAAGGGGTACTGTTTGTGATGGTAGGTAAATTCTTCGGTTTCCGATAGGGTGGTTTGCACATTGTGAGTATGAACCCACATGCCTGGGCCAATGGCCGCTGTTGTGCGGCCGATGGGATTTCCGTATTTGATAATCAGTGCTTCGTTGGGGATGGGTGTCAGCGCTAGCTTATGCCCCTGAGGAATATCTTCGACAGCAATAATCTTCCGACCAGAGACGGTCAGCGTTTCGCCTTTTTCGATAGGCGCCAGTGCAATGGCGACATTATCCGAGGGGTGTATTTGAATCAGTTTCATAAGCGGGTCCTCCCGATAATTACAGACATTGTTTCATAGCCTGATACATGCCGACGGCCTCTATGCGCTCGAGCGCAGCGGCCACGGCGTCTTCAAAGCCGGGCAGCTCGGCAAGGTCGTTGCCCCACATTTTTTCGTTATGGATAACGGCATGAGCAAGTGATTTTGCGTCGTCGTCCCGGTGGTCATAGTAGAAATCTAGCACCCACTGATCGTCCTTGATCTCAAAGGTGTTGTCAGCCCGCTTTCCAATCAGGCAGCCCGCACCCTTTTCGCGGCCCGCATGATAAAATGCGATGTAGGCGGCGAATGAGAAGGTGATACAAGCAGGGAGCTTGTCGGCGCGCTTTTTATATTCCAGAAGGCTTGGCATGACTCTGGCCTTCCACTTTGCAGTGGAATTGAGTGAGATTGCCAGCAGCGCGTGGTCGATATAGGGGTTTGCAAAACGCTCGGCGACAGCGGCGGCAAAATCGGTCAAATCCTTCTTGGGTAGATCAAGCGTTGGAATGATTTCGTCATAGATGGTTTTATTCATAAAGCCGCGGATCACGTCGTCCATCATACAGTCGCGAACAATATCCTGCCCGGCCAGATAGGCACCGAGCACCATGGAGGTGTGCGCGCCGTTTAGGATACGCACTTTGCGCTGCTTATAGGGGGTGTGATCGTCAACGATGATGACCGGTAATCCAGCCTTTTCAAACGGCAGTTCTTCTTTAAGGGATTGCGGGCCTTCGATAACCCAGAATCCGAATACCTCACCGGTGTCAATGAGGTTATCCTCATAGCCCAATTCTTTACAGATGGCCTCGGCCTCTGCGCGGGGATAGCCGGTGACAATGCGATCCACCAATGTGGAGCAGAAAATGTTTTCTTCCTGCACCCACTTAGCGAAGCTCTCGGATAAACCCCAAAAGTCAACATATTTTCTAACACATTTTTTTAGCTCGTCACCGTTGTGGTCAATGAGCTCACAGGATAATATCACAAAACCGGGCAGCCCTAGCTGATAACGCTCGTAGAGAAAGCGGGTTAATTTGGACGGGAAGCTGGCGGGTGGTGTGTCATCAAATTTGCAGGCGGGGTCAAAGACGATACCGGCCTCGGTGGTGTTGGAGACCAAAAACCGCAGATCAGGATTTTTGGCACAGTCGAGCAGCGCGGTGTAATCCTGATAGGGATTAATGCAGCGCGAAACGCAAGAAATTACCCGCTTGCGGTTTACCTTCTGACCGTTTTCCTGCCCGCGCAGGAACAGCGTGTATAGTCCTTCCTGACTATTAATCATATCGGCCAAGCCGGGAGCGATGGGCTGGGTAAGCACCACTTTGCTGTTAAAGCCTGCCTTTTCATTCAGAATGTCGATGAAATAGTCCACGAAAGCCCTAAGGAAGTTGCCTTCGCCGAACTGAAGCACCCGCTCAGGGGCGGATTCAAGCAGATAGCCCTCAAAGCCCTGTGCCTTTAATACGCTGTAATTGAGCTTATCCATTTTTGTCTCCTTTCAGAAGTTACGGATTTGCTTTTTTAACACTGAGAACACTAAAAATAATCGAAAGTACTAGCAGGAAGGTCAACACAACCACAACACCCATGCCGGCACGTATTCCGGACTGCTCGGCCACAAAACCGACCAGCGCAGGCGTGATGATGCCACCAATACTGCCGGTGAAGATCATGGCGCTGGAACCTAGGTCATTGCCCTTGATATAATCGCTACCAAAAGCGAAAGCGGTGGGGTAGATGGTCGCCATAAAAAATCCGATACCGATGATACCCATTGTGATAGACAGCGGGTTGCGACTAAAGAACACCAGCAAAAAGAATAAAAAGAATCCTGCGCCGTCAAAAAGCAATATCTTGTTGCGTGAAATTTTGCCGGTGACGGCGGCCCCAACCATTCGTCCAATGAAGATGACCAGCCACAATAGGCTGTTCATCATTTGCGAATGGTCGGCACTCAAAGCACCAATATCCTGAAAATAGGTAACCAGCCAACCCACAATAGCGTATTCACAGGAAATATAAAAGAATAAGACGGCAGCAGCCAGCCAGAATTGCTTAACCTTTAAAAAGCTGCGGTCAACTGAACGAATGCTTTTGGCGGTGGATTCAGGTGGTAGTGGCATTCGTGCATAAACGACCAGCTGGGTGATAACCAACAGAAACAGCGCGCCAGCCATCAATCGCCAGCCGTGATCGGGCCAACGCCGGGTTAAAGCGACCAGAAGTAGAGGTGAGAGCAGGGCGCCGACGGCAAAGCAGCCGTGCAGCAGGTTATAACCACGGGTGGCCTTGTGGCCGGGCAGCGTACTGATCATGACACCTGAGAAATTGGAGTTGCCGCCTCTGGCGATACCGGTCATTAGAAAGGCCAGTGCTAAAAGAAGCGGGTTGCCCCAGCCGCTGGCAAAGATCAGATAGCCCATGGCCATCCATGCGGCGATACTCAGAATACTGCGTCGTCGACCGAGATAGACGGGCAACACGCCCGCCAAAAGAACCGAGAACAGATTCCCGATCGACTGGCAGGAGAGCAAAATGCCCGAAAAGTCATAGCTGAGCCCATAGGTCTCACGCAGAAAGGGGATGAAAGAACCCAGAGGCTGCGAGGCGGCTCCGCTGATAAAAAAAGCGTATAAAACATTGCGAACGAGTGCGTTTTCTCGCTGCGACTCTTGCCGCATTGATGTCAAAGCGTTCACAGCTCCTTGCACGTTATTGTTTTTAGAGATGCAGCCGTACGTTGTTAACCAATCAAGGCTGCGTCAGTTTTGCCGTTAGCGCGCATTAAACGGCAATTATAGTAATCGCCAAAACAGCTACCGCCCGGTTGACGGCCGCTCAACCAAACCACAAGGAACTATTAAATCGACGGCTCCCATAAGTTTTCTTGGGTTAGGTGTGGCAGAGGTAATCAATCAGCGGTATTTTGACGGCATAGTCGTGTAAAAGGTGATTTGGCTTTAGCCTCTAATAAAATGCAAAATCAAAATCTGGTGTGAAGCAGATATATGCTCACACGCCCGTTATAAAACAAATATTTAGCGAGTCATCTCGTCTGCGGATGATTGATTGTGATGGTCGCGAATGATGCGCTCAATTTCACCAAAGCTTGAGCTGGGCAGATCGCCCGGGACGGTGTTTTTGACGCTGGACATGGCGTTGCCATACCAAACGGCCTGTTGCGGATCGTTAAACTTCAAAAGTCCAAACAGAACGCCAGCTACATAGGCGTCTCCCGACCCGATGCGGTCAATAACGTCGATGCCGTAATAAGGCTCTTCGGAATAAAACGTATCGGTTGCCGCGTCATAAAGAGTGGAGGTGAAATCGTGTTTTTTTGGGCTGCGCACGGTGCGTTGCGTGGCCGCAACTATCTTTACGCCATATTCTTCAGCGTAGCTGCGCAGAATGTCGGTAAGCGCACCGGTTTTCTGGAACATCCGGCGGCTGGTTTCCTCTGAGACAAATAAAACATCAGTCAGCGGCAGTACCTTTTTGATAGTTTCGCGGGCGGCTTCCTCGCTCCATAGCGTGGCGCGATAATTGACATCAAATGAGATCAGCGCTCCATTTTCACGAAAGCGACGGATAGTCTCTACCACTGTATTACGCAGGTCGGGGGAAAGCGCCAGACTGATGCCACTGGTGTGGAACATCCGGCAGGAGCGCCATAGGCACTCGGGCAACTCGTCGAGCATCAAGCGGTTGACTGAGGCACTGCGACGGTCGTAAATGACGGCGGGCTTTCTGGGTGCCGCGCCCATTTCGTAATAATAGATGCCAAGCCGTGCATCGGGACGTTTGTCATAGATGAGATAATCGTCGGAAACACCTACGAACCGGACGCGATTTTTGACGAAGGTTCCCAGTTCGCTTTTGGGTAGCTTTGAGGCGATGGCGGTGCGCAGTCCCAACTGCGCCACGCCGGAGGCAACGTTTAGCTCTGAGCCGCCGGCCAGCTTTTCAAAAATGTCACCGTCGGCGATGCGGGCGTACCGGGGCGGAGAGAGCCGCAGCATAATCTCCCCCAACGTAATCAGGTCAAAATCGTAGGACTGCATGATACATCCCTCCATTTAAGGCTGCGGCATGTCCCCGCAGGGCCACGCCGCAGCTGGTGTTACTGTTACCGCTGTACACGGCCGGAGGCATCGCCGCCAGCCAGCTTTTCAACCTCGGCGACTGTGACGCGGTTGAAGTCGCCTTCCACAGAGTGCTTCAGGGCGGAAGCCGCCACAGCAAACTCGATGGCGCTTTGCGCGTCCTTGCCGTTGAGCAGCGAGTAAATCAGACCGCCCCCAAATGAATCGCCGCCGCCAACACGGTCGACAATGCGCAAGTTGTATTCCTTCGAGAAATAGCAGTTCTGCCCGTCATAGAGCATGCCTGCCCAGTCATTATCGCTAGCGGAGATGGAGGTGCGTAGTGTGATGGCGACCTTTTTAAAGCCAAATTTGTCGACCAGTTGCTTTGCCACCGATTTGTAGCCCTCTTTATTGAGCTTGCCGCCGGTGATATCGCTACCCACGGCTTCAATGCCAAATACGTCCTTGGCGTCCTCTTCATTGGAGATGCAAACATCGACATACTCACAGAGCATAGTCATGGCTTCGCGCGCCTGTGCGCGGGTCCACAGCTTACCGCGGTAGTTTAAGTCGCAGGAGACGGTGATGCCCTTTGCTCTGGCAGCCTTACAGGCCTCCAGGCAAATCTGGACAAGATTCTCGCCCAGAGCAGGAGTGATTCCGGTGAAATGGAACCAGTCTGCTCCTTCGAAAATGGCGTCCCAATCAAAGTCTGAGGGTTGCGCCTCCTGAATGGCGGAATGTGCGCGGTCATAGATGCACACGCTGCCCCGCTGAGATGCGCCTTTCTCTAAGAAGTAAATACCAACTCTTTCTCCGCCGCGCGCAATCTTGGTGGTGTCAACCCCCAACCCGCGCAGGGCATTCACAGCGCCCTGGCCAATGGCGTGAGCAGGCAGCTTGGTGACAAAAGCGGCATCCATGCCGTAGTTAGCCAAAGAAACGGCCACGTTCGCTTCGCCGCCGCCAAAGGTGGCCTGAAACTGGTCGTTCTGGAAAAAGCGGTAATAGCCGTTAGGGGCTAAGCGCAGCATAATTTCGCCGAAAGTGACAATACGTTTACTCATGGTAGTTCCTCCTTATTTCTGTACAAGGTGAACGGCGAAGCCGCCGATTTCGTCCTTGATATAAATCGCCTTGGGGTTGCCCTTAGCGTCGGTTTTAAGCGTGGATTCGTCGAAAGTAACGCCCTGAAGACTCAGATGGAACATGGCACGAGCCACCGAGTTAGTTGCGATGGCGATATGCCCATGGGTGCCGAGGAAGGGGCGCTTCATGCACTCGACTGCGGTGCCTGCAAAATCGGAGCTATTGCCCGGCTTATATTCAAAACCAAAGAGGGCGCATAGTGTTTTGGCAGTTTTTTGCGCTGCTTCTTCGTCTGCGCAGTTGATACCGACATGGCCCAGTGAAAAGCCCAACATGGTCTTGACGGCCTCGCGGGAGATGCGGGTGATTTCGTCCCAGTTTTCGGCTTCTATCAGCTCTTTTTTCACCATCCAGGTACCGCCGCAGGCCAGAATTTGGTTAAACGACAGGTAATCCATCAGGTTTTTGGTGTTGACACCACCGGTGGGCATCCATTTTAAGTTTTTGTATGGACCGGCGACCGCCTTTAGGGTGGCAATACCGCCGTTTTGTTCGGCTGGGAAAAATTTGACCGCCGAGAGACCAAGGCTCATGGCTTGCTCCATTTCACCGGGTGTAGCGGTGCCGGGCATGATCAGTCCGCCTTTTGAGAGGACATATTTGACCATTTCAGGGTTAAAACCAGGTGTAACAATAAACTTGGCTCCAGCGTCTAGCGCACGATCGGCCTGTTCCGGTGTCAGCACGGTTCCGGCGCCCACCAGCATTTCGGGCACCTCTTTGACAATGGCGCGCATGGCCTCCTCAGCGGCAGCGGTGCGGAAGGTGACCTCTGCCGCGGGCAGACCACCAGCCACCAACGCTTTGGCAAGGGGAACGGCCTTCGCTGCGTCCTCAATGGCAATGACCGGAATAATTCCGATATTGGACACGCGTTCAAGAATTCCATTCATAACGAATACCTCCTACTATTTAAAACCATAAAACATTCGTCACGGGTTTATAAGCAATTACTTTTATTATATAACTTGTATACTAGAATTCAAGATGAAATGCAATAAAATTTAATGCGATAATTTTGTACACTTTGCATCAAAGTATCTAAAAATTCATGATTATGGGAATGGGTTAGGCATTATCGATCGTTCCTGTAGTCGTGTACCTTTGCTACGGTCATGGCAGATAACATAAGCGACCAAAGGGCATCTGCGCCATGCTCAATCTGTTCATTGGGCAACAGATAGGCTTTACGTGGCGCGACATACAGATAGATACTGTGGTTTGTGCGGTAGACGGCAAACAACTCATCCCAGCGGTAGGTGATCTGTTCCTTGTCGGCAGAAGCCTCTACACCATCGTTTTTGTTAAACTGCAACGTATAGACATGCCGGGGCGTTGCCAACCCGAGCTTTCTAATTTGGGTGCGTACCGATAAGAAAAAACTTAAGAAATAAACGGCCGGAAGCAGTGCCCCAATGCCCAGCAGCACACCACCTAATAATCCGGCGTACTCGACTTTACCCACTTGGGAGAATGCAATGGGCGACAATAAAAGCATGATGCCTACAAATACGGCAGGGGATTTCCAACGACGTTGGAGACGGAAGGTGTCGAACAAGGCAAAGTCTTTAAAAATGTTTCCGTCTACTTTAACAGGTACCGTAAAGGCGGCTTTTTTCATAGGGGCGACCTCTCTTTTGGGATATCTTTTCTATGTTCATAACTATTTGCGTAAAACAACAAATTTTTTCCTGAAATTACGCCTATAAACACTACCATTGTACAATTAAAAATAAATTAAGCAAGGGTTAAGAAGCTGAAATAGCGTTTTAAACAAAAAACTAGCAACCTTTTTAACTAGTATACTAGTAGACAAATTTTAACTAATGTGATACATTTAAACTTATCGAAGCCTGCACAAGGGTCTGAACTGAAAGGCGTTTGACAGATTTTGGGCGATTGTAATTGATGCGCTGACTATCGGTTGCGTAGATGACCGTAAACGCTATCTTCAGCGTCGTTGCGTATCAATCTGATTTAGGGCTGTATTATGGATACGGCCCCGATTATTTTGCCCGCAGCGTCCCATTCTGCGGTGATTTCTGCCCTGTCGCCGGCTACCTCTATTTTATTGATCAGCATGTTTCAGCCCGACCTGTTTAAGTGATTTTAAGGAGGAAGATTTATGAAGATGACATTTCGCTGGTTTGGTTCCAAAAGTGACCGCATTACTTTAAGCCAGATAAAGCAGATTCCCGGCACATCCGGTTTGATGGGTGTACTGGACTATAAGGCCGCCGGTGAGGTCTGGACCGAAGAAGAGATCAAGGCTTACGTCGACGAGGTGCATGCCGCCGGTTTAGAATGCGAGGTCATTGAAAGTGTCAATGTCCATGAAGATATCAAGATGGGTCTGCCAACCCGTGATAAGTATATTGAAAACTACTGCACCTCCATTCGCAATCTGGCAAAATATGGCGTCAAGGTTATTGTGTATAACTTTATGCCAGTCTTCGACTGGTTGCGCACCGACCTTGCACGACCCATTGAGCAGGATGGTTCCAATAGCCTGTACTTCGACGAGCGCGAGCTGGGCAATATGACCCCGCTTGAGATTGTTCGCCGTACCGCTGCCAACAGCAACGGCTTTACGCTGCCCGGTTGGGAGCCCGAACGTCTGGCGGAGCTGGAAACGACGCTCAAGCGCTACGAAGGCATTACGCAGGATATGCTGCGGGAGAACTATAAGTACTTCCTCGACGGCATCATTCCAACCTGCGAGGAATGTGGCGTTGTCATGGCCTGTCATCCCGATGACCCGGCCTGGCCAATTTTCGGACTGCCCCGCATCGCCCACAGTCAGGCAGACTTTGATAAGATCGTCGCGTTACATGATTCGCCCAGCAACACCGTGTGCCTGTGTACCGGCTCACTTGGCTCCAATCCCGAAAACGACATTCCTGCTGTTATTCGTCATTTCGGCGAGATGGGTCGCATCGGCTGTATGCATGTGCGCAACGTCAAATATCTCGGGCACCATCACTTCCGTGAGGCCAGCCACCTTTCCTCTGACGGTGACCTGGATATGTTTGCAATTATGAAAGCTATTTATGATACTTGCCCCGATACTTATGTACGCCCCGACCACGGCCGCATGATCTGGGACGAAACCGGCCGACCTGGCTATGGCCTGTATGACCGCGCCCTCGGCATTACCTATCTCAATGGCCTGTGGGAGGCCATTGATAAGATGTCCAACAAATAAGGAGGGTATAGCATGAAACTCAGTTACAAGGGGATACAAGATCGCGCCCAGTGGCAGGCAGCTGAAGTCGCGCTGCCAAATTTTGATTGGGAGAAAATGGTCGAATCCACTGAGAAAGAGCCAGTCTGGGTACATTTTGGTGCGGGCAATATCTTCCGCGGATTTATTGCAAGGCTACAACAATCGCTGCTTGAGCAGGGGCTTTGCAAAGCGGGCATTCTCGCAGCTGACACCTTTGACTATGATATTATTGATAAAATTTACAATCCTTTTGATGCTATGACCCTGATGGTGAGCTTAAAACCGGATGGCAGCATGGAGAAAAGCATCGTTGCTTCCGTTGCCAAAGGTTTGCGTGCGGGTGGTGCTTACCCCGAGGATATGGCACAGCTTAAAAGTGCGTTTATAGCGCCGTCGCTTCAGATAGTCAGCTTTACAATTACTGAAAAGGGTTATGCCCTGAGCAATCTTCAAGGCGAATTTTTCCCCTTTGTGGCAGCAGACTTTAAAAACGGGCCGCAAAACTGTACGCATGCTATGAGCATGGTGACCGCCCTGCTGCTGGAGCGATACAAAGCGGGTGCAATGCCTTTGGCTGTGGTCAGCATGGACAATTGCTCGCACAACGGCGAAAAGTTGCGCAATAGTGTGCTGACAGTAGCAGAAAAGTGGCATGAGAACGGCTTTGTCGACCAAGGCTTTTTGGCCTGGGTTCAGGATGAGGGCAAGGTATCTTTCCCTTGGTCGATGATTGATAAAATTACGCCCCGCCCCGCCAGTGTGGTGGAAGAGGCGCTTGCTAAGGCCGGAATCGAAGACATGGCCCCCATTGTCACTTCAAAAAACACCTTTATTGCGCCGTTTGTTAACGCTGAAGTACCACAGTACCTTGTGGTGGAGGACAACTTCCCCAATGGGCGCCCTCCGTTGGAAAAAGCCGGTGTCTATATGACCAATCGTCAGACGGTTAACGACACTGAGCGCATGAAGGTGACGACCTGTTTAAACCCACTGCATACCGCGCTGGCCGTTTACGGCTGCCTGTTGGGGTACGACAGTATCGCTGCCGAGATGAAGGATCCTGAACTCAAAGCGCTGGTGGAGCGCATCGGTTACGACGAGGGCATGCCCGTTGTCGTCGATCCTGTCATTCTCTCGCCTGAGAAGTTTATACATGAGGTGGTCGAGCAGCGGTTGCCCAACCCCTTTATTCCCGATACTCCCCAGCGCATTGCGACCGACACGAGCCAAAAGGTTTCAATCCGCTTTGGAGAGACGATTAAGGCATACGCCCAGCGGCCTGAGCTGGATGTCAAAAGCCTGACATTTATTCCGCTGGCTATTGCGGGATGGCTGCGTTATTTGCTGGCGGTGGATGACAAGGGCGCACCGATGGAGTGCAGTAGCGACCCGATGCTCACCCAGCTTCAAGCACAGCTAGAGGGCGTCACATTAGGCAACCCCGACAGCCTCGGAAGCAAGCTCCATGACATCCTTTCAAACCCTGTCATCTTTGGCACCGATTTGGTCGCGCTGGGTCTGGGTGAGAAGATCGAGGGTATGCTTCGCGAACAGTTGGAAGGGCCAGGCGCCGTGAGAAAAACGCTTAAAAAATATCTTTAAGCTAGTATACTAGACCTTGACGCAACACGTTTAATCTTGTAAACTTGCAAGAGAAATTATGGGAGGCGGAAAACGATGTATTTAACAAAGCGTCTTCCACGTGAGACCGGACGGGATTATGCGTTGCGCACGCTCAAAGAAAACATTATTCGTTTAGAACTTGAGCCTGGATGTATGGTCAGCGAAAATGAACTGGCAGCGGAGATGGGTCTTTCTCGAACGCCGGTACGTGAGGCGCTGATTGAACTCTCGAAAGTCAGAATTGTGGAGATATACCCCCAAAAGGGCAGTGTAGTGGCGCTGATTGATTACAATCTCGTCGAAGAATCGCAGTTTATGCGTCGGGTTCTTGAATCTGCCGTGGTGGAACTTGACTGTGTCAAGGCCACCCCCGAAGATCTGAACAGGTTGCGTGAAAATGTGCGGCTTCAGGCGTTTTATGTAAACGACAGCGATAATGACGGCATACTTTTAGAGCTGGATGATCAATTTCATAAAATGCTTTTTGAAATTGCTCAAAAGCCACAGGTTTTTACCCTCATGCGCAATATCGCCATTCATTTTGATCGGGTGCGCAATATAACGTTATCGGATGTGATGCCCTCCAACGTGGTTCAGGCTCATGGAGATATCGTCGAAGCTATTGCCAACCGCGACCCCGTAGCGGCTCGCAGACAGATGGAGCAGCACCTCAATCAGTACCGATCGGTCGAAAAATCGGTTCGAGAGCGGTTTCCCCATTATTTCAAATAGGTGTTTAGGATAAGCCTGAACAGAATTGTATAAAAAGCGGCGCGCATGATTCTAAGGTCATGCGCGCCGAATGTGTTTGAATAAAAAAAGTGTGGTTAAGTTTTTCAAACAATATTTGACCCTTATCCACGAAGATTTTACAAAATAAAAGCAGGATAAAAAATCGGGTGAGCCACGCGACTGCCAACGATGAAAGGAGTAATTTAAATGGATATTCGCTATTCTGCCAACCAAAAAGATGTCAAGCGTTACACAACCGAGGAACTGCGCAATGAGTTCTTAATTGAGGGGCTTTATGTTCCTGATCAGGTGACAGCGGTGTATAGCCACGTGGACCGCATGGTTACAGTGGGCTGTATGCCGGTGCGGGAGTCGGTTTCCATTGACAAGGGTATCGATGTCTGGGGCTGCTTTGGCACCCACTATTTTTTGGAGCGCCGTGAAATCGGCATGTTCAACATTGGCGGTGCGGGTAAGGTAACGGTGGACGGCAAAGTGTACGAGATGGACTATAAGGACTGCCTCTATATCACCCGCGGTGCAAAGAAAGTGCTGTTTTCTAGCGACAGCGCCGACACACCCGCCAAGTTCTACATGGTATCTGCCCCGGCCCACTGCAGCTATGAGACACGGCTGATTAAGCTTTCCGACGCGGCACAAAAGCCGCTGGGCGCGGCGGAAACCTCGAACAAGCGTATCATTAACCAGTTTATTCATCCCGACGTGCTTAAAACCTGCCAGCTCTCGATGGGTATGACAGAACTGGATTCTGGTAGCGTATGGAACACCATTCCTGCTCACACCCATGAACGCCGCATGGAAATCTATATGTACTTTGAGGTACCACAGGATCAGGTTGTTTTTCACATGATGGGCGAGGGGCAAGAGACCCGTCATATCGTTATGCAGAATGAGCAGGCTATCATCAGCCCCTCATGGAGCATTCACACGGGCGTAGGCACTAGTAATTATACCTTTATCTGGGCAATGGGCGGCGAGAATCAGGCATTTGATGACATGGACGGTATTACTACCGCCCAGTTGCGCTAAATAAGGAGGCTTACGATGAGTACTTTAAATCAGTTTTCTCTTGGGGGTAAGGTGGCGTTGGTAACCGGAGGTACCCATGGCATCGGCTTTGGAATGGCTTGTGCGCTGGGGCATGCCGGTGCTAGAATCGCCTTTAACGGCCACAACCCAGACCGGCTGGAGAAAGCCCGTGCGGCTTACCGCGAACAGGGCATTGATGCATTGGGTTATCTTTGCGACGTGACTGATGAAACGGCCGTCAAGGCGATGATCGCGCAAATTGAGGTCGACGCGGGTGGTGTGGACATTCTGGTCAACAACGCCGGTATTATCCAGCGTACGCCGATGACCGACATGTCGGTCGAGGATTTTCGTCGGGTAGTAGATGTGGACTTGGTCGCCCCGTTCTTGGTGGCCAAGGCCGTCCTTCCTAGTATGATTAAAAAGGGGCACGGCAAGATCATCAACATTTGCTCGATGATGAGTGAACTAGGCCGCGAGACTGTGTCGGCCTACGCCGCCGCCAAAGGTGGACTCAAAATGCTCACCCGCAACATCTGCTCCGAATATGGCGGACAGAACATCCAGTGTAACGGCATCGGCCCGGGTTATATTGCCACCGAGCAGACTGCTCCACTGCGCGAGATACAGCCCGATGGCAGCCGTCACCCCTTCGACCGGTTCATTATTTCCAAGACTCCGGCTGCGCGTTGGGGTACGCCAGAAGACTTGGCTGGACCAGTAGTATTTTTAGCCTCTGACGCTTCAAACTTTGTCAACGGACATATATTGTATGTAGATGGCGGTATTTTGGCTTATATCGGTAAGCAACCATAATCACACAATAGAACAACAGGTAAAGCCGTGCGGGCAAGATTGTACCGCACGGCTTTCTGCTTTGATTAGGACACAGCGACTGTCCGGCGCGCCCGTAGAATAACGGTTAGGCGGCTTAAACTATGGGGTCTGTCAATGATACACCAGACATTATGCTGGCTAAACATGATGGCGGCCATGGCATGTCATTGGCGATGTCAGAAGTTGCCCGCCCAGCAGAAAGCCGTCTGGCGGATTCTCATGTGGCCAGTTGGCTGCACTGGCGCAGTAGTGGCTGACGGATATCTCTACGGCAGGGGGACAGGGCTAGGACGGACACTCTCGGGCCGACAGGTTCACTTCGCGAAACATAAAGTAATTAATCAAAAACGCCGGTTAACACCAGCGTTTTTGATTAATTTTAATTTATAGCTCTTTAGGAAAAGGTCAGAGTTGTGCTATTGTTCGACAAACGAACCGGTATCATCAAATTTAAATTGACCAATCAGTTCTTTGAGCATCTGGGCCTGGCTGGACATCTCTTCGCTGACAGCAGCGCTTTCTTCAGCGGTAGCACTGTTGAGCTGAATCACGTCCGAGACCTGAGACAGGCTGGTACTAACTCTCTGAATCGAAACATCCTGTTCGATCGAGGCATCCGCAATATGCTGAATCACCTCAGCAGATTTTTCTGAACCCTCAATAATATTGTTCAAAGCCTCCGCCGTTTCAGAAACAATCTTGGAACCGTTTTGGATGGCCTCCATTGAATTTGCAATCAGCGCCGAAGTGCTCTTGGCACTCTCGGCCGATTTGCCAGCTAGGCTGCGCACCTCATCAGCTACCACGGCAAAGCCCTTGCCCGCCTCTCCAGCGCGGGCGGCCTCTACCGCTGCATTTAAAGCAAGAATGTTAGTCTGGAATGCGATGTCGTCAATGTTTTTGATAATTTTGCCGATTTCGCTGGAGGCATGGCCAATTTCCTCCATCGCCTCAACCATCTTATGCATCTGCTGCTGCCCTAGAGCTGACGCGGAACTGGACTCGGCAGCAATTTGCTTGGCTTGTTCAGCATCCTTGGCAGTTTGTTGAATGTTCTTAGTAATATTGTTCACAAAATCAGATAGCTCGTGAATGGAGGCGGCCTGTTCGGTTGCGCCCTGTGCCAGCGCCTGTGAGCCGTCCGCCACTTGTACCGAGCCGCGGGCTACCTCGTCCGAGGCCGCATTGATCTGCGATAAAATCTGAGAAATGCTGACCGAGAATTTGTTGACCGAGTCGCTGATGCCTGAAAGATCGCCTGCGTAGTCGGCATTGACGGTTAGCACAAAGTTACCGTCAGAAAAGTCCTTCATAGCTTTGTCGATGTCACGAATGATTCGGCTTAAATTATCGACAGTCTGTTTTGTGGCCAGTGATAGTGTTTCAAATTCGTCCCCCGTGGTTATCTCGGGCACGTTGGTGTGTAAATCTCCCTCGCTGAGCTGTGTTAAGCGTTGAGTGATAATGTTAAGATGGCGCGCCATTTTGTTGGCGGCAAAAATGACGATCACAGCACCTAAGATGCACATCACAACGCCGGTGGCGATGATGCGTGCCACCGAAAACTGTTTGGCTGTTCGGTATGCCCCTATGGCGTTTTCGATGTCGTCGTAGTAATTGCCGGTGCTGATGTACCAGCCGTAGGGTTCAAATTTTTGAGTGAATCCGCGCTTTCTGAAGGAACCTTCATAACCGGGCTTCGTAAAATAATAGTCGGTAAAAGCCCCCTCAGGCTGATCGCCGGCGTTGATGAGGTTGCGGATATAGTAGTTGCCGGCCAGATCCTGATTATCATAGCGTTGCTGACCTTCATACTCGGGGTTCATATGTACGACGCAGGAGCCATCCGCAAGGTCCGCCCAAAAATAACCGCTGTCATCATTGCCATATCGGGTGTCACGCACAATTTTTTTGGCCGACGCCATCGCCTGTGCCTGCGTGATTTCACCGTCGAGATACCGCTGGTGATTGACGGTTAAAACGCTGATCAGATTTTGAGTGCTGGTTTGTATAATGCTGTCGAACTTCTGCTCTTCTGCATCAATAGCGGAATTGTGAACCGTAGTCAGTTCATAAAATGACACAAGGCTCTCCAAAAAAACTGTTATCAAGATTAAAGCGCCAAAGAAATTAACTAGTTTTGTTCGGATTTTTTGTTGTCGTTTTTTTGCTTTTACCATTTCAATAGTACTCCTTTATCCAAGATGTGCGAAGAAGAAACCTACTTCATAAAGCTATGAAATAGGTCATTTCTCTTGAGATTCAAATTTTATAAAAAATCGATCCCAAAATATCTTTTATATATTTTTGCGACAAATATAGTCTAACATTTTAGGTCAAAATTAGCAATGAAATATATAAATATTAGTAATATATTTCGATTTATATGAACTAGCTCTAAAATCCTAGTCCAACATTAGAAATAAATTGTCAAATTTGCGCTTTAAAATTGTATATATATGACACCAATAAATGATATCAAAACATGATAAATAATTTGAAATTGCAGATAATTAAATTGGGGATGATACGCTATTAAAACATTAGAAATTTTTAAGTTATTTGACCACCTATTGACATGCGAACACGCACCCGCAGCCCAAATAGACACTATTGTCCGGCAAGCTGGGTTTGATCAATCGCCATTTTCGGTACTTGCCCGGCAAATATCAACACCTCAATCGCCGGTGCATCATCCGGAGGGCAATGTATGGAACCATACCCTGTTGGTGGTGGACCGGGCGGCAGCGCGCCAATCATTTAGCGCTTATTCGCGTGCATTTATGTGGGCGGCCTTGCTGCATGATATCGGAAAGCCGGATACAACCAAGAAACGCCGTGGTCGCATAACCGCATATGACCACGACAGAGTGGGGGGCGATCTGGCGCGCGCACTTTTGCAACTAGTGACCGAAGATACTGTTTTTTTGGAAACGGTGGTAGGACTGGTACGCTACCATATGCAACCATTGTATGTCGTTAAGGAATTACCCTTTCAGGACATTGCCGGAATGAGAGCGCAAACCAATATAACCGAGGTGGCACTATTGAGTTATTGCGATCGCTTAGGGCGCGGTAGCGTAGATCGGCGCGCAGAGGCACAAGCAGTTATTACTTTTTTGAAAAAATGCAATGAAAGGACTGACTTTACATGGCTAAAGCAGGAATGAGAAGACCCGACCCAAAGGAGCCGCATGGAACAGAAAGCAACAAAAAGCAAAAATTCCCTAAAAATGAAGTGGCACCGGTTCCAGAGATTCAAGGTAAGGCAAAAAGTGGTAAGAAAAAAGCGGGGGACATCCCTCCAGCCGGAACCCACTGGTAGTCAGCACTAGAGGAGTAAAAATAAAGCCGTTACCGAGCATGGCCCGGTGACGGCTTTTATCGATATGAGAAAGGATAATAAATTTAAGTTGGATAGAAATTGATGATGGCCGCTTTGAGAACCTCGCTGCCGCAGGCGGTGTAGGTATGCGCACCTGACGCCACAAAGCTGATGGCATCATCAGGATGTAGCGTATGGGTACAGCCGTTTACCGTCAGTGCTAAACAGCCCGCAAAAACCATGATAAATTCTTGCGCCTTTTCAGAGTGGCCGATCGAGTCATAACTGTGGCCGGGGTCCATCTCCAGCTGGAAAAGTTCAAAATTGCGGTCGGGTGCATTAGCGTAATAGCAAAAAACGCGATAATGGGTGTCGGCACCGTGCAAAACGGCGAGATCAGCTTTTTTGAGCACCTCAGTGGTGTCCGATTGCTGTTCAAGCAGCGCAGTATAGGGGACCTTTAGGCCGTTAGCGATTTTCCAAATGGTATTGATGGTGGGGTTGGTATCTCCTTTTTCAATTTGTGAAAGCATCACCTTGCTGACACCGCATTGTGACGACAACGCGCCAAAGCTCAGATTGCGGTCAGTACGCAGTCGGCGTAAATTTTCAGCAATAATTTTATTAACTTCCATGATGCACTCCTTAAAACAATTGACAAAAATAACAAACGAATGTAAATTATATATTACAGACTTCGCTTATATCCTTATCATACCGCACAGGGGGAAGGAGTACAAGAATAAAAATGAAGGAACTTAAAAAGGCGATGATGGGGGCATTTCCCCACACCATCCCAGTTTTGACCGGTTTTCTGGTGCTGGGGGCGGCCTATGGTATGTTGATGCAGGCCAAAGGCTACGGGACAGTTTGGGCGGTGCTGATGAGCGCCATTGCATTTTGCGGCAGCATGCAGTTTGTGGCCATCACACTGCTGACGGTGGCATTTGATCCGATTCAGGCGTTTTTACTCAGCCTTATGGTTAACGCGCGGCACATCTTTTACGGAATTTCGATGTTGGAAAAGTACAAGGGTCTTGGCACGATACGTCCCTTTTTAATTTATACGCTCTGCGACGAGACCTTTTCCATTTCCTCTGGCGTTTCCCCGCCGGAGGGGATTAGTCGAAAGCACTTTTACCTTTCGATATCGCTACTGAACTACATATATTGGATTTTTGGCACCTTTCTCGGTGGTGTGGCGGGGCAGCTGCTCACCTTTGATACGACTGGGTTAGATTTTGTGCTGACGGCGTTGTTTGTGGTACTGTTTATCGAGCAGGTGAAAAAGCGTGAGAATCGGCTATCTGGCTTAATCGGGCTGGCCTGCACGACCACTTGTCTCACCGTTTTCGGAGCAGAACGGTTTGTCATACCAGCCATGCTGCTCATCCTTGCCATTCTGCTGCTCGGGAGGGAAAAACTATGCTTTTGACACCGCTGCAAACCCTTGTGATGATCTTTGCGGTTGCTCTGGGCGCCATGATTACGCGTTTTACGCCGTTTTTGTTGTTCCCCGAAACGCGTGAACAACCTAAAACGGTTGTTTATCTGGGGCGGGCGTTGCCATCAGCCATGATGGGGCTTTTGGTGGTCTATTGTCTCAAAAGCGTTTCATTCACCCGTGCACCGCATGGCTTACCCGAACTTATTGCCGTTCTGGTGACAGCCACGCTGCACAAATGGCGTGGCAATGCACTGTTGAGCATCTGTCTTGGTACTGTGGTTTATATGTTTTTGGTGCAAAAGGTATTTTAGTCACAGGTAAAATGAAGAGGAGGCCCTGCGGCAGCTGCCACAGGGCCTTGGGCTTTTGTGTACACAATGTTGAAAAGAAAGATTGCGGTCAAAGTTCTATGATTAGCTGCTCGTATAGTGCTGCAAAAAAATGTCTACTTGTGTATGACACCGTGGCGCTTTTAGTCGTTGTGTGGTACAATAACGGTATCAATAATGCAGGGAGGGCGCAAGAATGCAGGAAAATCCCAAAGCGGATGGATTGGTGCCCAACGAGGCGCAGCCCGAAGACGTACAGCAGCGGCAGATAGACGATATGCGTAAGAAATTTGTCGGTAACGGCATGGCCATCGGCATGTGTGTTGGCGTGGCCTGCGGTATGATCTTTATTTTAAAACATGGTTTGGTTGCTATTATTATCGGGGCACTGGTCGGCGCTGTTCTCGGCATGCGCGTCGGCCTCGAAGTCTTTAAAAGGCGAAAGTAGGTTTATAAACCGAGGGCCATTTTTGCACGACGTTATGTGGCATCGGTTTTGTCTTCGGCATAATCCACTAGCCCAAGGTTTAAATCCACCTCGTGGGGAATGCCGTCAATCGTGCCGCGCGAGGTGTATTGCCACATTGAGAAGTCGTAGGGGAAGAATGGCTGCTTAAAATATTGGGCAAACCATTTATCGTAGCCTTCAAGCCGGGCAAGGTCAAGGTGAATGATCATCCAGCGGATGTTGCCGTATATCATTGGCGTGTAGCCTGCGGCTTTGATCTTTTCGCAGAAGGCGATGGTGATCTCGGTGCGCTCAGCTTGGGTCAGCGGGTTGGTGCGGGCGTCTTCGTCATTCACCTCTTCCATATCAAAAACCACAGGATAGGTGACGTCAAAACCCGATAGCTTATCGAGGACGAATTGGGCCTCTTCTTCGGCTTCCTCCACTGTGATGGCCTGGGAATAAAAGTATACCCCCACCGGGATGTCCGCTGAAATAGCCCCCGTCATATTCGTTTCATAACGCTCATCAAGTCGGATGTTGCCGGTGCCGTAGCCGCGGTAGCCCAGCCGGACGATGGCGTAATCAACGCCAGCAGCCTTGACCTTTTTCCAATTGATGATACCCTGATAACTTGAGACGTCAATTCCTAAAAGCGAGATATCCTCACCGCTTGGCTCATAGGTGCGGATGCCGTTTTCCTGTGGCACAATATACTTGGCATTAAAGCTGCTTTTTTTCAGCGCGTTGTTGATCGGCACGGTTTTAAGCCTGTTTTCATCCCACAACACAATTCTGTCGGTAAAAAACCGCTGTAAGAACTCGATCGAGATGCCGTCGCGTTCAGCGTAATCGAGCATGACCGATACCGGTATGCTCGGCACTGTGAATTCTTCGACCTTATCAGCATCGGTGACAATGGCGCTAGCCGCTATGGCGTCTTGCAATGCCGCACCGGTACGCAGTAATAGCGCTGCGGTAGCGATGTTTGTGGTGATGAGCAGGACGATGATAAGCGTGACCAGTACCTTTGCGGCAGAGCCGCTGCTTTTTCCTCTTCTGCTTTCAGGTATGTAGGGCATGGTGTCCTCCATATTGAGATTCTGTCGCAATAAGACAGTTCTTGTTTATAACTATAACATATTGAAAGCCGTTGCGACAACGCTCACGGCACAGCGTACAAAATAAAAATATGGTAAAACGTATTAAAATAGAAGGCGAGATTAAATAGAAGGTAGGCTGCTTAGAGATAGGATGTCGTTATCATAGTGTATTCCTAATAAAAAGTGACGATTATTAGGTGAATTATCGTTCCACTGCGTTACTTGTCATCGGTGGCCCCATCTCGCCCACAAACACACTATTCGCTCATTGTGGAGTGACAGCACAAACCGTTATAGGAGGACTTCGTTTAATGGGAATTTTACTTAAAGGGACCGAGACTGCGAAAGCGCTGACCGAAGAGGCAAGGGAGAAAGCGTTGCAGCTACATCAAAAGGGTGTTGACCCCACGCTGGCGATTGTGCGCGTGGGCGAGCGGGAAGACGATCTGGCCTATGAGCGTGGGGCAACCAAAAGATGCGCGCAAGCGGGGGTAACGGTCAAGTCGTTTGTGTTGCCAGTCGATGCCGGACAGCACCAGTTATTAGCATTGATCGAAGAATTGAACGCCAACCCCGCGGTACATGGCGTCCTGATAATGCGCCCGCTACCTTTGCACTTTGACGACACAGTGGTTTGTCGCACACTTTCGCCTGAAAAAGATGTGGACGGTATCACCGAAGGCTCGATGGCGGGGGTCTATTCTGGCAGCAAAAAGGGCTTTGCCCCCTGTACAGCGCAGGCGTGCGTTGAAATTCTGAAACATCATAACATTACCACGACGGGCCGCCGTGCGGTGGTGGTCGGGCGCAGTTTGGTCATTAGTAAGCCGGTCGCCATGCTGTTGTTGGCTGAGAATATGACCGTAACGGTTTGTCATACCAAAACTGAAAACTTGCCTGCCGTTTGCAAGGAAGCTGATGTTTTGGTTGTTGCCGCTGGTAAAGCTGGGGTGCTTGGTGCCGAAGCGGTGCGCTCCGGGCAAGTGGTGCTGGATGTAGGCATACACGTTGGCGAGGATAATAAGCTTTGCGGCGATGTGCGAACTTCAGAGGTTGCAGAGAATGTTCACGCGGTAACCCCTGTGCCGGGCGGTGTGGGGGCTGTAACCACCTCGGTTTTGGCCCTGCATGTGGTAACTGCCGCTGAACGTATGATATAAGGAGGAATTGTAAATGAGACTGACACAAAACAACTGCTGTGCGCTGGTCGTAGACTTTCAGGAAAAGCTGATGCCCGCTATGTGCGGCCGGGACGAGCTGCAAAAAAATGTGGTGAAACTTCTCAAAGGCCTCTCGCTGCTGGAAATTCCAATGCTGATTACCGAACAGTACCCCAAGGGGCTGGGAACCACATTGCCCGAAATTGCTGAGGCGGCACAGGGCGCGCCGATTATCGCAAAGACGGCATTTGGCGCGCTGAGCGCCAACGACGTGCTAGGCCACTTAGAACAGCTTGAGCAATTCGGGCGCAAGCAGGTTTTGGTGTGCGGCATTGAGGCGCACATCTGTGTATTGCAGACGGCGTTGCAGCTCTTGGACAAGGGGTTTTCGCCTATTTTTGTCACTGACTGCATTGCGTCACGCCACCAGCCCGACCTGATGGCCGCGTTTATGCGTGCCGAGCGTGAGGGTGTACAGTTTGCCAGCACCGAAATGGCACTGTTTGAAATTATGGGCTCAAAGGAACACCCGCAGTTTAAAGCAATTTCGTCGCTGATTAAGTAACGACGGGTGGCACTACTTATCAAGGTTAGAAGGTATACGAAGCATGAAAACTCTGTTGCATATCTGTTGCGCACCCTGCTCAATTGCGTGTATTGAGAGTCTGCGCGGTGAAGGTATTGAGCCGACCGGCTTTTGGTTTAATCCGAACATCCACCCTTTCACCGAATATAGGGCGCGAAAAAATACGCTTGTCGACTATGCCAAGGGAATCGGTCTCGATCTGGTGTTACAAGGGGAATATGGTCTGCGGTCTTTTATTGCGGGGGTATCCCCGAATTTTGACGATCGATGTGGTTATTGCTACCGCGTACGCTTTGAGGAGGCTGCGCGCTACGCATCACAAAACGGCTTTGAGGCCTTTACCACGACGCTATTGATCAGCCCTTATCAAAAACACGAGCTAATTTGCAAGGTGGCAAACGAGGTGGCTCAACAATATGGCGTCAGCTTTTTATACCGCGATTTCCGTCCCTATTTTAGAGACGGACAACAAAAGGCACGCGATCTGGAACTGTATATGCAAAAGTATTGTGGCTGCATTTTCAGTGAAGAAGATCGCTATAAAAAGAAAAAGAAAACACCCCCTGCCGCTCAACAGACGTTTTGATGGGGGCGGGTGTCATAGCAACAAAACAGGGGCCTTGTCGGATATTTTCCGGCGAGGTCCCTGTTGAACTTTAGGTGATAGAGTTTTTACTGCAAAAAGCTGGCGCGCACAGCAACAGGCTCATGGATAAAATGATCCACCGAATAGGCAAAAAGCACCTGATCGTAATCATTGGCGACCAGAGAAGCGAGCATATCGTCCGGACAGTTTTGGAGGTCAACCATGGTGATGTTGCCATAATGCACGACGAGGAAAGGCAAATATGATAGCGCCGTATCATCCGCAAAGATTAGCAGAGACTCTTCAAAGGGGGATACCGCTGAGATGTCCATCCGCTGGCCAAACCCACCCAAAACAACTGATTTGGGCTGGCCCAGCTGAGCCAGATGGGTGGGGAACAGCGAATAATAGTTTTTGCGTTCGCCATTGTTAGTCAACGACAGCTGATACTGCCGCGAATAACGCGAAAAGCGGTAAAGCGTTAACAGGTCGGGGTCGGTGCCCTTGTAACTCGAACGCTGATAAAGCGTACCGTAATAGTCATTTGCGAGCTGCTCGACCTCGAATTGGTCAAGCGCGCGCGACGTATAGCCCATGCGTGGTGCCAGCGCGGTGTAAACGTAATAACCGCCCAGTCCGGTGAGGTTTGACTCGGTACGAAAATAGGTATACTGCTCCTTGGCCGAAAAAAGTTTGCTGTAAGCATCGGTAGTTCCGGCCTTGCCCGAAAGCCGGGCATAGCATTTTGCTATTAGTGCCTTTTGGTTGTACAGCTGGGCGCGGGCAGGAATATCTTGTTGCTTGATGGCGCAAGCCGTCGGAATAAGCAAAAAGGTTGCCGGAATGTTGTGCGTCTTTAAAAAGCCTTCAATTCCGGTCAGGTTTTGCTCCAGCACGGTGGAATCTTCCGGCGCAATATTTTCAAGCAGATAATTTTTAGTGATAAAAATTCCATCCTGCTCTTTAGCACCCCCGGCCAGAAGCATGGCCGGGGCCAGCTGCTCTAAGCGGTCAAAATCTTTTAATTGAAGTTTGACGGCGTGGTCGGCCCAGTCGCCGATATCCTGCACGGAGGATGGTAAATAACCGTGACCGACGGCTTTTAAGGCAGTGAACATCCCTATCACCAGAATCAGCCCGACCATCAGGCAAGAAAAAATACGTTTTGTCAGCATGGATTCACCTCACGTTCCAAAGCAGAAAGGATGTGGCAACTACCAGCAGTACCAGATGCGCCAGCGAAGAGCCAATCCACCAGAGCCGCGGAAACTGCTGTTCGGTGGCGCGGCCCAAAAGATCGAAAATGTTCGAGCAGGCCAATATGCCCACAATAATCAGTACAAAGTTTGAAGAAAAAAGGTAGATTGCCGTGTCATTGATAAGTGGTACACCGCCAAGTCCCAACATTGTAGTAATTATGGCAAAACGGTTGCCCAACGTGGTAGGTAATGTCAGCACATAAGCGGGCAGTGTGATGACAAAAGTCGAAAGGCGTGCAGCAAACCCCAGCGGTGTGGGGATATGTCGAAGTACCAGCCAGTCGAGTAGCACCAGACAGGAAAAGTAGCCGCCCCACAGAAAAAAACCACCCGATGGCGAAAACCACAGCCCAAGGAGTAGCGGCATACAAAATGAGACCAAATAGGATCGCGCGTCGTTGGCAGTGTGGTCGCTGTCGGGGAAGATGATCCGGAAAACGGTGTCTTCGAGCGGTATGTTCAGGCGGTAAACATATTCACGGATGCTGCGGGCCTGAAACGGATAATAAAGCATACGGGGCAGCTTCAACGAAAAAACTTCACCAATGCCTCTGGCAATATTGCTGACAGATGACAGCCAAAAATAACATCCTAACGCGCTACAAAGCGCACACAGCCAGCCAAGTGCAACCGAAAACTGTCCCGGTGGTAGGCGGGATATGGTTTTTAATAGCGCAAAAAATTGCTCGGAGAGTACGACCTGCTTGGCAACGCCGGTAATCAGAAGCATAATGCCCTTGGCAATGTGCGAGAGCGACGGTGCGGGCGTCTCAAGCTGCGCCATTAGGTCCTGCGTAGCGCCAACAGGCCCATAAACAAAGCGGGCGAAAAACAGGGTGCCGCCGGCGGTTTTAACAGGCGAATCAAAACCGGGCTCACCGCGGTTTTGAAGCACCAGCAATTCAGTCAGCGAAAGAGAAATAACCATGATACCCACTGGAACTGCCGTTTGTCGCAAAAAAGGTCCTAAAAGGCCGAAAACCAGCATGACGATAAAATTTTTGATAATGCACAGCCTAAAGAGCAGAATATTTTTTTGGTTTTCAGAGGCACTATGGCTCAGGTGTGCCAGCAGCAGGCAGTCGGGTATGACAGTGAGCAGCAACCAGATAGAGTCAGGCTGCATCAAATAGTAAAAACACACCGAAATGCCCAACAAAACGGCGGGTTTATATTTTTGGGGAACGCAGTAATAAACTGCCGCCGACATCGGAAGCAGCAAAAACAAAAAACCAAGGTCAATAAACTGCATGGCGTTCCCTCCTTTTTCTGCACTATTGCGGCAGAGACGCTGCCAACGTAAAAAATTCCTCGCGGGTAAGCAGGGTGTTAAGCATCGTGAGCATAGCCGAATTCGACAACCGCTCCGGCAGGTGTAGCTTTCGCAGCAGTGCTCGGCGGCGGGTAGCGCTCTCGGGCTTGCCGGTCAGCCCGGCGTCGAACAGATCCGCCGCAGTAAGATTGCTTTTTTGCACAACCGTCTCACAGCCCACGCCTGCCCGCTCAAACGCGGCGCGTAGCGTCTCGGAATCCATACCCTCAACGCCCAATAGCCCCTCAGCCGAGGGGGCTTGCTTTCGGCGCTCTACGCCCTTGATGCCGGGGATATAAACCTGCGTTAGTTTCGCATTGGGCCCCATGGCGTTTTTTAAAAAATTACGAATGCGAAAACCTGCCTGATCCGAATCGGTAAGCAAAATAAGCCCTGTGGTGCGGGCGATATGGCGTAGAGAATCGAGCAGTGCCTTATCCTTAAAGATGCGAAAGCCGCCAGTTTCGATAATGACGCCGTCGATGAGCGATGCAAGGCGGATACGGTCATATCGCCCCTCAACGATGATGGGCTGTCTTACCTTTATCAACATACCGCCCCACCCTTTTGCAACGTGCGCATGGCGCGGATGATGGTAGTCTCAAGCACGATGCGTTCATCGGCACTGCTACTTTTAAGGGTAGCATCGGCCTCGCATAGCAGCTCACACACCGAATAGATTGCAGCGGCATTAAGTCTGGCGCAATCGCGATAAGCGTTTTGAGCGCGCCAGGCAAAACGGTAAGAAAAATCGGCGGTCAGGTCAGACGCGGCACGGCCGCTTGCACGGGCAGCGCAAGCACGCGCAAGATCACAAAAAGCACCGCTGAGATTTGCTAAAATCATGATGACCGGTTGGCGCAATCGCATCAGTGTGTCCACTTGTGAGAGCACCGCCTGCAAATTGCCGCGCAGCATCAAGCGCGCAAGCGCAAAGGGGTCGGCGGAGAGTACCCCCGGGCAGACCTGGCGAATCATGTCGTTGTTAATATCTCTTTTTGTTTCTGTGGCATAGGCGCAAAGCTTGTCGCACTCATTTAAGAGGGTGCCCATATCATTACCACAATGCGCCAGTAAAAAGGTGGCCGCCTCGTTAGACAGGGCTTTGCCCTTACTTTTACAGCGTGCGATGACAAAGCGGCGCAGATCAGCTTCTCCACGGCGGTCAAGCCGGGCGGCTAATCCGGACTTTTCGGCGGCAGCCAGAAGTTTTTTGGCGCACTTGCCTTTTTTTTCGTCAAAGCTTTCGGCCGCCGCTGTGATAATCAAAATGGTGCCTTCGGGGATCTCACCAAAAAAGGTGCACAGCGCCTTGCAGTCTGCATCAATCAGCTGTTCGGGTTCAAAGTTGTCGATGGCGATGATCCGCCGTCCGCCGAACATCGAGAGCAGCTCGGCGGCGTCAAACAGGGCTGATAGATCCAACGCCTTACCGTCCATATATTCCAGCTGATCTCCGGCGCGTTCAAATGTGTCTAACAGCTTTTGCCGCCAGGTACGCAGCAGCACCGGCTCGTTTCCGAACAACAGGTAAAGCGGCGCGAAATTTTCAGTTGAAAGTTGTTCTTTAAGTTGTTTCTCGGTGGTGCAGAGCATCCGGGCCGCTCCCTTCAAACTTATAATTTACAAACCAATTTTCGCCTTCACGTTATTTTTTGCGGTTAGCCCGCCTAAATTATTTCATAATTTTGCACGCGCACGTAGAACACTGGCCGAAAAGGGCTCCAGCTCTGCGTACTTCCCTATTATAACACAATTACCGCCGGTTTTTAACAGCTCGGCCTCTGAAAAGGTCAGCGTTATTTCACTGTCAGATTTATGATACCGTACGGCACCATACAACAAAGCGTCCTGTGGCAGGTTACGCAGAGGCAGCCCGGCCGCGTGCGAGAAGGTGACGGCGGCGCGCGAGGGTGGAGAGCATAGCACAGTCGACGGATAATCCAGCGCTAGCGCGGCGGTGTGGTATGTCGCCTGATCTGCTGAATCAATCACAATCGCATCGAGTGATTTGACACCACTGCGTTCAAATGCGGTCTGAATTTCCTGCAACGCATAACCGTTTTGCGGTGAGCCAAAAAGGACGGCACGGCTGCCGCAAATAACAGCGGCGCCACTGTTTTTAAACAGAATAATGTCTGCGCGGTTGCTGTTCATGGTTGCAAACAGTACCGAGGCTGTCAGTCCGACAGCAAGACATCCCAGTGCTGCAAAGCGACCCACCGGCGCACGAGGACGTTTGGTGAACACCAACACCACAAGGAACAAACTGCCGAACAACCACGCGGTCTGCCAGCGCTCGGTGAAGCCGAGCTGTGCGCCCGGTAAGCGTGAAAATACCCGCGCGATTAAAAGAAGCAGACGCAACAGAGCATTGCAGGGCAGCGCGATAATGCCCCCCAGCAGGGGCGACACAAAACTGAGCGTCAGTGCGGTGAGCCCCAGTAACATGATAGGTTCGATTAGCCAGACTGCTGCAAGGTTTGCAATAAGCCCTAATAGCGGAATCAAACCGAAAAACCAGACCAGTACCGGCGCGGCACCCGCTTGAGCCGCAATTCCGACCGAAAGGCTTTGCAGCAGATGCGTCGTTACACCACTACGGAGCTTTTTTCCCTGCAAGGTGTTGAAAATCGGTTTTTCAAGCACAGCAAGCCCTGCCACCGCACCGAACGAGAGCAAAAATGATACTGAAAGAAGGGTATAGGGATTTTGTAGCCCCATTAGAAGTGCCGCTACCATCAAAGAGGTTAGCGTGTCGCTGTGGCGGTTGAATAATTCTGCAAGATGTACCAGCGTCAGCATGACGGCGGCGCGAATAACCGAGCTGCCAAGTCCGCTGACCGCCGCAAACAGCCAGCAAAAGATCAGCGACAACAAGCCGGCATACCGGGGTGTACTGACGCGCAACAGTAGTATTCCCACCAAGCGACTGACCAGAATCAGATGTAGGCCAGAGACCACCAAAATATGCGATAATCCACTGCCGCGAAAATCGGCGGTGACATTATTAGGTAGCCTTGAACGATCACCGGTAAGGATGGCCGACAGCACCCCAGATATCCGTGTATCTTCGGATAACGCGCCCGCCTGGTTTGAGAGCGCCTGCTGCCAGCGTAGTCGAAGGTGGGTGAAAGGATGGGGCGAATTTTCCGCCGGGGGCAGCAGCGTGACCAGTCGGCAGCGCAGCATATCGCCAGAAAAAGGCTGTTCAATTTTGGCGGTACAGCGTAGCACATCTCCAATAGCGGACTCTTCCTCAGTATACCCGCTTAAATTTACGGTATAGGTTCGCGAAACACCGTTTGCAATAACGGTACCTTTGCCCTGCCATCGGCAGTAATTACCGCGTGCCTGTCGTTCAGTAATGGTCAAAATCACTTCCACTGGGTGATCGCTTACAGCCAGCACCGGGGAGAGATAATGACGAATTCCTGTGGTATATAGCGCACTGAACAACGTACCCAAGGCGGCGCAGGCAAAAAACAGAGCTAGCCCTGTGCGCAACCGGGCGTTTGAGAAAAGCAACGCCAACAGCGCGATGCCTACACATAAAAACGCAGCGATACCCCATTCAAAACGCAAAAAGACCGCAGTTGAGGAAAGGAAGGCAAATCCCATCCAAAACAACGGTCTTCTCATCAGATAATTCTCCTAACTAAAAGTCAAGATAGCTTTAGGCGTATCCTGTGCGATATAGTCGACATTATCTTAGCGGGGGAACAGAGGCAGAGGCTCTAAGAAAATGATATCGTCACGCTTAGCGGCGTCACCTTCGGCTAGTACAGCGGCGCAGGCGACAATGTTGCCATTACCCTTTTCCACCAGGGCTTTAAGGGCATTGAGCGATTCACCGGTTGAAATGACGTCATCCACAATCAGCACCCGCTTGCCAGAAAGTGCATCAAGGTCGTTTCTATCCATATAAAGCGTCTGGATATTCGTGGTGGTGATGGATTTAACCTCCACCGCGACTGGGTCAACCATATAAAGCTTTTTGCTCTTACGTGCCAGATAATAGTTTTTACCTGACTGGCGGCTCATTTCATAGGCCAGCGGAATGCCCTTGGATTCCGCCGTGATGATAACGTCAAAACGCGGCACCTTTTTAAGTAGCTCGGCGGCGCAATTGACGGTCAGCTCAACATCAGAAAACATAATAAAACCCGCAATAGAAAGCTTGTCATTAAGCGGGCAAAGTGTCAGATCGCGCTCCAAACCGGCGACCTTCAGGCGGTAGGATTCAGCCATGATTTAAACTCCCTTTCAGTTATAGCAACAAATTAAATTGCAAATCAGCCGGGGGGCCACCCGAGGTTGCGCCCAGCCAGCAGATGAAAGTGCAGGTGGCCAACTGTCTGACCGCCCTCTTCGCCACAGTTGGTCACCACGCGAAAGCCTTTATCTAGCTTTTCACGTCGAGCGATCTCAGCGATGACCTCAAACAAATGAGCGATTACGGTGCTGTTGTCGGCGCTGATATCAGCGGCCGAGGCAAGATGCGTCTTGGGGATAACCACTGCATGAAACGGCGCTTTGGGGTCAATATCGCGAAACGCCAGTACCAGATCATCTTCATAGATCTTCGTACTGGGAATTTCTCCTGCAACAATTTTACAAAATAGGCAGTCCATAAAATCGTCCCTTCCTTTCATAATGGCGCAGAACCCTGCGGCGGTCAAGGGGCTATATTCCCGCCTAACCGCCGCGTGGGCAGTCTTTTAATTATTTTGTCAGCATGTCTCTAAGCAAGTTTTCCACCTTTGAAACCGCCTCGTTAAGCTTAACGATTTCGGGTGCACCGCCCATGGCGGAATCGGGCTTTCCACCACCGGAGCCACCGGCCATTGTAGTAAGCGATTTAATCAGTTTACCCGCATGCGCACCCTTCTGAGCAGCCGCCTTGCTGGCAACTGCCAACACAGAAGCCTTTGCACCAGAGGCGGAGGTGAACACCGCCATAACTGGCTCAGCATATTCCTTGACTTTGTCGCCGAGCGCGCGCAGCGCATCGGGCGTCATGTCGTTAAAGGAGGCGGTCATCACCCGAATACCGTCGATGTCCTTGGCGCTTTCAAACAAGTTCTTAATCTGAGAAGTTGCCAGCCGCTGGCTCATCGAATCTATTTCACGTTCCTTGGCCTTGAGTTCACTTTGTAATGCGCCGATCTTTCCGGCGAGGTCTGCACCGGAGCCGATTTTCAGAAGTTCGGCCGCAGAGGCAATTTGCGACTGAAGCTGGTTGATATAACCCAGCACACCGCTGCCGGTGACGGCTTCAATACGGCGAACGCCCGCCGCAACCGATGATTCTTTAAGAATTTTAAATATGCCCAGCTTAGCAGTGTTGTCTACATGGGTGCCGCCGCAGAGCTCGATTGCGCGCCCGTCGATATCGACGACACGTACGGTGTCACCATATTTTTCAGAAAACAATGCCATGGCGCCCTTCTGCTTAGCTTCGTCCTGCGACATTTCGGCGACAGTAACCGACAAGGCAGAGAAGATCATATCGTTGACCAGTGCCTCGATCTGGCTGAGTTCCTCGGGGGTGACAGACGCAAAATGTGTGAAATCAAAGCGGCAATAGTCGCTGTCCACCAGTTGCCCAGCCTGATGCACATGGGTGCCTAACACCTCGCGCAGTGCAAATTGCAACAGGTGTGCGGCAGTGTGGTTGCGCATAATGGCGCTACGGCGGGGTTTCGTGACAACGGCGGTCACATCGCTGCCGGTCAGCAGGCTACCCTCAACCACCTCACCGATATGCAAAAACTGACCGGTGGGGGATTTTTTGCAGTCATACACATGGAAGACCGCCTTGCCGTCTGAAATGACGCCCGCATCACCCACTTGGCCGCCGCTCTCGGCGTAGAAGGGGGTCGTATCCAGCACGATGGCGGCACGGTCGCCTGTACCGATGGCATCTGCCAGCGTACCGTCAGAAACGATAGCGACTACTTTGCACTTTATATCGTTGGCCGTGTAACCGACAAAACTGGTCTTGCTATCAAGGGTCGCAAGCACATCGTCTTCCCAACTGACATCGCCCATATTTTCGCGCGCTTTGCGTGCGCGATCACGCTGCTCGGCCATCAGCTTCTTAAAAGCCTCTTCGTCAAGGCCAATCTGCTTTTCTTCTAAGATTTCGCGGGTAAGATCAACCGGGAAGCCGAAGGTATCATAAAGCTTAAACGCAAGGTCGCCCGGCAATACGCGCTTATCTTTGTTCATGGCTTCACTCTCAATACGGTCGATGATGTTTGAGAGCAGCTCCATGCCCGAATCGATGGTGCGGGAGAAGCGCTCCTCCTCCATCTTAACGACCTTGACGATATAATCGCGGGTATCAACAAGCCCGGGATAAGCCACTTTATTTTCTTCAATGACGGTATCTACCACCTGATAGAGGAACGGTTCGGTGATGCCCAGTAATCTGCCGTGGCGCGCAGCGCGGCGCAGCAGGCGGCGCAACACATAGCCGCGGCCCTCGTTCGAGGGGACAACGCCGTCACCAATCATCATGGTGGTCGAACGCACATGGTCGGTTATGACGCGCAGCGAAATATCGGTTTTGGGGTCGTCTTTGTAGGTTACGCCTGCAATTTTGCTGATGTGGCTCATAATGCGCTGAACAGTGTCGACCTCAAAGAGATTGTCTACGCCCTGCATAACGCAAGCCAGTCGTTCCAAGCCCATGCCTGTATCGATGTTGGGGTGATCCAGTGGCGTGTAGTTGCCATTACCGTCGGAGTTAAACTGAGTGAACACGAGGTTCCAGATTTCGATATAACGGTCACATTCGCAGCCGACGCAACAGTCGGGTGAGCCGCAACCGTATTTTTCACCGCGGTCAAAATGCAGCTCGGAGCAGGGACCGCAAGGACCGGAACCGATCTCCCAGAAATTATCTTCCTTACCCATGCGGATGATACGGTCAGGCGATACGCCGACCTCGTTGATCCAAATGTCCTTGGCCTCGTCGTCATCTTCATAGATGGTGACCCAAAGCAGATCTTTGGGGATTTGCAGCTCGGTGGTCAAAAATTCCCACGCCCAGGCCGTCGCCTCGTGCTTAAAATAATCGCCGAACGAGAAGTTACCCAGCATCTCGAAATAGGTGCCGTGGCGGGCGGTTTTACCCACATTCTCAATGTCGGGGGTGCGGATGCACTTCTGGCAGGAGGTTGCGCGCTTTCTGGGCGGGGTTTCCATGCCGGTAAAGTACTTCTTCAGCGGCGCCATGCCCGAGTTAATGAGCAGCAGGCTGTTGTCGTCGCGGGGTACGAGCGGGGCAGAGGGCAGTAAGATATGCCCTTTGCTTTCAAAGAAATTTAAAAACTTGCTGCGCAGTTCGTTTAGTCCAGTCCATTCCATTTGATTTGTCACATCCTATTTCTATGAATTGTTTGATAAGTGATATAAAATCTATATTAAATACCGATATTTAATTAATCTGATGAAACCGGTTTTAACAGGACAAAGAATATCCTTTCATTTTATTTCATCACATTAGCCAAATATTAGTATAGCAGGTCTCCAGTAGCGATGCACAGCAAATAAAAAAGATGCCAAAAGAGCAGGGTTAGGGTACAACAAAAAACACTTCCGCCGCCAAATGGGACGAAAGTGTAGCATTCCGTGGTACCACCCAAATTGCATGCTGTATCACAGCATGCCGCTTTAGCCCGCATAACGCGCGGGAATACGCCGCGATTCTTCAACGCGGTGCTCCAAAATGGCCCTTGCTTTACTTTTACGGATGGCTCTCAGCTTCGCCGCCCTCTCTGTTGAAAAAGTAGTATCGCAATTCTTTTCTTCAAGGCATCGTCTTATTTAGATGTCTTCCTTATTATAAAAAGATGTTGTGGTATTGTCAATAATAAGGTCGAATCTATAAAAAGAATCAAAAATTAGTTAAAAATTCAGGTGAATTATTACACGATTTAAGCTATAATAAAGGATATGCAAAACTGACATCTGCTCCCACATATTAACAGATGTCAATCTTGACATATCTATAAAATATGTTATTATTTAAAAAGTGATAAATATTATTATTTACTTGTTAGTAATCTAATTTTATAATAGAAGGAGAATGTAACGATGAGCAATTTAAAAGGAACCAAGACCGAAGCTAATTTAATGGCTGCCTTTGCAGGCGAAAGCCAGGCCAGAAACAAGTACACCTATTATGCTGCCATGGCAAAAAAGGAAGGCTATGTGCAGATTGCGAATCTTTTTGAAGAAACCGCAAACAACGAAAAAGAACATGCAAAAATCTGGTTTAAGCTACTGCACGACGGTGGCATTCCAGATACCGCAGCCAACCTGCTTGATGCAGCCAATGGCGAAAACTATGAGTGGACTGATATGTACGCTCGTTTTGCTAAGGAAGCCAAGGAAGAGGGCTTTACCAAGATTGCCTATCTGTTTGAGGCTGTCGGCAAGATAGAAAAAGAGCACGAGGAGCGTTATCGTAAGCTGTTGGCCAATGTTGAGGGCAATGCCGTCTTTATCAAGGACGAGAAGGTCATTTGGCAGTGCGCTAACTGTGGGCACATCCATGTTGGTGAGAAGGCTCCGGAGGTATGTCCCGTGTGTGATCATCCGAAGGCATTCTTCCAGGTACTTGCAAAGAACTATTAAGTTTTTAAGATTTAAGCGGAGTGGCGTAGCGAAAGCAGCGTCACTCCTGTTTTTAACAGAATGCGTTTCTGGCTGTAGCAATAAATATAACGTTCAATCATTTGATATGACTTGCTGATTGTAATGGGTAATCCAGTCTCTTAATTTGCTTTATTTCCAGTCGTGTTCTGTAATTTTCTCTTAATGTTTTTTCTCCCATTGCGCATTTTTAAATTCCATCTTCTATCTGCCCAACGTGTACATATTTTAGCCTTGAATAAAAATCCCCTGATGTAGTCTCTATTTACCTACATCAGGGGATTTTGTCTATTTGCCGTTTTACTGGTTCGGTTTAATTTTGTGGGGTCCTTTTTTATTTTTTGGAGTTTCGGGTTTAATTTTTTCAGGGCTAGAAAAATATTGAGTCACCATGCGTTCAGCCAATTGTGATAGCGCTTCAGACATGGCGCATACTGCCATAAGCGACGCAAAACGGTCGGGCACATCCGGTGCATCCAATAACTTTGAGGATGAAAGCAGTTCTTCAAGAGACGCGAGACATCCTCCTTGTTTGTCCAGTGCGTTTTCATAGCTTTCAAACAGGGCGGCGCTTTCAAATCCGGGTTGAGCATAGAGTCCATCAAGCACATCTTTAATTTCGCCAATAGAAAGGGTGCCCTTGAGTGCATAAATGATCAACATTTGTACAATATGCTCCTTGGCATATTTTTTACCCTTAATTGGGCGCACCAGCCCCGCCTTGCTGTAATTGTTGATCATCATTTTTGTCAGCGGCTTTTCTTCTGTTGTGCGCTTATTAGTGGCATAGCCTTGATCGATGAGGGTAATGACCTGGTCGATATACAGTTCGAGAGAGGGCAGATCCGAGACATGGATAACTGCTTTGCGAAAAGAGATATCCGAAGGCTGGGAAAGCTCCGAATTCATAAAACCACTCCTTTAACAATAGAATAACAAAATGTTGTTTTGTTTTCAATAATAAGTATTGAAAACCTCGAAATTAATAGTATAATAAAACTTATAATATAGTTTTACAAACCATATAATAAAGTTTGAGGAGTGATAAAAATTATGAGCTATTTTTATACCCATGCCAGAGACCCTATCAGTAGCTTTACCCATTGTATTGGCATGTGCTGCGCTGCCTTTGGCTGCCTACTTTTGGTGCTGCGTGCTAAAGCACTGCAAATTGAGTTGGGCATACTGGCCAGCGCCGTTGTGTTTGCCATTTCGCTCATTGCGCTTTATGCAGCGAGTACGTTTTATCATTTTTATAAAGGCTGCGACCGCATTTTGCTGCGCCTGAGAAAACTGGACCACGCAATCATCTATGTGCTGATTGCTGGAACCTACACGCCAATTGCTGTACACTGTATGGAATATGAAGCGGCTATTCACTTTTTGAGGGTGATTTGGATAGTAGCAGCCGCGGGCATTGTCGTTAAACTCTGCTGGATAATGGCGCCACGCTGGCTTTATACCTCGCTGTATCTGCTAATGGGCTGGGCTATTATATTTGACTGGCCGTCCTTTGCCGCGATGGAGTCTGGCTGCATGTATTTAGTAGCGGCAGGTGGCCTATGTTATAGCGCGGGTGCGGTTATATATATACTCAAGCGTCCGGTTATCACCAAAAATTTTGGCTTTCATGAAATTTTTCATCTGTTTATTTTGGTGGGTTCATTACTGCATTATCTAGCGGTTTTTTTCTACGTATTACAATAAAAAGACTGGCAATTTACAAATAAATTGTAAAATTTGTCACAGTACCCTTTGCTTTTCAATCGTGATAAGCTATAATATGATTAACTATAGTATTAGAATTTTGATAAACAGGGGGACGGCGTTATGAAAAAACTGCTGACCGCACTGCTCGCGGTAGCCATGATTTTTAGTATTGCCTCGGTATCGGCGTTGGCACTTAATGAAGAGGATTATGACAATCAGTATATCTTCTCGATCAAAGAGGATACCAGCGTACTGTGGCCGGGCACCGACTATTATTTTGACTGCGAATGGCAGGGCGGGCCCATCACTGACGATTTCTTCGAGTTTTACAGCGTGTCGGTTAGTGTGAGCCGTGCAGATGATGATAATGTTTCGTCTTCCACTGCTAAAAAAATTGTGGAAAAAGCAGAATTCGTTAAGCTGAACGATAGTGATAAATATTATTTCCATTTTAGAGCCAAGGCCAATTACTCCTACGCGGATGATGCCGAGGTACATATCACCGTCCTCGCCAAAGACAATAGCCGTGACAAGGATCGAGAGGATTCTCGTTCCTGGTATGAGATGGATATTGAGATCGGGTACTATGACAAAGAAGTGACCGAGATAGTCGACAGCTCACAATATGATGTTGATCCAGACTCCCCGATTGTTGAGTTTGATGAGGAACTGAAATCTTGCCGACTCGACTTTGAGGACGGCAGCTATTATAATATTAGACTGGCCAGGGTCAAAAAGTTTAACCTTGGATACAACACAACCGAGAACACTGCTATTACCAGAGCGTATCCAAACGCCAGTTTTAAGTTTATTTCGTTCTATGCACATCCCAGCTTCGCCTATGAAAGCGTGCTCAAGATTAAAGCACCCGAGACAACGAAATATTTATACCAAATTGGCGATGACAACAGTCTGACGTTGGTGGCGGATGTGAACAACAATGGTTACTTTGGCCATACAACCAGCAGACTGGGTACCTATGTGGCTTCCAGCGTACCGCTTGATGCCAACAAGATCTCGGTGGGTGGCGGAAATTTTGTTAATGCCGGAAAGAACGTATCTCAGACGGTCTCCGACAATACCGCTTCTTCCACGTCAACAGGCTCTAGTAGTGCCACAACCACTCAACCGTCTACTCAGACGCCGGCATTGGTTAACCCGCCGACGGGTGCGGCTGCTTAATGATCCACATAATAAGATGTAAAAAAACCGACCGGACAAATATCCGGTCGGTTTTTTATGTTTTGAGACAAATTTGTTTATTGCTGGCGGCAAAAGTGCCAATCAAAGCAAAGGTTACAAGTTGTAACTATTATAAAGCGATAAATATTGGATTATTGCGTTGTTTTGCTCAAATTTAAATCCAAATTGTAGAAACATAAGTTAAATATACGATCTATATTACAAAATGGTAACAAAAACCGATTGTTTTTAATGAATAATCGCGTTATACTTTGACATGTGCTCAGCAAGAGCAACACAACATACAGCGCGATTTTGCGCGAACCAAATTATCAGGAGGATTTCACATGAGAAAAACCCTTTCTATTCTGCTTGCGGCTATGTTGTCTCTTTCGGTTGCAGCTACCGCGTTTGCGGTAGATCCGAAAAACAACATCGTGCTTGGCGCCGACGCTGACAGCGGCCTGGTGCTGAAGGACAGCCTGCTCAAGCCCGGCGAAACCTATCGTTTCCCTGTATCTATCTCCATCGCTGGCGCAGAGGCTACCCCTCTGAACGATGACCTGCTTGAAGACTACAGCTTTAAGATCAGTAACACAGGCGAAGGCGATTCCATGTCCGAGTTCGTGCTTGACAGAATCGGCGGCGTGTATTACATCTCTGCAACAGTAAAGGCCGGTTGGCCCGCAGTTAGCACCGAAGAAGAGTATTCTATGAAGCTGACTGAGAAGTCTGCCAGCAAAAATGCCGTAGAGATTACTGTTGCGTTCGAGACCGGCTACAAGGTAGTTTCTGACGATTACATCGCATCGCTTGCTAAGGAAGACGAAATCAAGGTTGACAACGATACCCCTGTATTCACAAAGTCTCAGCTCAACCAGATTTCTGACCTGAACAACAACAAGAAGGTTACCTTCACTAATGACAACTGGAACTACACTGTTATTGTCTCTGGCATGAAGGATATCAACATGCTGCACAATAACAATGCTATTGCTGAAATTCTCAACAAGTATGCGGACAACAACTTCGCGTTCCTGACCTTCCCGGCAGGTACCAAGTTCACCACTAACGGCACAATGGAGATCGACGTCGCGGACTACACCGACGACTTTGGTGGCAAGTTCTTTGTCTACCGTTACCTCGGTGGCAAGCTTACGCTTATCAACTCGAGCTATGATGCCGATGATGAAGTTCTGAGCTTTACCACCAACACCCTCGGTCGCTTTGTCATTACCGATAAGGCTATTACCGATGCAGTTGTAGTGCCTGAGACCGATTCCAATCTCCCCAGCAACCCCAGCACCGGCGCTACCATCTAAAGCTAAATCTTAAATTGAAATATCGGAGCTGCTGGCAGCTCCGATATTTTTTCTTATTAAAAGGCTTGCAATACAATGTATTACATGCTATACTAGCTGTACTATGATAACTAGTACACATAAAACTTCGCGTAATGCTTAACCCCAAGAAAAGGAGGCAAGCCATGTTTTCGATAGATACCCGTAGTAGAGTACCGATATACGAACAGATTGTCCAAAATATTATCAGCCTTATTAGCAAAGGCGTTTTGGCTGGCGATGATCAGTTGCCAAGCGTGCGCAGTCTGGCGCGGGATATCGGAATCAACCCCAATACCGTGCAAAAGGCTTATCAGGAGCTGGAGCTTCGTGGATTAATTTATCAGGCCGCAGGGCGCGGCAGCTTTATTTGTCCCGGTGAGAATCTGACAAAAGCCGTTTTAGAACAGCATTTGAAAGCAATTGAAGAACCGATGCGTGCTGCCAGAAAGGCTGGGGTTTCTAAAGAGGCGGTCATTAAGCTGACCGGCGAAATTTACAAGGAGGAAATCTGATGATTAAGATCGAGAATGTCACCAAACGATTTGAGAGCAGCACCGCGCTCGATCAGGTCAGCTTTGAGATTCAAAAAAGTTGTATTTACGGTTTGGTTGGCACCAATGGCTCAGGTAAATCGACATTACTGCGCTTGATAGCGGGGGTTTATTCGCCCGACGGTGGCAGTGTGGATATTGACGGAGAGGCTGCATTTGAAAATCCTGAAAAAAAGCAGCAGGTGTTTTTCGTTTCAGACGACCTGTATTTTCACCCGCAGGCCACGCTGCAAGATATGGCGGATTTTTACCGCGCTGCCTATCATCGTTGGGATGAAAAGCGCTATCATAAGCTGTGCGAGTTGTTTCCAATCGGCACCCGGCGCAAGCTTTCAAATTTCTCAAAGGGTATGCGTCGTCAGGCGGCGTTAATTTTGGCCCTTTCCTGCGCGCCGGATTATCTGCTGCTCGACGAGGCGTTTGACGGGCTGGACCCGGTTATTCGCCATGCAGTACGCAGGATTATCTCCGACATGCTTTCGGAATATGAAATGACCGTGGTTATCTCGTCGCACAACCTACGCGAGCTGGAGGATTTTTGTGACCGCGTCGGGCTGTTGCACCACGGTTCGCTCAAACTGGAGTGCGCGATCGACCATATTCAACTCGGCTTTTGCAAGGTGCAGGCGGTGTTTAAGCCGATGCCAGAAAATTTGGAACTTGAAGGCGTATCGGTTATCTCCAAAGAGGTTCGTGGTAGCGTAGCGACCCTGGTGTGCGCTGCAGGCGAAAGAGAAGCGCTCGCCGCCGTCTCAAAACTTAACCCCATCCTGTGCGAGGCGGTCAGCCTGACGCTCGAAGAGGTATTTATCTATGAAATGGAGGCGGTCGGATATGACTACAGCAAAATCATCTTTTAATGTGGCCCGATTTTTGCCGGTTTATAAAAACCTTCTGCGCCGCAACCGCGGCAGTGCCCTTTTTTATGGCGTACTGGGCTTTTTGTTCTTTAGCTTGCAATATCTTTTAAGCTATTTGGAGTACATCCGCCACCCATATCCGGCAGATACAGTGCGAATCTTTGAACTGATTGGCCCTGCTAACATATACAACGGTTTTGCCGTGGTGTTTTTCACAAGCATGTCGCTGATCGTGCCGGTTGTTATGGCGACGAATCTGTTCGGTTATATGCAAAATAAGCGCTCAGTGGATGTCTATCATGCGCTGCCGCTGACGAGAAGCGAGTTATATCTTGCTACTTCAGCGGCGGGAATTACCTTGATATGGATTCCTCTGATAATAAATTTTCTGTTTGTCTCGGTCTGTGCGCTTTTGGTGGGTGGACAGAATTTTGGCATGATATTTTTAGAACTGCTTTGCTGGATGGTTATTACCTTTGTCATATTCGCGCTGACTGCATTTTCGGCGGTCAATGTGGGAACTACGTTTGATACAGCCATCTTTTCGCTGGGGCTCAACGCCTCGCTGGCTGCGGTGTATTTGACGGTTATCACAATCGGCAGTGCTTTTTTGTACGGCTTTAACGATATTGACAGTGGTATGCAAGTGGCTTATCGTCTTTCTCCGGTTTCGCTTATGCTCGGTCGACAGGCGCTGGACGGGGTCAACTCGGCTAAAATGTTAAGGGATAACAATATCGCCATCGCACTTTGGTTGCTTGCAGGTATTGTCGTGTTTTTCATTGGTTTATTCGTTTATAAAAGACGTCGCTCTGAGCAAGCGGAGTCAGTTGGCAACTTAGGCCCGCTGCAGATATTTTTGCGCAGTGTCGGTACGCTGGTGGGCGGTGCATTGCTGGGTGCAGTGTTCTGTGGCGTGTTTGGCTTTGATACCTCCAAGACGGTGTTTCTTATCTCGGCTGCTTTCGGCGCGATGATTACCTATTTTATTGGAGATGTCATTTTAACTAGAACGGTACGTTCAATTCCCCGCGCGCTGCCTGCGGCTCTGGCTACTACACTGGGCGTCTGCCTGCTGGTGGGTGGCGTTATGTTTGGCGGATTCGGCTATGAGACCCGTGTGCCGTCCATCGATTCGGTAGCGTCAGTGGCACTTGAAGATTATAATGCACGCTATAGCAACGAACCCTCGCTACATGAGGGTTACGCCAGAACCTATCTCATCAGCGAGCCCAAGTCAATTGAGCTACTTCTCAAAACACATCAGATGCAGGTACAAAGCTATCTTGCCAGCAACAAGGATATAGATGCGAACAACTATGACGGTTCGCTGCGCCTTACCTACACGCTGAAAAACGGCCAAACCCTGTCGCGCCGGTATTATGGCCTTTATCCCGACGCGCGGGCGACGCTGCTGGAGCTCGAGGTACAGCCCGAATTGATTCGGCAGACCCATGCGTCCTTTAAGGCGACGGCGGATATGCTTTCATCGGTTACGGTTGTCAACGCGCTGGGCAACGATAGCAAGACACTGATTCTCACCGCGGAGCAGAAGCAACAGCTTTTGGAGGCTGTGCGTACCGATCTCCTGAGTCAGCCTATCAAAGAGTTCCAGGAGGGTACTCAGGCGCTGGGTTATCTCAACATGGAATATCAGTATATTCCAAAGGATAGAGAGGTCGTCACCAACCAGTATGCCATGGGCATGGCGGTTTCTGAGAGTGAATCGGTTAAAACGCTCCACGATCAAGAATATTCTGTCGCAACCAGCGAAGTGCTGATTACTGAAAGCTTCAAAAACACCCGCAGACTGCTCGAACAGTTCGGTGCTGGCGAACAGTTGAAAAATGATTTTTCAAAGGTTGAAAAAGCTTACGTTGGCGTTCTTGGTTATCGCTTCGGTTCGCGGGGCTCAGTTATTAATCAGACGACCCAGGATTGGCGTATAGAACTCCATGATACGATTTTCCATAGCTATTATGACAAGGCGTATATTGATGAGGATGGCGAAAAGTCCAAGTCCTTTGTCGAGATTGATTTGGCGCAGCTTACCGCTATCCGCAAAGATCTGACCAATATATATGCAAATGATGGTGCACCCTATGTTGTCGTCGGCATTGCGGGCGAGCAAGCGGGGGAAGAAGTGATCATTGGTTACTATTATATGCCGCTCGAAGAACTGTCGGAGCAGATGAAATATAAGGTGTGCCAAAGCGCCCTGAATGATTATGACAGGGAATATTTGGCCAATATGGGCTACGATTACTTCGATTAATGCGCCATAGAAGCCACATGAATCTCCGCCATAGAGGAGGGAAAGTATGCTGCAATCGGTAAGAATGAGCAAGTTGGAATATGCACACCGCTATGATGATATCGCGGATTCGCTTTATAGGTTGGCGCTCTATTTGCTTGGGGACGCGGCCGATGCCCGTTATGCTATGGCGGAAGTCTTTGTCGAAGGATATACCACCTACGCGGGGAAAAGCTTTGAACAGCGGATGCTCGCCGTGCTGTGGCAGGTGATCAAAGACTGTGAACCGGTCTGCGGCGAGGCCTACAGCCGCAATCTGCTGGAAGCAGTAACGCTGTCCCCCGAGGAAGCCGATAGCGCGCGCTTGTTTGAAATGCTAGGAGAAATGCCACTTTTAGAGCGGGCGGTGCTTTTGCTATCGGTATTACAGCGTCAGCCGACCGAAACAATAGCTTGGCTGCTTGAGCTCCCGCAGGGAGAGGTAAGCCGGGTGCTAAAACAGCTTTGTGATAAAGTTCGCCGCACCATGGCGGCATAACGAAAACGCAGTCTCCCGTCCACGGTGGGCGAGAGGCTGCGTTTTGTTGTACGGGGGAAACATTTGAATTTTGTTTTGTAAGAATAATATATTGCGTCAAAGCAATGACAGCCGCTCTGTTTTGACGTGAATGATGGGGTGGTTAAGTGAAAAAGAGGTTGTCATAACACTGTAAATGGCGACTTTTATTTTGTCAGCTAAAAAAGCGGGGCAAAAGGGCGCAATACAACAGCCATGATGCGCTGCCAGAGCGGAAATCGAAGGGTATCGCCAAAGGTAATTTCGCGGCAGCATGCCAATGTATTTTTAACGTCGTCCAAAATGCTCTTGATGGCCGAACTGCCATAAAGGCAAACCGCACACTCAAAATGCAGGTAGAAACTTCGAAAATCGAGGTTGGTTGTGCCGACCATAGCGGTGATGTCGTCGCTGACCAGCTGTTTTGCGTGGATAAAACCGGGCTGATATTCAAAAACGCGCACGCCACACCGCAGAAGCGCCGCATAATAACTGCGCGAAATGATGTGAACATACCACTTGTCGGGTACGGCCGGTGTAATGATGCGCACATCAACCCCTGAAAGCGCGGCGGTACCCAGCGCTGAGATCATCTCATGCCCCAATACAAGATAGGGTGTTGTAATATAAATATATTTGGTGGCGCGTGCAATGGTCTTGAGACAAAAGGCCTCGGCGACATAGAGGTTATCCAATGGGCTGTCCCCAAAGGCCTGTATAAAACCGTCACTTTGGCAGGTGACAGTGGGAACAAAGGATGAGAAATCATCGGGCTGCTCGTCGTTTGAAAATCCCCAAAGCCCTAAAAATAACAGTGTCAGGTTCCAAACGCCATGGCCTTTTAATAATACGCCGGAGTCCTTCCAGTGGGCGCAGCGGGGCAGCCGATTAATATATTCGTCGGCGAGGTTGGCGCCCCCGCAAAAGCCAATATTGCCATCGATGATGCAAAGCTTGCGATGATCGCGGTAGTTCATCGCGGCGTTGATGTGCACGCGACAGGGGTTGAATACCGTTACTTCAATACCTTTTTCGCGCAATGTTTTTTCAAAATGTCGTGGCAGTCGGCTGATAGTACCCACATCGTCATACATCAGTCGCACCAATACGCCTGCGCGGGCCTTTTTTTCTAATATGCTAAGCACACGGTCCCAAAGTAGGCCGGGCGCTATAATAAAATATTCCAAAAATATAAATTTTTCTGCTGTTTCCAGCTCGTGACACATGCGGTCGAACAAGGCGTTTCCGGAAGGAAAAAACTCACAAACGGTGTTTTGCCAAGCAGCAAATCCGGTGCAATTTTTAAGATAAACACTCTGTGAAGCGAGATGTTTATCCAGCGTGACAAGTGGCGCTTCACTGCCGGAATCCATACAAACCGGAGAGAGGCTTTGCTGATAAAAGCTGACTATCCGTCGTTTTAAACGCCGGGGTAGGCGCTTGTTCCCTGCTAAAAGGTATATCATACCGCCTAAAATGGGAACCATGAGTATCAGAACCACCCATGCCAGCTTATAATAAGGGTTGTCGTGTTTTGAGACAATGTAAAGAACCGCAACCATGCTCATTGCATGCAGCAGCAGTGCCAAAAATGGCGAGCGTCGCGCCAACAACCAGACGGCGCAGAAAAACAGCGCAGCCTCCAACAGGACGAAGGCTGGCAGCAGCACAGCGCGGCAGCATAACAGACGCATCAATCGTGGCGGCTTCATAATTGCTCCTTACAAATACATGATTGCAAATCTAACATCAACGCAGTATACTAAAAACTGTATAAATAAGAGAATGAAGAAAAATAAAGGGAGAGACCCGAATGGTAACCTATGGAGAAGTTTCGAACAGTGAAGAAGTTAAGGCGTACATCCGCCAAGCCGATGCATCGCTTATAAGCATGGGCTTTACTGAGCACAGCTTTGCGCATGTGGTGCGTACTGCCACCGTGACGCAGAACATACTAACCGACTTGGGGTATGACACGCGTACCATCGAGTTGGCTAAAATTGCAGCATTTATGCACGATATCGGAAATGTGATAAACCGCATCGACCACGCGCAGTCCGGCGCGGTGATGGCCTTTCGCATTCTCGATAAGATGGGCATGGATCCTGTTGAGGTGGCGCAAGTGGTATCGGCTATTGGCAACCACGACGAGCACACCGCTCACCCGGTAAACGCCTTGGCTGCGGCGCTGATTCTCGCGGACAAAAGCGACGTGCGCCGTTCGCGCGTGCGTAACCGCGATATCGCCAGCTTTGATATTCATGACAGGGTGAATTACTCAGTGGAGCAGTCGTCCCTTAAAATTGACAAGCAGGCGCGGACCATTACACTGGTGCTGACCATCGACTCAAAGGTGAGCACATTGGCGGACTATTTTGAGATTTTCTTGGAGCGTATGCTGCTTTGCCGCAAGGCGGCCAAGTTTTTTGATTTTCACTTCCATCTGTGTATCAATGGCGTCGCCATGATGTAACATACCATGTCTTACTGTATCCAGATAACAGGGGGCTATTCTGCCAACACAATATGTCGGCAGCAGTTTTTTATTTGCACCTTATGGCGTCTAGCGATACAAAACAGCCGGCATCTGGCCCACAAGGGGCAGCATGTCGGCTGTTATTATTTTATGCAGCGAAGCGCGTTTAATTAACCGCTTTCTTCTATTATTACGACTTTAAAGGCGCGTATGACGCTAAACGCCATCGAGCCTATCTTTTTAGGAACACAGATGTTGTGTCCGATCATTATTCCGATACCAAAATTCCAGCCTTTTTCAGTGCGGCCAGGATACGTTCAAAGCAGGCGCGATCAGGGCAGCGTAGTGTGTGCAGGTGAATGCCTCCGGTGAGCTGCGAGAGTGGTGAAGCTTCTGATGCGGTGAGTGCTTTGGCAAAGCGGTCAGCTTCAAAGCGCGAGCTGACCTGCAGCTGGCCGGTGAGCTGGCCGTAGATGGGGTGTTCCACAATCACGTCCCGCACCGTTGCACCCTGATCTACTACAATATACAGCTCCTGCAAAAGCTGCTCGACATTCTCGTGACGGCAGGCGACAGTATAGTCCTGTGTCGCATTGTCCGCAGCAGGCTCCATCAGGTAACCGCGCGGGGTTGCCACAACCGGCTCGCCCGAGGCGCGCAGAAGCGCAATATCCCCGACGATGATCTGGCGGCTGACATGAAACTTATCTGCCAGCACCGAGGCGCTGATCGGTTCAGTCGCCTGCGCCAACAGTTTTGTAACGGCGCTGCGGCGTGAATTGGCACCCAAACGAGAGAGCCGCTCAGAAACGGCTTTACGCCTACGGGCAGTATCCTGTGTATCCAACTCATAGCCGTTTGTGGTTTGGCGGAGGATATCTCCCTCGCCGGCACCTCTGGGCAGCGCTGAAAGGGGAATATGGTGCTGTTGCTGCTGCTCGTCGACACAGACGGCTATATTGCCTTCAATTCGGTCAATGGATAATGCCATTTACGCTGCCTCCCTTGCGTTGATTGCATCGTTTATGTTGTCTGCAGTAATCCATATGGTTCTACCGTCGGTTGAAAAGGTTACGGTACTGTTGAAGTCAGTACGATAAACTGCCCCAAAGGCTGAAATACGGGCCAGTGCCTTCTGGTTCGGCAAATTATAAGCATTATCACGTCCGCAGGAGATGACGCTGGCTGCCGGGCTGACTGCATTTAAGAAGTCCTGTTTATTCGAGGTGTTGCTACCGTGGTGTCCCGCTACAAAAATATCGGTCGAAACCGGTGCGTTGTTCTCAAGCAACAGTTGTTCCACCGCTGTTTCGCCGTCGCCGGTTATCAGAAAAGAAGCGTCGCCCGCGTCAATGCGAAGGCACAAAGAAGTATCGTTAAGATTATCAGGATCCGGTACAAAAGCGTCAAGCAGCTCAAGCGAAATGTCATCGCCCAGTGTCTCGACGCGCGGAGACACAGCCTGCACGACATCACAGCCATTTGTTTCGAGTGCATCTAAAAAGCGCTCAAAAGTGCTGTTGGTGGGCACCAAATTATCAGCAACGGCGGGCATCCATAGGGAGTCGACTTTGTAATTTTCCAGCACCGCAATCAGGCCGCCATAGTGGTCAGTGTGCGGGTGGGTTATGACCAGAAGATCCAGCTGGGTGATGCCCGCTGCATCCAATGCGTCACACACCGCCTGAGAGGCCGAGCGTTCACCTCCATCGATGAGTACAGCGTGGACGCCATCCTCGCCTTCGGTGCGCAGCAGCAGACTGCTGCCTTGGCCGACGTCCAAAACCTGTACCTCGGCAATAACATTTTCTGCGAGTGTAGGAACAACCTCCTGCGAGGGCTTATATTCGGTTGTGTACCACGAAACGGCGCTGACAATGGCGATGATCAAAATTGCCAGCGGAGAGATATGCTGCCGCTTGCGCCGTTTATAAGATTTTATTTGCTTCATCGTCTGCCTCCTGGCTTTGTGCTGGTGGAGCGCCGCGAAGGTTTGCCGCGGCTACCCCGATTCTGCCTGTTCTGCTGCGTCAGCCGCTTTTCCGTCAGCTTTTGCTGGTATTGCCGGTCGGGGGAGACAAGGCAGTCCGGCCCGGTTCCGATGAGATCGGTGCGGTGGATTTCCTCAAGCGCCTCTATAACTATCCGGCGGTTTTCTGGCTTAAAATATTGCAGCAGCGCACGCTGGCGTTGTTTTTCGCGATCGGTCTTAGGTACATAGATATCCTTGCCGGTCAGCGGGTCAACGCCGGTGTAAAACATGCAGGTAGAAATGGTGCCCGGTGTGGGGTAAAAATCTTGCACCTGTTCTGGGCGCATGCGGTTTTTCTTTAAAAAAAGTGATAGCGCCACCGCGTCGCGGATGGTGCTGCCGGGGTGGGAGCTCATGAGGTAGGGAACGAGGTACTGCTCTTTACCAGCTTGCTTGGTGCATTGATAGAATTTTTTAACAAACCGCTCGTAGACCTCGACATGCGGCTTGCCCATTGCATCTAGTACCGCATCGCTACAATGTTCGGGCGCAACCTTCAGCTGTCCGCTGACATGGTTAGCGACTAGCTCTTTTAAAAACGTGTCGTCCTTGTCCAGCATGATATAGTCAAAGCGCAGCCCTGAGCGTACAAACACCTTTTTGACACCCTTAATCGCCCGTAGTCGGCGCAGCAACTCAAGATATTCGCTGTGGTCGACCTTTACTGCGGGGCAGGCGGGGTTGCCCAAACATTTTTTATCCTTGCAAAGACCCTTTGTCTCCTGCTTTTTGCAGGACGGATAGCGAAAATTCGCGGTGGGGCCACCGACATCGTGGATATAGCCCTTAAAACGCGGATTGCTAACAAAGCTCTCGGCCTCTTCAAGCACCGAATCGATGCTGCGTGACACGATCTGCCGTCCTTGATGTACGGCGATGGAGCAGAAATTACAGTGGCCATAGCAGCCACGGTTGTGCATAATCGAAAATTCGACCTCTTCGATCGCCTTGACACCACCGAGCGCCTCATAGCTGGGGTGGTATGCTCTGGCAAACGGCATGGTGAATACGGCGTCTAGCTCCTCGCGTGTTAAAAGCGGCATTGGTGGATTTTGCAACACATAGCGGTCACCATGCTTTTGTAGCACTGGGCGGCCGGTCACAGCATCCTGTTCATCGAGCCAAAGCTTAAAAGCGCGCACATAGGCGGCTTTATCGCTCGCCACCTTTTCAAACGAGGGGCAGCTCACCGTACCGTTTGGAATCTGTTCAGGCGTGATATAGCAGACGGTTCCGCGAATATCGGTTAGCGCCGAGACCGGCTCACCCGCGGCCAGCCTTGCGGCGATTATTTCGGTTTGGTGTTCACCCATGCCGTAGGAGACCATATCCGCACCCGAATCGACAAGGATCGACGGCATAACGCAATCCGCCCAGTAGTCATAGTGGGCAAAGCGGCGCAGTGAAGCTTCAATTCCGCCAAGTATAACCGGGCAGTCGGGGTAGGCAGCCTTGGCTGCACGCGAATAGACCGTCGCGGCGCGATCAGGCCGACGGTTTTGCGCATTGGTCGGGGAATAAGCGTCTTGTGTGCGGCGGCGCTTAGCAACCGTGTAATTTGACACCATTGAGTCGATGTTCCCCGCTGTGATCATAAAGGCATATTTCGGTCTACCGAAACGCTTGAAGGCGTCGGGGTCACTCAAATTGGGCTGTGATAAAATCACGACCCGATAGCCCAGACGCTCAAGCAGCCGTGAGATAATCGCAATGCCAAAACTGGGGTGGTCGACATAAGCGTCACCGGTGACGCAGACAAAATCCGCCTGCTGCCAGCCACGCGTGTACATTTCTTCAACTGTAATGGGGAGAAAACGGTTCATGTAATCCTCTTTTATTCGCCGGTTTTAGCCATCCGGTTTAATTTCATTTCGACCCAGCGTTCCTTTGAGATGAGTACCGCACGGGGTTTAGAACCCTCATAGGGACCGATGATGCCCCGGCTTTCCATCTCGTCGACAATACGAGCTGCACGTGCATAACCCAATTTTAGCCTGCGCTGCAACAGCGAGGTAGAAGCCATACCCGCCTCAATGACGCACTCAATTGCGGGGGCGAGCATTTCATCTTCGTCGCCGCCGCTATCAGAGGAGGCACCGGATGCATTACCTTTTCCGACAGGGGTATGCTTGTCTATTTCCTCCAGAACCTGATTGTCGTATTGCGGCGTAATCGCGCTGTTGATATAGGTGACGACACGCTCAATTTCCTCGTCAGAGACAAAGCAGCCCTGAACACGGGTGGGCTTTGCAGAACCGACCGGTGAAAATAGCATGTCGCCCATGCCCAAAAGCTTTTCTGCGCCGCCCATGTCGAGAATGGTACGCGAGTCAATCTGAGACGACACCGCAAACGCGATGCGCGAGGGAATATTCGCCTTGATGACGCCGGTAATAACGTCTACTGACGGACGCTGTGTCGCGATGATCAGGTGCATACCGGCAGCGCGTGCCATCTGCGCAAGGCGGCAGATGGAATCCTCCACCTCGGATGGGGCGGCCATCATCAGGTCGGCAAGCTCGTCCACCACGATAATGTAATGCGGTAGCTTTGAAAGCTTGGGTGCCGGTGGTTCATCCTCTGCCGGGGGCGTGGGGTTTGCCGCTGCATTTTCGACAAAACGGTTAAATGATTCAATATCGCGAACGTTGTGCGCAGCAAACATCTTATAGCGGTTGAGCATCTCGGCAACAGCCCAGCCGAGCGCGCCTGCGGCCTTTTTCGGGTCGGTGACGACGGGGATAACCAGATGCGGCAGACCGTTATAAACGCCTAGCTCGACGACCTTGGGGTCGATTAGAAGTAGCTTGACCTCGTCGGGTTTGGCCTTGAACAGAATGCTCATGATGATAGAATTGATGCAGACCGACTTACCGGAACCGGTGGCACCCGCGATGAGCAGATGTGGCATCTTCGCGATGTTCGCCAGCATCAGGTTACCGGAAATATCACGCCCGAGCGCAACTGTAACCTTGCTTTTTGCGTCGGCAAATTCCGGTGAATCAACCACCTCGCGCAGTGTCACAGGTGTAACCTTGCGGTTGGGCACCTCAATGCCTACGGCTGCCTTATTAGGAATGGGTGCTTCGATGCGCACACCCGCCGAAGCGAGGTTTAGCGCGATATCGTCGGCCAGATTAGTAATTTTAGAAATCTTAACGCCAGCGGAGGGCTGTAGTTCATAGCGGGTGACGGCTGGCCCGCGCGAGATATCGATGATACGGGTCTGCACCCCGAAGGATTGCAGTGTATCCACAAGACGCTGTGCGTTTTGACGCAGTTCATCGGCGGTGACCTCACCCGCAGCAGCTAAAGCGGGTTCACGCAACAGCGTGAGCGGGGGCAGTAGATATACGGGCGGCTCAACCGGCTCAGGCGGCGGCGCGGGCGGTTCGGGGGCAGAGGCTTCTTCAACGGCCTTTTGCGCCTTGTGTGCCTGCACCTTAGCCACACGATTGATAATATCTTCGATAATGAGCTGTTGGCCTTCCTCGTCGGGGACCACGGGGGCGACGGGGTCACCATTCGGGGTGACAGGATGATCCTCAGATATCGGCATGTCGGCGGTCGCAGTGTCTAGAAGCTTTTGCTTGGCGCGCAATAACTCGGACGAGACGCCCTCCTCTGCAACCGGCTTCTTACGTCGCCTTGACGCGGGGGCGGGGTCGTCGAGCGGAATGTCGATGACGGGCTTTTCAGCCAAGGTGCTGTTGCCACCGATAGGTTGTGGTGCCGGCATGGCGTTAACCAGTTCGTGATAACCGTTAGAAAGCTTTTCCATCGGCTTTTTGGCCGAGCGCAAAATGCCTGCAATCGTCGATTTTGTAATGATCATCGTCAGTAAAAACAGTAACAGCGACACCGCAATGCGGTCGCCGGGTGCACCGAGCTGCATGAGTGGCAGTCCAAATAACACCGCAAAAATGCCGCCGCCGTGTAGTGCCTGACCATCGACATAAAGCTGACGGATAACGGCTCCCACCGTTTGGCCCTCCGGCTTTCCGGCGAGAAAAATTTGAAAAGCCGCCGAAATTAAGCAGAGCAGCACCGCGGTTAGTGTGGCGCGGATCGGTAGATCATCCGAAAGCTTATCAAAGGAGGACATTACCGATATGTACAGGAATACTGGGCCGATGAAGAAGGCCGACCAGCCGAAAAGGCCTAGTAGTACGTTGTGGGCCATCAACCAACCCTCGCTGCCGCGCACGAACGACAGGAACACGAACAGCAGGCCAAGGGTGAATAACACAACGGCAAGCAGCTGGTTCTGCGCATGCAACTGCGCTTTTGTTTTGCGTGGGGATTTCTTTTTGCGTTTGGCAGCCAAGGCGGCAACCTCCTTGTATTTTACTTAAAAAGTCATTTTAACATGGCGATAATGATGTTTTGCAGAGCGTGATTGGAAATGGCATCATAGATGCCGGCGCCAAGAACAAAGATGCCCAGCACGAGTGTATAATACCCAAACCAGCGCAGCTTGTGCGCGGCAACCAACCAACGTACCATACCGATGGCTAACAAGCCGAAAACGGTTGAGAAAACCAGACCAATTATAATCACCGAAGCGGGGAGATGAAGCCCCCCGCCAATGATCTCTTTTGCGTCAAGCAGCAGCGCTGCACAGACAGCCGGAATGCCCATAATAAAAGAAAAATTAACGGCAAAGCCACGTTCAAGTCCGAGCATCATGCCGGCAGAAAGGGTGGAGCCGGAACGCGAAATACCCGGTAGCGGTGCAAACGCCTGCACAACGCCAATGGTGGTTGCAGCGCGGTAGCTCATACCACGCGCGGTTGTGCGGCCGGTGCAATTATCAGCCATTAAAAGCAGTGCTGATGTCACCAGAAAACAGATACCCTCGACGAAGATGTTATTGTCTTGGGCAACGCCACGCAAAATATCTTTAAGCAACAACGTAATAAACAGCGGCAGCAGCGACACTACCAGCAGAAAGATCATCTTGCGCTGTGGATTCACCCTCTTAAAAGACAGCTTTCCATGGAACAGATCCCCAATCATGTTAAAAAACTCAAAGATCAGTTCCTTTATGGTACCCCAAAAGGCCACAAACACGGCAACCAAGGTACCGAAATGTAACACGAGCGAAAAAAGCGCGCCGCTTTCTCCGCTCTGACCGGTGAAATATTGGTACAACGCAAGATGGCCCGAGCTGGAAATAGGGAGAAACTCAGTTAGACCTTGAATAATCCCCTGAATAATTGCTTCTGTAATTGTCAAAATGAACGCCTCCGATAATTTAATGTCACAATTAAAGTGTAAAGAAAAAGGAGGGTTGTTGCAGTCATAACCCGTCGAGCGGGGAATATTTACCGGTTATTTTCCGGCGGAGGCGCCTGCTGCGCTTCAATGAGAGCATACAGGCATTCTATTGCATCGCTCAAGCCGCCCAGCTCGTCAATCAGGCCCTCGGCCACGGCTGAATCACCGTCTAAGGCCGTGCCCATATCCATGACCAGCTCGCCGGTATTCATCAGGTATTTGCGAAAGCTCTCCTCAGACATACGGGAATTTTCAACGACAAAATCAATAATACGGTCCTGCATACGCTGAAAATAAAAAAGCGTCTGAGGAACGCCAAGCACCATGCCATTCATGCGTACAGGATGGATGGTCATGGTGGCGCTGGGTACAATAAAAGAATGCTTGGCACTACATGCCAGCGGCACGCCGATGGAATGGCCGCCGCCCAGCACCAGTGAAACAGTGGGCTTTTTCATGCCGGAAATGAGTTCAGCCAGCGCCAAGCCTGCTTCAACGTCGCCGCCCACGGTGTTTAGAATGATAAGCAGACCTTCGATGCGTGGGTCTTGTTCAACCGCAACAAGTTGTGGAATGACATGTTCATATTTGGTGGTTTTGGTCTGGGGTGGGGCATCATAATGCCCCTCAATCTGGCCGATGATGGTCAGACAGTGGATGGCGTGTTTGCCGCTCATAGGTGTTATAGAGCCGGTTTGTTCAATCTGCTCAATTTGTTTATCCTGTGCTTCGTCCATCTGACGCTGTTCGTTTTCTTTTTCTACAGGCGCCTGATCTTTGGAATGTGCTTTATCTGGCATTTGGCATCCTCCCATCAAAATGTGGATGCCTTCATCTTTTCCGCAAATGCATAAGGATATTCAACACAGCGTGTGCAGAGGGAGCCAAAAAGAGAAATTATACCTTTTCTGGAGGATTGCCCCGCGATTTAGCAGCGAATCGTCAACATCATCATGTAACCGTCATACGTATAAAATACCAAAAGCGTAAGACGTGCAGCAGCGGCACTATTGTCCGCCGAAAGGTGGTGCCTACGCCAAAAAGCGGACGTTTGATGATATCAAGACAGTATAATAAATGCCCTATGGTTATTATACCATAAACCTGGATCAGTTTAACAGCGGAGCCCGAAAAAATCCGACTGCCTTCTCCGATGAAAAATGCAGATGCCCTTGAGGCACCTGCATCTGAAAATCAATAACCGAGCTTTAAGTCTAGGGTTTCATCGTCAAGCACCCACTGATCATACACCCGTATCACGCGGAATTCTTCCTTGCTTTCTCGGATGACAACCGTTGCGATTCCGGCGTTGATGATCATACGCTTGCACATGGCGCAGGAATTAGCGTTTTCGACATAGTTACCCGTTGCGACCTCCTTACCAACAAGGTAGAGCGTGGCATCAAGCATTTCAGAGCGAGGAGCATGAATAATGGCATTTGCCTCGGCATGTACCGAGCGGCACAGCTCATAACGCTCGCCGCGCGGAACTTTGAGTTCTTCACGCGCGCAATAGCCCAGATCCGAACAATTGTGGCGGCCACGGGGTGCACCGACATAACCGGTAGAAATAATCTGATCGTTGTTGACAATGATCGCACCAAAAAGCCGACGCAGACAAGTGCCACGTTCGGCAACCGTCTCGGCAATATCAAGGTAATAATTTATTTTATCGCGTCTGGTCATGCGCTTAACCTCCCAAAGCGTTTTTTATATCATAAAATAAAAGAGACCAAGTTGCAAGCGTTTACATCACTTTTAGTCGATGTATGGCAATACACATCGGTTATATGCTATACTGATAAGCATGAATTCTGAAAATTTAAAGGAGGGCTTGGCTTGGCGCTTACCGATAGGGCTTATCTGCGCAGCCTGCTTGAACGTTACGGTTTTACCTTTTCTAAAGCCATGGGACAAAATTTTTTAATCAACCCCTCTGTATGCCCTCGCATGGCGGAGCAAGGCGGAGCCGCCCCGGGCTGTGGCGTACTGGAAATAGGCCCCGGAGTGGGCGTGTTGACCGCCGAGCTGGCCCGACGTGCCGAAAAGGTGGTCTGCATCGAGCTGGACACTCGTTTGAAGCCAATTTTGGACGAGACGCTGGCCGAGTTTAACAATGTCGATATCATCATGGGCGATGTGATGGAGGTCGATCTTGAAAAGATCCTAACCGAGCGTTTTGGGGGTATGCCGGTCAGCGTGTGTGCCAACCTGCCTTATTACATCACTACACCGATTCTCATGCGGCTTTTAGAGGCGCGACTGCCGGTGGAATCAATCACCGTTATGGTGCAAAAGGAAGCAGCTGTGCGGCTTTGTGCCGCCCCCGGTGCGCGTGAGTGCGGGGCCATTTCCGCAGCCATTGCCTATTACAGCGAGCCAAAGCAGCTTTTTTCGGTTTCGGCGGGATCATTCATGCCGGCGCCAAACGTTGATTCGGCTGTGATTCGTTTAGATATCAGAAAGACGCCGCCCGTGCAACCGAGGGATGAGGCGTTTATGTTCACCGTGGTGCGCGGCGCCTTTTCACAGCGGCGCAAGACGGTTTGCAATGCGTTGAGTTCAGCATTAAACTTGCCTAAAGCGAAAGTGTCCGAGTGTCTGGCGCATTGTGCGCTCGATTTAAATGTCCGGGCTGAACGGCTGACGCTACCGCAGCTGGCTGCACTTTCCGACGCGCTACTGGCGCAAATAGCGCCTTAAAAAACAGGGGAGCCGATTCGGCTTCCCTGTTTTCATTTGCACTGGAGCGATCAGTCGCTTTTTTTCATGTCGTTAATCATATAGCACAACGCCATAAGCCCGTCCACAAGATGGGCGTTTTCAACAATTACCTCGGGGTGGGCAACTTTAATGTCGAAATGCGTAAAGTTCCAGAACGAGGTGATGCCACAGGCGATTAACCGATCTGCCATGCTCTGAGCTGCATCACTCGGCACGCAAAGTATTGCGATATCGACAGTATTCTCCTTACAGAACTGCTCAAGCTCATCCACACTGCGCACAGCTAAGCCTCTAATCGTGCGACCCGAGGCAATTAGCTCGGGATCCTTGTCGAACAGGCCGCACAGGTGAAAACCTGCGCTGTCAAAATCTATGTTGGTTGCAAAAGCGCGTCCTAGATTGCCGACACCTATCAGAATGGCCTGAAAATTCTGGTCAAGGCCCAAAATCTTACGTATCTCGGAATGCAACAATGCCACGTTATACCCGTAGCCCTGTTGTCCAAAGCCACCAAAGCAGTTAAGGTCCTGGCGGATCTGAGATGCGGTAAGGCTCATCAGGTCTGCAAGCTCTTTTGAGGAAATACGGGAAACGCCTTTTTCAAGTAATTCTTCCAAAAAACGGTAATAACGAGGTAACCGTCGTATAACGGCACTAGAAACATATTGACTACGCGGCAAGGGCAAACACCTCCCGAAAAAGATTACCGCAATAAATATATAGAATGATTGTATACCAACAAAGGCGTCTAGTCAAGGATTTAACATCTAGAATCAATAGAAGTTATGGCAATAAAGAAAACTATGCTTCACAAAGTGAAATTTAAAACGTAAAATTTTTAATAATTTAAGCTAATATTTACAGAAAATAAAGAATTAATAAAAATTATATGCTATAGTATAAACATAGGAGGTGGGGCAGTGTCAATAAACGATGTGCAGGAGCGCATTTCAGGCCCTCGTGCAAAAACGGTGGTCTGCGTGACCGACCAGCGGCAGTGTGACCGCATTATTCGCGCGGGCAGAACGCTGGCGAACCTGTCAGGCACTGAGCTTTCAGTCATCAATGTTGTGCGACCCGAGGCGATTCAGGACCCCGAATCTATGGAGTATCTTTTCTCTGTTTCTAAAGAAAACGGCGCAGAAATGGCATTATTATACGCCAATGATGTTGCCAAAGCTATTATACACTATGTCAAGGACAACAAAGTTTCTTATCTGCTGACTGGTATACCACAGGAGGGAGACTCGGTGACCACCCGGATTTGGAGCAAGTTTACTCATGTGACCTTTTTTGTAGTCGAAAGGGATGGCAAACTCTGCGAAGTGGGACATCCGGTACGCGCGGCACGGGCGCTTTGTGAAGCGCGTGCATAAAATAAAGAACTTATACACAAAACGGCGAGTTATGTAAAGGGTTGAAACCCCTTTCCACAACTCGCCGTTTTTATTATATTAAAGTTCTTCGCTATTGTTGACGATGCCTTTTAAAACCGTAAGCAGCAAAATTTTGATATCCAAGAGTAATGACCAGTTTTCTATGTAAAACATGTCACATTTAATGCGCTCTAAAATCGAGGTATCCCCGCGCCAACCGTTGATCTGGGCCCAGCCGGTGATGCCGGGTCGAACCAGGTGCTTGAGCATGTAAAGCGGAACCTCGTCACGAAACTGCTCGACGAAAAATGGGCGTTCGGGACGCGGACCGACCAAACTCATATCGCCTTTAAGTACGTTATAAAGCTGCGGTAGCTCATCAATCGAAAACTTGCGTAAGAATGCGCCGAGACGGGTGCGACGGTCGTCGCTTTTAGTGCCCCATGTAGTGGCGTCGGCATTATTTTCAATTCGCATTGAACGGAATTTGTACATGGTGAACTCTCGGCGGTTTTTACCGATGCGGACCTGCTTATAAATCACCGGGCCGGGCGAGCTAAGCTTAATGGCTATAATCGTCGCCAGAAGTAGCGGAGAAACGAAAACAAGGCCTAAGAAAGAGGCGATGATGTCAAAGCTGCGCTTGAGTGCCGCCAGAATCAGATTATCCAATGGAATGTGGCGCAAATTGATGATGGGAATGCCCTCAAATACTTCAATTTTGGGTTGAGACGGCAAATATTTGCTGTAAAATGGCAGCAGCGACGATTTGACGCCCTGTGATTCGCAGGTGGCAATCACTTGGCTGAGAATGGGGAGCTGATTATACTCCAGAGAGATTAACACCTCGTCGGGGTGGTGGGTTTTAAGCACCTCGTCCAATTGGTCGATAACACCGAGGTATTCGGCGCGCCAACCATAATCCGAAGGGTAATCGTTGAGGTAGCCATCGACAACATAACCGTAATTTTTGTTGGTAGCTGCCTTGCGATAGAAATCGGCAGCGGTTTCATTACTGCCCACAATCAAGATATGCTTGATATTGTAACCCTTTCGACGCATGGAACGCAGAAAAAGTCGCCCCGTAGCACGTGTAGAAGCCGAAATAACCGTACTAAAAATACCAAAAGTTAAAATAACAAGGCGGGAAATATGGACTTCCTTAATCCAGAAGAACACGAGAAAAACACCGATAAGACCATAAAAGTTCGCAACAATGACCTTGCCGGTCTCAGAAATAATCGTTCTTCTGCGAAAGGGGTCATATAGCCCATTCACATGGTAGAGCAGCATATAGCCGATAATTAGCACAGGCATTGCGCGCAAATAATAGCTTAGACTGATATTGGGACTTGGGCTGTGTGGCAGCAGATAAAAGCGCAACACATAAGCGCCGGCTATAGCAGCCAACCAAGTGAAAATGTCAACCAGTCGCAACAAAAGATTAAACAGGCGCTGATTTTCTTTATTCATTTCGACTCACATCCAAAAAGGGATATAGGGTACCAACAGCAGGCGGTTGGCATACAGCAAAAAGAGATATTCCAGAATAACCAGCATCATGAGCAGGCCCATGATCGAATAATGCATTCTAACAGCATCCTTCTGTTCGTGTTTGAGCGCCGCAATCTGCTGACCATTGAGCTTGTTGCCTTTGGCGTTGTCCAGCATATTGAGCAGGCCGGGCGAAGGCTGTAGGCTCTGCACTATTTCGGGTATGAGAATAACCGAAAACGGCAGAAAGACGAACGCTACGCGCTGAAAAACAAAATGCTTGACGGTCAACGACATAATCAAGGTTCCATAGAGGAAAAGATTGAATAGCACCAGATTATTTTTATCACGTTCTAAAAGCTTTTTATATAGCAGCGAGGCGATTAGCAAAATAATAATCCAGATTATTACAGTGTTGATATTTCGGCCTCGCATATAGTAGGAATCGGGGGTATATATTGCAAAGCGGGGCACGAGTGTGGTAATCCACTGCAAGATGATCTCCGAGAAAAATACCACGGTAAAAAAGCAGGCCGCATATAGGCCGATCATCCACTTGCTGGGTGGGATGGTTACAATAAAATAGATGGGTAGCAAAATCAAAAGGCTGGTATGACACAACCCAGCCAACACTATAATCAAAAAATATGGCAGCGGTTTGCGCTTTTGTAAAAAGGGCAGCGCAAACATGGCGACGGAAATGCCAAGTTCTTGCCGAAGGGTACACAGCGCATAGGTGAAAAAGCCAAGGCCTATATAGCAAAAGACACTCAGCCATATCTTTGAGGAGTATTTCCAGATAAAAATGACCCGCAGCAGAATGATAACAACAGATGCACTCCACCATAGCACCAATGGATTGCCAGTAAAAAGCGCAACGACCTGATTGAGTAGCCCATAAATCGGTTCCACTCGGTAAATATTATCCGCAGATAGTAAAAACGAAAAATCGTGCGCACGAACAGTCAGAAAATAGTCCCGGTATACCCAGTCATAATCGACGCCGACGTTGCCGCTGCGCAGGGCGGCCATCGTGCACATCAACAATGTCATAATTCCTAAAACAATCAATTCTTTTTTGGGTGATGGCTTACGTTCACAGACCCAAAGCCCCAGCAAGCCCGAAATAGAAAGTAAAATAACATATGGCAGCAATTTTATTTGACACCTGCTTTCAAACAATTTTCTTGATATTCCGGTATTTCTTCGCCGAGGTAGATATGCATTAACTCCGGTAACACCTGCGGCAGCATAAATTGTGTAAGCGCAGCAGGGTGTCGGTGAAAGGGGAGCTGCCCAGATTGGGCAAGCAGATCGGTTAACGACGATGTTTTGTCAAACAGCGTGAAATTGGGATGGCATTCGGCCAGCTCACGGTGGCCTTTGATGTCGCTGGCAATCACAGTGAGCCCACTGGCCATCGCCTCCATAATATTAAACGGCAAGCCCTCTATCAGGCTGGTAGAAACGCAGACGTCGCACCCGGCCAAGAGCGTGGGCGTATCATGGACATAACCCAGAAAACAAACCTGATCAATCACACCAAGTTGCGATACGAGCTGTCGGCAGTCTTCAAGCAATGCACCGGTGCCGGCCAGCAACAGCCGTGCATTGGGGATATGAGGCGCAGCGGCAGCAAAAGCAGCTAACAGCTGGTGGTGATTTTTTCGCTTTGAAAACTCAGCAATATAAACAAATAGAAGCTGCTCAGGCAAAAAGCCCAACGCTTCTTTGGCGGTGATATGCTGCTCGGGCGTGGGCACAGTAAACCGCTCCGGGGAAAGCCCCATACCGTTTATGTACTGGATGCTACCGCCCGACAGGCGGTAGCGATGTGCGATACGCTCATCCTCACGATTCATCACCATCAACACGTCGGTAACCTTGGCGCAAAGCATTTCGGGTAACAGATATTTTAATCGCGTAAAGCCGTCGTTTTCGCCGAACAGATAGCCGTGGCAGGTATAAAACACACGGGGGCGCCGCCGCTTAGGGATCGTGAGCAGTGCTGCACGTACGACAGCCGCGGCCAATGTGGTGTGCAGGCTGACAATATCAAAATGCTCTTTGAGTAGCAACCTGCGTGCCGCAAAAATTGCCCGAATATTCTTAAAGCTAAAAAAGCTTTTATAAAACGGCAGGGTAAAGCTCCGTTGTGCGCCAGCTATTTCTCCGGTGTCGCCCGTTGCGGTAAATACCTCATAACCACATTGGGCAAACGCTGCCAAGTAAGGCGTGTGAAAATTTTTAATATGTGAGGCGGTCGATGCGCAAAATAAAATTTTTTTTGCCAAAATAACACCTACCTCGAAAAAATCATAGATTTATACGATAATTTATAGATTGAGATACTATATTTTATCGCAAAACATATTAAAAAGCAATACAAGTACTGTGAACAAGTAACCGGCGGTTGGACAAGGCAAACTGCTTTGTCCAACCGCCGATTGGTGTTTAGAAGTCTAAAAAATGCGATATACTTGTGGAATTCCTCAACAGGCGCCGCTAACCCTTGTCTCAGCTTCCAGCGGGAAATAGGATACATTTGGCACCTCGGCAAAAAGCAAACCGTAAGGTGCAACATCATTTAGAAAGAGCGCCAGGCCCTTGGGATCCGATTCGGTCTCGATGGTCATCTCAAAATCGGTTCTTCCGGAAATGAGTGCACTGTGTCTTTCGCAAAGGCGGCAGGCCTCAGCGTGGCTGAGCTGGTCGCAGGAGATGCGCACTTTTAGAGGACTGACGCCACATAGCGGTTTCTGAGACACCAGCTGCAACCCGGTCACCTGCTCCAAGCGCGCTGTTTGGCTAATGATGCGCGTCGCCTGGTAAGCGGTGGCACTAAAAACACAGGTTAGACGGTTAAGACCGGGGGTGAAGTCCTTGGAGACCACCAGTGTTTCAAGTGCGCAACCCCAGCGCCCAAGAACACCCGTGAATCGCGCCAGCGTTAAGGCGGCGTCGCCGGTGAGCATGGTGACAAGATAGCTTCCGTTTTGATTTTTCATAATAAATTCTCCTGTCGTCTCCGCCTCAAATTCGGTTTCAGAGCTTTTTAAAATAAAAAAACCTTTATCTCCTGTATTTCAAGAGACAAAGGCATATGCACTCTGCGGTACCACTCTGATTGCCGCATTATAATAAGCGGCCGCTCATTCAGGCATCGGGCAGAAAACCTGCCGAATACCGAACACTATAACGTGTGTTAATCGTTCGAGTCTACTTGCCAAAGGCGTTCGATCGACTGCTCGGGGAGGATATTCACTGCGCTTGCATTGCTGTCTCACACCGGCTGACAGCTCTCTGAAAATGCTTCTTATCGCAGGTACTGTTCCCTTCACCGCATTTGGGCGAAATTAAATTTGTTTAATACATTATATGTAGTTATAAGCTAATTGTCAAGTGCCATCAGTGAAACTGATTGAATTGGGTGATTTATAGGCACACGATGCATTTTGATTTTAATATAATGTAACGAATAACAAAAAGGAGGGGTGGCTGTGGATTTAACTTTGCCGCAGCAGCTTCAGGAGTATATAGAATTTGAAATGAATTGCGACGCGTTTTATCGCACCATGGCAGAAATCGCACCAACTGATCAAGAAAGACAAGTGTTTTTGGAAATTGCGGATAATAGGCGGCATCATGTGCAACTATTTCAAGATATTTACGTATCTATAGCTGGAGAAAACTATGAGCCCCCCGCATATTCGCCGGACATGGATCAACCATACCAGTTTGCGTTGCGTCACTTAATTTTGAGTGAACATAAAAGCTTCCAGGAGTATCATAACCAATTTATGAACACCGACAATAACGCGCTAAAAAAGGCTTGTTATCAGGTAGGGCTTAATAAGACAGAACATATCAACAAGCTGATGACGTTGATGATTGATAAGCGTAACGATTGATAGACGTTACAATAGTGAAAAAGCCAAACAAGAACATCATCTGACAGATTGTTTTTGCTACAACGAAAAACACCGCCCTTGTGGACGATGTTTTTCGTATGCAGACAGACTGGAGAAGGAGAAGGCGTAATCAATAAGTAGAATTTGGATATCGTAGTAGTGGACTGGCTGCGTTACAGTGAGAACAATAGCTGACCATAGGAGGGAAAAGGCCATTCACTTTCATCCACCATTAATTCTAACGCATCAGCGGCTGCACGCAACTCCTGCATCTTGGCAAAGAGGCTGTCGTGGTGGAATCTGGCGCACTCGCGAAGATTGGAGAAATCCTTAGTTTTTAGCAATAGTGACTCAAGCTCGTCGATCGTATTGATTAGAGAGGCGGTATGCAAAGACAGCTTGGTAACCAACGCTTCCTCAGTTTTGCAGGAAACCTCGGGCAAAAAAGCCTTTTTGGCGACAGCGCCCTCGGCGATCTTTCTCGTGTATTTAAGTACGGCGGGTAAAATATTTTTGCGTGCCATGTCCAGCATGGTGTAAGCCTCAATATCGAGGGTTTTGCAGTAGTTTTCAAGTAGGATATCACAGCGTGAATGCATCTCGGCGGCAGAGAAAACACCATGCTTCTCGAACATTTTAACATTCTTTTCGGCGACAAAATGAGGAATTACCTCCGGCGTGCTCTTGAGGTTGAGAAGACCGCGGCGAGCCGCTTCCTTCTGCCAATCTTCAGAATAGCCGTCACCATTAAAGATGATGCGCTGGTGTTCTTTAACCGTTTTCTTGATCAGCTTATTAAGTGTGGCGGTGAAATCTTCGGCGGCCTCAAGCTTGTCGGCAAACTGGCACAGCTCTTCAGCGACAATAGAGTTTAACACCACATTCGGCCCAGAAATTGAGAAGCTTGAACCGGGCATGCGAAACTCGAACTTATTGCCGGTAAAGGCAAAAGGTGAGGTGCGATTGCGGTCGGTTAGATCCTTATGGAAGCGCGGCAGAACATTGACACCGATAGTCATATCCTCTGGGATGCTACCGTTATAAGCGGTGCCGTTCGCGATTGCACCTAAGATGCCGGTAAGCTGATCGCCCAGAAAAATTGACAGAATAGCGGGGGGCGCCTCGTTCGCGCCGAGGCGATGGTCGTTGCCTGCTGAGGCGACCGATATGCGCAGCAGATCTTGATAATCGTCAACAGCTTTGATAACTGCGACCAGAAACAAAAGGAACTGTGCATTCTCTTCAGGCGAATCGCCGGGTTCGAGAAGATTAATACCGGTGTCGGTGGCGATGGACCAGTTGTTGTGCTTGCCCGAGCCGTTGACACCGGCAAAGGGCTTTTCGTGCAGCAGGCAAACCATGTTATGACGCAACGCGACTTTTTTTAGCATCTCCATTGTCAGCTGGTTGTGGTCGGTCGCAATATTGGTGGTGGAGAAGATCGGAGCAAGCTCATACTGAGCTGGAGCAACCTCTTTATGTTCGGTCTTTGCAAGGATGCCAAGCTTCCAGAGCTCTTCATCAAGATCCTTCATAAAGGCACTGACGCTGGGATCAATGGCACCGAAATAATGATCATCCATCTCCTGACCCTTGGGCGCCTTCGCACCAAACAGCGTGCGGCCAGTGAAAACCAAGTCTCGACGCTTTTGGAACATATCCTTGTTAACAAGAAAGTATTCCTGTTCGGCGCCGACGGTGCTGGTCACGCGGGAGGCGGGGGTGTTAAACAGCCTGAGAATACGTAGTGCCTGAACGTTAAACGCTTCCAGTGAACGCATGAGCGGTGTTTTCTTGTCCAGGGCCTCTCCGCCGTAGGAACAGAATGCCGTAGGAATGCACAAAGTTCCGTCCTTGATAAAGGCGGGAGAAGTGGGATCCCAAGCGGTGTAACCGCGGGCTTCAAAGGTTGCGCGCAGGCCGCCAGAAGGGAAAGAGGAGGCATCCGGTTCGCCGCGGATGAGTTCCTTTCCGGAAAAATCCATAATAACCTTGCCGTGTTTTAACGGGGTGATAAAACTGTCGTGTTTCTCAGCCGTGATGCCGGTCATGGGCTGGAACCAGTGGGTGAAATGGGTTACACCCTTTTCTACTGCCCAATCCATCATGGCGTTTGCAATCACGTTTGCTAAGTCTAGCGTGAGGGGTTTGCCTTCCTTGATGAGTTTGTGAAACTCCTTATAGCAGGCCTTTGGCAGTTTGTTTTGCATGACACCGTCACTAAAAACCATGCTGCCGAAAATTTCCGGTACGTTTGTCATCGTCGGCTCCTCCTATCAATGGATTTTACGCACAATACATAAAATAAAAAAAGACACCATGGGCTTTTGGCCCACAGCGTCTTTGCTGATATGGCGTAATTATAGCGACAATTTTTTGATTTGTCAACAATGTTTTTGAATTTAACAATTAATAATCCTGCATATAGTTACTTGCGCAAAAAAAGATACTTGTGTTACAATACCACACATTAGGGGGTGCCTTAGTTGAATTATACAGAAAATGAAGTGTTGGAGTATATCAAAGAAAATGACGTCAAATTTATTCGTCTGGCATTTTGCGATTTATTTGGCATTCAAAAAAGTATTTCCATTGCAGCTAATGAACTCCCTCGCGCCTTTGCGAGGGGGATATCTTTTGACGCTTCGGTGGTAGAAGGATTTTTAAACGCCGATAAATCTGACCTGTTTTTGTTCCCAGACCCCGCGACGCTGGCAGCTATGCCGTGGCGACCAAGCCGCGGCGGCGCGGTAAGCTTGATTTGTGAGGTGCGTCATCCTGACGGCAGTTTATTTGAGGGCGATAATCGCGCGCTGCTTAAAAAAGCTTGTGGACGCGCCGATGCATTGGGGTATAGCTGCCAGATCGGCCCGGAGTATGAGTTTTATCTGTTTGAGCTGGACGAGCGTTCGAATCCGACCCGGCAGCCGATAGACCGTGCCAGTTATATGGATATCCCCCCAGCTGACCGTGGCGAAAATATTCGTCGCGACATCTGCCTGACCCTTGAGAAGATGGGTGTCATCCCCGAAAGCTTCCACCACGAGCAGGGTCCGGGCCAGAATGAGATTGATTTTCACTATTCTGACGCACTGACCGCTGCCGACCAACTCATCACCTTTAAAGGGGTGGTAAAAGAGATGGCGGCGCAAAATGGCATGTATGCTTCGTTCATGCCAAAGCCGTTGGATGGAATGGCAGGCAGCGGGCTACATGTCAACATGTCACTGGTGCAGGATGGGCGCAATATCTTTGGCGGGCGTCAGCATGGGCATTGTTCCGAAGCTGAGAGCTTTATTGCGGGGATTTTATTCCACGTTCGGGAGATCACGGCGTTCTTAAACCCAACAACAAATTCTTACAGGCGGTTTGGCGCGTTTGAAGCACCGCAGTACGTTGCCTGGTCGCATTCAAACCGTTCTCACCTCATACGTATTCCGGCGGTGGGTGGTGAGCATTCCCGCATGGAGCTGCGCTCTCCTGACCCGACCTGCAATCCGTATATTGCGTTTGCGCTGCTGATGCACGCAGGGTTCGACGGAATCGAAAAGGGGCTTGTATTGCCGCAAGCCGCGGTACCCAATATGAGTATGACAGCGCCCGAGGAGCTTGTGAAGTACGAAATACTGCCCGCGAGTCTTGGGGAAGCGCTGGACTTGGCGGAGCAAAGTGCGTTTGTCAAAAGCGTACTGCCGCCAGCGACGCTACAAGGGTTTGTGGCGGCCAAGCGCCGCGAGCAGGCGGCACTGGACAATGCGGAATATAAGAGCAAATGTGAGCAGCAGATGTATTTTGAGCGGTATTAATCACCAATTGATTGCAGGCGATGAAAGAAGGTGAGCGGCATGGAAAGGGTTTTGATTGTTTCTTCTTCAGAAAGTGGTCAGCGCTTTATAATCGAGCTGCTGTCCCCGCAGGAGCAGTCTGCCGCAACCATTGCCGCCAGTGGAGCGGAAACCAGGCGGCTACTGGCAGATTTCGACTACGATACGGTCATCATCAACGCGCCGCTGACCGACGAATATGGACATGAATTGGCTTGTCTGGCCTCCCGGCAGTCGATGGCTGGCGTGCTCATGCTGGTCAAAAACGAGAGGGCTGACGACGTTGCGGCTCGTGTGGAGGATTATGGCGTTTTCGTTATTCCAAAACCGGTATCACGCCCGTTCTTTTTTCAGTCATTAAAATTGCTGCGAGCCTCGCGCCGCCATATGATGGGGTTGCAGAAGGAAAACCGTAAGCTCCAGACCACTATTGAGGAGATACGGCTGGTCGATCGTGCCAAGTGCGCGCTGATTCAGTGCCTTTTAATGACTGAGCCGCAGGCACACCGTTATATTGAAAAACAGGCAATGGATCTGCGTCTGACCAAGCGCGAGGTAGCGGAAAACATTCTCAAAACCTATGAGCTTTAATGGCGCACAGGCCAGAAAGGATTTAAGCAGTCGGGTTTGGTTCGCAAATATTTTACTTAGCCCTTTTATTGCAATCGTATTAAAAAAGTGCTATAATTTTCGCGTTATAATTCTTGACAATGGCGTCGGGAGGGATTTTTTGGTGACCTCAAAAATCTCTACCGGCGTTTTTCGTTTTTTTGACCGGTAGGTGTTTATAATTATTTTTATGATATAGAAAGGATGAGACAGGTATGCAGAAAAGAAAGCTAAAGTTCACCAAGATGCACGGATGTGGTAACGATTATATCTATTTCAATTGCTTTAACCAACAGGTGGACAAGCCCGAGGCTTTGAGCGTTCGCCTTTCCGACCGTCATTTTGGCGTTGGCGGAGATGGCGTGGTACTGATCTGCCCCAGCGAGAAGGCTGATGTGAGGATGCGTATGTTTAATGCCGACGGCAGTGAGGGGAAGATGTGTGGCAATGCGACGCGATGCATTGGCAAATATGCTTATGAGCGCGGCTTGGCGCAAAAGTCAGTTATGACGCTCGAAACTTTGAGTGGTATTAAAACACTAAAGCTGACGGTGGAGAATGACGAGGTGACCGCCGTTCAGGTTGATATGGGCAAGCCAATTTTAGTTCCGGCAGAGATTCCGGTGAAGCTGCCCGGTGAGCGGGCTATAAACGTTGAACACATGCTGGCGGGTCAGGTGCGGCGTTTTAGCTGCGTTTCTATGGGCAATCCGCACTGTGTACTGTTCACCGAAAACATTGATGCGCTAGATCTTGAAAAAATTGGACCGGCCTATGAAAACGATGCGCTTTTCCCCGAGCGGGTAAACACCGAGTTTGTTGAGGTGATTGATGATCATACGCTGAAAATGCGCGTCTGGGAACGTGGCAGTGGTGAGACACTGGCCTGCGGCACGGGTGCCTGCGCCACAGCGGTGGCGGCAGTGCTGTGCGGCCACTGCAAGATGAACACCGATATCACTTTGAAGCTGCGAGGCGGAGATTTGACGATTTGTTATACCGGCGAGACGGTTTTAATGACAGGCCCTGCGACAGTGGTGTTTGATGGAGAGGTCGATTATGAGTAAATATGTGTTTGTGACTGGCGGCGTCGTTTCCGGATTGGGAAAGGGTATTACGGCGGCCTCGCTAGGACGTCTGTTGCGCATGCGGGGTTTAAAGGTGGCAGCACAGAAGCTTGACCCGTATATCAATGTCGACCCCGGAACAATGAGCCCATATCAGCACGGCGAGGTGTTCGTCACCGAGGACGGTGCCGAAACCGACCTTGATCTGGGCCACTATGAGCGTTTTATTGACGAAAACCTAAACAAATACTCCAACTTGACCACTGGCAAGGTTTACTGGAACGTGCTTAACAAGGAGCGCAACGGGGACTATCTTGGTGAGACGGTGCAGGTTATTCCGCACATCACCGGCGAGATTAAGAACTTCATCTATTCCGTGAGAGAGAAGACTGACGCCGACGTGGTCATCACCGAGATAGGCGGCACGGTGGGGGATATCGAAAGCCAGCCGTTTTTAGAGGCGATTCGCCAAGTTTCGCTTGAAGTGGGGCAGCACAATTGCATGTTCATTCATGTGACGCTAGTGCCTTATATTAAAAGTTCGGGTGAGCACAAAAGTAAGCCGACCCAGCATTCTGTCAAGGAGCTGCAGGCGATGGGTATTTCGCCCACTGTGATCGTGTGCCGCTGCGACGAGTCGATTGACCCTTCGGTGCTGCATAAAATCGCGCTGTTCTGCAACGTCAAAGAAGACTGCGTGATTGAGAATATCACGCTACCGGTGCTGTATCAGGCACCGATGATGCTTGAAAAAAACGGTCTTGCGAAGATTGTCTGCCGCGAGTTGCAACTAACCTCTGCCGAGCCGGACATGGCCGAATGGAACGAAATGCTGGCTCGCATTGAAAGCCGAACCAAGGACGTAACGATTGCTGTTGTCGGCAAATATGTGCGGTTGCACGATGCTTATTTGTCGGTTGCTGAGGCACTGCAGCATGCCGGATTTGAAAACTCAGCCCGCGTCCATCTGACGTGGGTGGAGGCTGAGGATGTTACCGACGATACCGCTTCAGAACTGCTTGGTGGCTGCGACGGCATTTTGGTGCCCGGCGGCTTCGGCGACCGCGGCATTGAGGGCAAGGTCGCGGCGGCCAGATATGCCAGAACCCATAACGTGCCCTATTTTGGTATCTGCTTGGGCATGCAGATTGCTGTTATTGAGTTTGCGCGTAATGTATTGGGAATGAAGGGCGCGAACTCCACCGAGTTTGTACCCGATGGCGAATACCCGGTCATCGACCTGATGCCTGACCAACACGGCGTTGTCATGGGCGGCACCATGCGTCTGGGGGCATATCCTTGTAAAATCGCAGAAGGCAGCCACATGGCCCGTGCTTATGACCAGCCACTGATTCACGAGCGTCATCGCCACCGCTACGAGTTTAATAACAACTACCGCGAAAAGATGATGGAAGCCGGCCTGCGTATCACCGGTACCTCGCCTGACGATCATCTGGTGGAAGCGGTGGAGATTCCGGCCAACCGTTTCTTTGTCGGTGTTCAGTATCATCCTGAGTTCAAGAGCCGTCCTAATCATGCCCATCCGCTGTTCAGGGAGTTTGTGACTGCGTCTCTCGTTGCCAAAAAGTCTTAAAAGTGGCGTTTCAGCTTTTGTCTACTAGAATATATTAAAAAGAAATCAGCCGTGCTTTCAAACTGAAGGCACGGCTTTTTAAAGCGCTGTTAGACTTCTCGAATATTGATTTAACACGTCTAAAAACTAATAAGCATATGATGTTATAAAACACTGAAAGGGCGTACATATGCATGCAGATGAACAATATGAATTCCGGCGGCAATGCGCTGCTAACCGATTATGGCCCCAGGCCGTTTGTTATCAATATTGACCGAGCCACTAAACAGAACAGTATGTTCCGCACGGTGCTTTGGACCGGTGACAATCTTCAGCTGGTGCTGATGAGCATCAACCCCGGCGAATCAATCGGTTTGGAGGTTCACCCCGAGGTTGATCAATTTATCCGCGTTGAGCAGGGGCAGGGCATGGTGATGATGGGAGATGCTCAAGACAACCTGACACTGCGTCGAAACGTTTTTGACGGCTTTGCATTTGTTGTTCCGGCTGGGACATGGCACAACCTGATTAACACCGGCACTCGGCCGATCAAGGTCTATACGATCTATGCGCCGCCCGCACATGCGCACGGCACTATTCACGCGACCAAAGCGGAAGCACAGGAAGCGCATGACTGACAACGTGGTTCTATACATGATTTTGTGTATCAAAGATCCGATGCGTCCATAGCTTTTAATTAAAACGATAATACTGATATTGAAAAATCCCATACAAAGGGTTTTGGCGCACAAAAACCTGCCCCCTCCGGCGGGTTTTTGTGCTGTTTCTATTTATTAGGCCATAGGAATCTGGTTGTTGCCAACTCTAAAATAAGAAAACCATATCAAGAAAGTAGAAAGCCGGACTATTCCCACATTTCGTACCGGACCATGCTCTCAAGTGGTTTTCTTGGGTGCGGCTCTGGTGTCTCCGCAGGATAACCGACCGTGACAATGCCGCAGACGTATTTATCTGACGGAATATTTAAAACAGGGCGGATGTCCTCCTGCCTATACCATGCGACCCAGCAAGCGCCAAGACCAAGATGGTGCGCTTCTAGCAACAAATTTTGGGTAGCGATAGCCGTATCACGTATGATCTGCTTGAGTTCCTCCTGTGGGCTTTCCTCGGTGAAAAACAGCTCGACATCCTCCGGAATTCGGCTACGGCCATCCGCAATACAAATGATGAATACCGGTGCCGTTAGCATCCATTTCTGATTATGCGCCACTTCAGTTAACAGACGACGGGTTTCTTCTGACTGGACGACAATAAATTCCCACGGCTGATTGTTGCTACCCGAAGGTGCTAGTCGTGCACTTCCCAGCAGTTTTAGAATCAGCTCGTTATCGAGCGGTTTGTCCTGATATTTTCTAATGCTTCGACGCATTTTGATTTCTTCCATAGGTTTCGACTCCTCCTTATTTAAATGTACGTCCCCATGAACGGGACGTACGCAAAAGTCATGATGTACTGGCGTTTTGTTGTATGTTTTAATATTATAGCATTTATCGCTTTTTAAAGCACTAGGCGGTCGCGGAGAAAATGCCGATTTGACCCAGGAAAGCGCCCGCTCCCCTATCGGGTCTTATGCTTTTAAGTATATATCGGATTTGCATTTTGCATAGAAACGAGTACCTTTAAAGCATATAATGTCATATATATTCTAATACGTTAAACCAATGGCGGTAAGGTGTGTTTGGTAACGGGTTAAATGCCACACACATCGCAGCGCGACGACAAAGATATTTAAACGCATGGGCATGACTTTTTTGCGCCGGGGTGGTATAATCGCTGTAACATTGACAGCGACCACTTTGCGCCGCTGTTAAAATTAACAACAAAGGAAGTTTCGCGCGTGATACAGGATATTGCACCAAAGAAATATGACAACGCCTTTCATGTAAAAAGCCCCCGAGATAACGACACGGTATTTGTTTTCGACAAAAATGCCGTATTGTGCCACAAAAGCGGAGAGGGGGTTCTCTACCCGACGCTGGCGCAAATTGGTGTCAATTCCGACTGCACGTTTTTATTCTCGATTGACGACACGGATTATTTTCTGCTGCGCACAACCGAATATAAAGTGCCCAGCGGTTTTACCTTTGAAAACATCACGCTGTTTCGCACGGCGCTGCCGGGCGACTTAGCTTTTGCAGGCTTTGTTGCGTGGCAGATATATAATTGGTACAACGATAATAAATTCTGTGGACGCTGCGGGTATCCACTGGTTCCCAGTGAGAAAGAGCGTATGTTGGCCTGCGAAAACTGCGGGAACACCATCTACCCTAAAATATCCCCCGGTATCATCGTAGCCATCACCGCCGGTGACCGGCTGCTGATGACCAAATATGCCGGCCGCCCCTTTTCCAACTACGCACTGGTGGCGGGCTTTACCGAGATCGGCGAGACGCTGGAGCAGACGGTTGAGCGCGAGGTGATGGAAGAGGTTGGCCTCAAGGTCAAGAACATCACCTACTATAAGAGCCAGCCGTGGGCTTTTTCAAGCTCGCTGCTCTGTGGATTTTTCGCTGAAGTTGACGGTGATACCACCGTCACGCTGCAAACCGACGAACTGGCATTAGCTGAGTGGTTTACTCGCGATGAAATTGCGTTGCAGCCCGATAATTTGAGTTTGACACGCGAAATGATGATGGTGTTTAAAAACGGGCGTAACAAGTAGCAGCAGTCAGCGCCATCAATACTTAAAGGTAAACAAAGGGTCAGAGACTGGTGGACCCACAAATACAATTACTTATCATTACAAGATTTTATGTAGCGCGCCTGGCCTAAGCGGGTCAGGCGATGAAGTTATTGCGTAAGCGCGCTGTATGGCATGATATTGATATTTACAGCGTGCCATAAGGCACCCAAGGGGAGGTTTGGTTTTGCCGGTCTATTTATTATTAGCTGCGTTTATTTTAATTACCTGCGTGGGTTTCAATAAGCTGTCGAGCAAGCTGGGCATTCCGGTGCTGCTGGCGTTTATTCTGTTGGGTATGGTTTTTGGTGCCGAAGGGGTAGTGAAAATCCCTTTTAATGATTATGCTTTCGCTGGACAGATCTGCGCCGTTGCGCTTGTTTTTGTCATGTTCTACGGTGGGTTTGGCACCAGGTGGAGTGAAGCGAAGCCTGTTGCGGTGCAAGCGGTGTTGCTCTCTTCCGTTGGTGTTGTACTCACTGCGGGCATTACGGGACTGTTTTGTCATTTTATATTACGGATCAATTTTCTCGAAAGTTTTCTTATTGGCGCAGTTATCAGTTCAACCGATGCGGCCTCTGTGTTTTCAATTCTGCGTTCAAAGCGTTTAAATCTTAAATATAACACGGCATCGATGCTTGAAGTGGAAAGCGGCAGCAACGATCCTTGCGCCTATATGCTCACCGTCGTGATTTTGTCGATTATGAGTGGCAGTGCCAAAGGCGGGCAGATTGCATACATGATTTTTGCACAGCTGACCTATGGCGTGGTTTTCGGTGGGGCTATTGCAGCAGCGGCGCTTTGGGCACTTAAAAAATTCCAATTTGCCGCAGACGGATTTGATGCGATCTTCATTCTTGGGGTTGCGATTCTCTCTTATGCTGCGCCCGAGGCGATTGGGGGAAATGGCTATTTGAGCGCCTATATCGTCGGTATTATCATGGGCAACCACGAAATTAGGAACAAAAAGGCTATTGTACACTTTTTTGACACAGCCACTGGGCTGATGCAGGTGGTGTTGTTCTTTTTGCTGGGTTTACTGGCGACGCCGTCTCTGCTGCTTAATGTGGCGTTTACCGCGCTGGCCATTGCGCTGTTTTTGACCTTTGTCGCTCGACCGGTAGCGGTGTTTGCTATTCTTGCGCCGTTTCGCGGCGCTGTTAAGCAGCAGCAGCTTGTATCGTGGGCTGGACTGCGCGGTGCGGCGTCAATTGTGTTTGCAGTCATGGCGACCATAAACTCTGCTTACACCAGCACTGACCTGTTCCACATTGTATTCTTTATTGTATTACTGTCGATTTTGGTTCAGGGCTCGATGATTCCGTTCGTAGCACGCAAGTTAGATATGATTGACGAGAATTCTGACGTTATGAAAACCTTTACCGATTACAGTGACGAGGTACCGATTCAGTTTATTCAGTTTTCAGTACCCGAAAATCATCCGTGGGCAAACAGCATGATTCAAGACATTCTGTTGCCGGCTGAGACGATTCTTGTGTTGTTGCTGCGCGAAGGCAAAAAGATTGTTCCCAACGGCAAAACGACTTTACAGCCGGGGGATAAGTTGGTTCTAAGCGCCAAGGCACCGGGCAAGATTGATGGCATCTCGCTATTTGAAAAGCGTATTGGCAAGGGCGATAAGTGGGAGAATAAACGTGTCTCAGAAATTTTTAATAAGCCGGATATGCTTATTATCATGGTGCAGCGAAAAGACCGGGTGATCATCCCTCGGGGATCGACCGTGATCAAGGAAAACGATGTGTTGGTCATTAATCATTCAAGTAGATAAACAGCAAAGGGGCTGCTGCAAAAAAAGCAGCAGCCCCACGTTATGGCAGGTCATTTTGGCGGCTATCAGCATTTGCCTGCGCTGCCAAGTATGTCAATTTTATGGCAGTATAGTTCCTTTAATTCCGGGCGAACTTGCAAAGAATAGATACGTCCGTCTATTGCGGTCGGGTTTTCAGCCAGCACCTTTCGCGTGAGGGCAAGTGCTGCCAACCAGCCATCGGAAGCGATGTTCACCATACTTACCGCCTTCTGTGTGGCGTTGGTGATCTGATAATCGGGGATGCCAGCGGTATGCCCGATCTTGCCACCGTAGCGATTAATCATTTCGATGTATTTGTACGGCAGGCAGGAGGCGCCGTGAAGCACAATGGGGAAACCGGGCATCAGTGTTTCGATCTTATCTAAAATATCGTAGCGTAATTCAGGATAGCTGCCGTCGGGGTTGGGGAGATATTTGACCATGCCGTGCGAGGTGCCAATGGAAACGGCAAGGCTATCTACACCGGTTTTTTCAACAAATTCGGCCGCCTGATAGGGGTCGGTATAAAGCCGCTGCGGGAAGTAGCTTTGCGCGTTAGCCTCGGTATCGAGTACGCCCAACTCACCCTCCACCGTCACGCCATAGGCATGGGCATATTCCACAATCTGACGGGTCAGCGCCACATTTTCGGCAAAGGGTAGGGCACTGCCGTCTATCATTACCGACGAAAAACCGTTCTGGATAGCGGTGACACAGTGCTCATAGCAAAGGCCGTGATCCAAATGCAGAACGGTAGGGATATCTAATCCCTGCTCGAGTACGCGCTCGCGTCCGGCCTGTGCCATTCTGGCAAGCATGCGCGGCTCAAACTGGCGGCACAGCTTGGGCGAACCCAGCAGAATAACGGGCGAGCGTTTTTGAACACAGGCATCGAAAATGCCATTGAGCTGCTCGATAGAAATAAAGTTAAAAGCGCCAACGGCGTAATGCCCTTCGTAAGCTTTTTTTAGAAGGTTTTTAGAATTTTCCAACCCAAGGGCCTGGTATGACAGCATAGGACATCTCCTCTTTTCGTAAACAAAGGCTGAGCTGACAGCGTTGTGCGCCGCGCAAAAAAGTGTCGATATAAAATAAAGTATAGCACAACACGCGGTTAAATCAATACCGTCGGCCAAAAACGCTTGGTCGACTGTCGCCCTAAAAGGACTGGTGGATGTTTGACTTTTGGGTTCCTTTATAGTAGAATTTTAAAAATAATGGCATAAAATGCGCATGCGCGAAAAATGGCTTTAATGAGCCTTGCGCGTGCTTTGTATTTGCAGTTGAAAGGGATGGTCTGAAGTTATGCATTGGTCAGAAGCAATTGCCAATGAAATTATTACAAAAAAGCCTGATAAGGAAGAGTATGTCTGTGCCGCGGGCATCAGCCCTTCGGGCTCGGTGCACATTGGCAACTTCCGAGATATTGCCACGAGTTATTTTGTCTGCCGCGCGTTACAAAAAGCTGGTAAAAAGGCAAAGTTGCTTTTCTCGTGGGATGAGTTTGACCGCTTCCGCAAGGTGCCCAAAAACGTACCCGAGGAGTGGAGCCAGCATATCGGTAAGCCCTATGTGGACGTACCCGATCCCTTTGGCTGCTGCGGGAGCTATGCCGAGCACTTTGAAAAAGAGTTCGAATGCTCTTTGTCGCGCTTTGGCATTGAGGTTGATTTCCGTTATCAGGCCGTTGAATATCGTTCAGGGCGCTATAACGAGAGTATAATTCATGCGCTGCGCCACCGCGGCGAGATTTTTGATATTTTAGACAGTTTTCGCACGCAAGATGCGGCGGAGGGTGAGCGAGAGGCCTATAGCCCCGCTATCGTATACTGCCCGGCCTGCGACAAAGATACCACCACCTTCACCTCTTTTTCAGAGGATTGCACGACCGGTCACTTCACCTGCAAGTGTGGATATGAGGGCGATTATGACTTTGTGAACGGTAGCAGCGCCAAGCTAGCTTGGAAGATTGATTGGCCGATGCGATGGAAGGCCGAAAGCGTCGATTTCGAGCCCGGCGGTAAGGATCACGCGTCCCCCACCGGCAGCTATCAGACCAGCCGCATTATTTCAGACAAGATTTACGACTATCCAGCGCCGTATTTTACTGGTTATGAGTTTATCGGCATCAAGGGCATGACCGGCAAGATGTCCGGTTCGTCGGGGCTCAATTTGACGCCTGAAACACTTCTGAAAATTTACCAGCCTGAGGTCATTTTGTGGCTTTATTCCAAGACTGAACCGCTTAAAGCGTTTGATTTTTGTTTTGATGAAGAGATTTTGCGTCAGTACTTTGAGTTTGACAAGGCGCTCAACGATTACCGCGCAGGCAAGGGAGACGAGCGGCTCAATGCCATTATGTACAACGTTGATGTGCCGGGTCATGAGGTTAAAACAGTGCCGATGGGCCAGCTTGTTCAGCTTGGCAGCACGGTGGACTTTAACCTTGACGCACTCGAGACGGTGTTCGAGAAAATTGGCACGCCTTATAAGCGCGAGGAGTTTGCCGAGCGCTTAGCGTTGGCGCAGTTCTGGCTGGAACAGTGTTCGCCTGAAAACGCCTACAAGCTGCGCAGCATCCGTGATTTTGCGGTTTACAATTCGCTTTCTGACGATGAAAAACAGGAAATCAAGCTGTTGTTTGAACATCTCTCGACAGTGGATGACAGCCTGGATGGCTTGAATACGTTCCTCTATTCTGTTTCGCGCACGGTGTTCCCAGGCGGGGACGAGAAGGAGATTAAGCAAAAGCAGGGACGTTTCTTCAAGAATGTTTATCGACTGTTGCTTAACAAGGAAAAGGGGCCGCGGCTTTATCTATTCCTGCATGCCATCGACAAGGTGCGCTATCTGCCACTGCTCGATTTTTCAACCCCTGCCTCCGC